>JASLPZ010000458.1:0-4856 GCA_030744725.1 Pirellulaceae bacterium
TGACGTAGAAGTCGCGCCCCTTGACCGCCTTCGAGGCGGTCGAGCGCTTGCCCGGGTAGCGCTGCCAGATCAGCACCTTGTCGACCTTCTGGCCGAGCTTCTTGGCGACGCTCGCCGCCTCGTCGGCGTTAGCTCGCTGAGGATTTGCCTTGGTGTGAAGTAGCCGAGCTACAGCAACTTCCGGGCCATCCACCAAGTCGCGTTGGATCTCACTCCAGCTGGCGGCGAATCCGGCTCGCCGATGCAGATGGACAACACGCCCAACATTCCACGGTTGTTCGGGAGTTGGTTCGTATCGTTTGAGCATTGGATTCTCGAGCACAAGGCATCCGTTTGAGTCTGTAGGTCGGATTGCTGATCTGACCGGAGCCCGAAGGGCGGGTCGGCAATGTTGGCAGACCGTCCTACCACTACTGGTTGATCTGAACTTCGATCTCTCCCATCTCGTACGTCTCGCCGGACTTGGCAATGAATTCTTTGGAGACTCGTGCGTTGCCTTTGACGAAGCTTACGAACCGGTAACGCGCGCCTGGGATCAACACGGGGAAAGCAATCTCACCGTTCGTGTTGGTCGTGCGGGACGGCCGGTAGTTGACTCGGTCGATGTTGGAAATAAAATCCTCGTCCGCGACCATCTCACCGCGACGAATAGCTCGTAAGTCGTGCTTCGGCTTTCCTGGTGTGACGACCATGTACAAGCCAAGCGACAGTCCGCTGGCAACTGGCTTCCCTTCTGGATCAACGAATTGCGCTGTCGCTGACCCGCAGGGCTCGAGCACGATCGTGGGCGAAGCGTTTTGCGTGCTAATCATCGCGGTGGCACCAAGCCGATTTTTGGGATCGAGAAGATAGACAGGATACTCTTCGCCCTTACGAAGTCCGTTGATCTCGAATCTGCCATTGCTCACTTCATCGGGAAAGCCCCGCCAGCGCGGCGAATGGTCGATGATCTTGAGCCGCGAAATGACGAGTGCATGTTCGATCGGATTGCCCTTCGCATCGACAAGCGCTCCCTTCACGGAAGCTCCCGGTTCCACTTCAATTTTCATCGCGTCGAACGGCTCATCTACTTTCGGGTTGATTTTGTGAAAAGCGTGTGCGTACATACGGGCTCCACCGGATCGGCCGTCCAACTCACGTGACCCAATCTCCTGCAAAACGTAGTTTCCATCGGCTGTATGCACGAGCAGTGTTCCCGGACCCGGAAACACGGTGATCGCAAACTCGCCTGCGTCGTTCGTCTTCTGAATGCCTTGCCAACCCGTGATGATTTCGTCGGTGAGGTTCTTGTTGTTGACGGTGTCTGGCTTGTACTGGATTGAAGCACCACGAAGTGGCTTGCTCGTTTCCGCGTCCACAATCGTCCCACGAGCGAGTACGCCACGATCGAGTCTGATCTCGATGTTCTTCGACGCTTCTCCCGAACTCCAATGCAGATCTCTCAGTTGCTTAACTTGATGCGGACTCCCTTTCGGTGGATAGGCGATAATGCCGAATCGAATGCCCGGATAAGGATTCAAACGGAAGTGACCTTCCGCATCGGTTGTTCCGTCGAGTGAGACCATTGAACCAAAAGGCTCTTGCTGGCTGGCCCAGATCGTGATTCGCGCATTCGCGGCTGGCTTGTCGCTTTCACCCAGCAGCACAAGGCCTTCGAAGAACCGAGCTGGTGCGATTGGGATCGTGGCGACTTCACCCGGTTTCATATTCTTCACCAAGCTGCGATACGTCCCGTCATGTTCGCCACGTGCTTCCGATGCCCCTGTATTGAGAGACAGCATTTGAGGAGCGAACCGCTGGTTGCCAAGAACTTTCACAAGGACTCCATGCGCGACTGGGATATTGGTTAACGTGAGCAGCCCCCTATCGTCGGTTTTAACGGGAGAAGGCCACGCCTTGGGACCAGGAATTAATCCCGTCATTCCGAAAGACAAAGCAGGTATCTGATTATCACCAGATGCCTTGATCATCAACAATTCGACCGGCAAGTCCGCCGCAGGCTGTCCTTCGAGATCAACCAACTGCACCTGGATTAACTGCTGCGGTTTCAGTTTTACATTCAGCGTTGTCTGATCCGCGTCCAAGTCCACGCGATGCCAGGTGATCCCGAACTGCTCCGTCCGGGCGACGAGATTGGGATAGACGTGCGTCTTCGACGAAACATCTTGCAGAGACAGTTCGTAGCGACCCGCGCCATCCGCGACACCTTCGGCCAGCACCTCGCTTGTTGGCTGCGCGTCGGCAACCGATTTGAGTCCAACCATCGCAACGAACGCACCGGCCGCCGGTTTTCCGTCAGGCGCGGCAACCGTTCCGCGGATGATTCTGGTGATTGCTACGGCGTCGGACTTTGCTCTCGGTTTGGCAGCTGCGGAAGTGTCTTGCGAAGCTTCCTCGGCCACCGCGACAAACTTGCGGTCCTTTCCCAAAGTCAGCGTATCGAGGTCTATCGTTTCTCCCGGTTCGACGGCAAGCTTGTTCGCGATGGTTGCGTAGAAATCAAGTCCCTGCCCTTGGGCGTGCAAGTTGTATTTGCAGCCCGGCACCAGCGTGCAAGTAAAACGGCCTTCCGTGTCGGTTGCCACAGGCGGCAGGCTCTTCGAGAAATCACCGCCCGGCAGCACACGAGGCTCGATCGTCAGTCCGGGCAGCGGCTCGTCCTTGCTCAGCAGCCGACCGGTCACCGTCGCACATGACAGCAACTTGACCTGTATCTTACCTTTCGCGATCTGTTGCGGACCTACGCGAACAACGCGGCCGATGTTGCGGTCTTTGTGATGGATGATGATCGGACGTGTTTCCTCCGGACCGAAGTTGACGGCCGTCTGCACGGGTTCGTCTGTCGGCGCCATGTAGACTCGCGAGCTCAACCCGTTGATTTCCGCACCTGTCACAGGCTGGTCGCGCTGGTCAACGATTCGGATCTTGATCGATGCCCCCGGATCGAGCTGCAGATCGAGCTTGACCTCCTCCACGCCATCGTCCGGATTAATCTCACGCATAACCGACGGCCATTTTGGGCTGGGATTGATCGGATTCCGGTAAGTGAGAAGCCAGTCCGACTTTCCTTCCTTCGGAGCGTCGATTGCTTGGTATCCCACGCCGTATCGATAAGGCTTCAGGATGCTCTCGGCACCGACGACAGCTCGTCCGGGCAGCCCTACCAGGCGATACGTTCCGTCGGCCTTGGACTGATACCGCATTTGGTCGCCATCCACGTTGCCGTTGTCGTCAAACTCGGGCAGAGCCTGCACGAACTCGTTGGTGCGGAACGGCAAGTAGTGCATTCGCACTCCCGGGACACCTTCGCCCGTGGCTTTGTCGGTGACGCGACCCGTGATCCAGATGCCGCGGTGCAATTCGATCGTCATCGAAACCGGTCCGACGCCGGCGGGATCGGGG
Organism: Pirellulaceae bacterium; assembly: GCA_030744725.1. GTDB lineage: Bacteria > Planctomycetota > Planctomycetia > Pirellulales > Pirellulaceae > ARS98. The sequence goes on from JASLPZ010000458.1 coordinate 3,403, forward strand.
ACCGGAATGCGCCGCATCAGATAAGGCTGATCGTCATTTGGAACCAGCATCATGATGTTGCCCTTTGCCTTGGGCATTCCGACGAGCCGGAAGTGGCCCTCTTCGTTCGTCGTGGTGTTGATGACCGCATGTGCAGCATACGGGTAGTTTGCGAGCTTATAACTTCGCACGGTGACACCTGCCAGCGATTCGCGCGTGTTCGCGTCGACGACGCGGCCTTCGATCGGTCGCGCGGGTGCGGCTGTGAAAGTGAACTCGGCTCCGAAAACCGGCTCCGTCGAAGGGTCGTGTATCGAGATCACCCTCTGAATTGGCGGCATCTTGCGAGTGATAACGTTGACAGCTCGATGAGCGACCGATTCGCCTTCAAACACGAGGCCAATGATGCGTTCCCTGCCAAACCCGCGGATCTCGAAGGAGCCGTCTTCATCCGTGGTCATCTTTTCCGGCATACCGATCAATCTTGTGTCGACCGAGCGCGAGGCACGCCGGTGCGCGGTCCACGATGGCTCACCAGCTTTGATGCTTCTGAACCACGCCGATAGGTCCTCGTTTTCCGCCGCCTTCGGCCCAGAGACCTTGACCATGGTTCCAGCGATCGCGCGACCTTCCAGATCGATCACGCGACCGCGGATCGGCAGATCATCGACGAGCTGCAACGTGATTGACTGATCGGGATCGATCTCGTCATAGACAGCCCACGCCGGACCGAAGCCGTCGGCCGTGGCAGCGATTCGAGTTTGCTTCCATTGTTCGCTCCAGCGCGGATTGAGCATGCTGACGTCGCCATAGGGCTGACTGTGAATCGGGATCGTGAAGCGGCCTCGTTCGTCGGCCGTCTCCACAGACATGGGCGTTTCGAAATCTTCACCCAGGAAACGCCGGATTTCCGCCCAAACACCCACCGCCGCTCGGATCGTAGCGCCCGCTGCCGGAGTTCCGTCCGGCTTCAGGACGACGCCCGCGACTATAACGGAGCTGTCTGCACGTGAAGCTTCGTTGCCGACACTTGGTTCGGCGACGGGCGTCGCGGCGCTCGGGTCCGAATGCCCGACGGCCAACGTCACCGTTCCCAGCGCAGTGATCGTGGCCATCACCAGCGACAGCGCGACGACCAGCGTCTTGCCTTGTGTCGTAAGGCGGATCATCCGGCTGCGTCTCTCGTCGAGCAGACCGGCAATGCGGCGTTCAAGCTTCCAACGTGATGTGAACAAGCCGACCGCTCCCGGTAAGGGACGTGCCGTCTGAACCAACTCGGCAAGCGTGAGCAGCGTGCGGCTGTACGACGGAGCGTCAGTCGCGTCCAACACGTAGTTGTCGCAGATTTCTTCGCGGGCCTCTGCGAGGTGGCGATTCAACACTTTCGCAAGCGGATGTAGCCAGTAGATCGCCGCGGCCAGGTGTTGCAGCAGCACGACCATCTGATCGCGCCGCACGATGTGAGCTACTTCGTG
>JASLPZ010000459.1:0-4851 GCA_030744725.1 Pirellulaceae bacterium
GAAGAAGATTGGGCGCGCAGCTTTGAGGTAGACATCATGGCAGGTGTACGGGCTGTGGACGAAGCACTCGAAGCGCTTAAGGAAAGTCCTGCAGCGAGTGTTCGAACGGCTGTTCGTCTGCCGGTTCTTCAGGCGGTACTTGCGAGGTCTCGTCGTGCTCTGGCTCGTCCGTTTGGGCGATCCTGGCAGCTAGTTCATCAAGTGAACTTGCGCGAGGCTTCGCGTCCGTCTCGATCATGTCGCCACGCATCATCGCCGCGGCTTCTTCTTCAGTGACGACGTTGCCACCGATCGGCGTGAACAAACGGGCAGCGTGCCGCAAGCTGAATACCCGGAGCATGTGGATTGGCATGACCTTTGCGACTGGCCCGCACACTGCGGCGTAGTCGCTCGCGTAGCCCCTGTAGATCGTTGGATACTTCCGGTCCTTCGAGTGGATGCGGGTTTCAATCCATTCGACCTTACCGTCTTCTGCGCGCCCTTCTTCAACCTCCAACGGGTGAAGGACGTCTGCGACGATGTTTCGTTCGTGGTGCCGTTGAACGACTGATCTCAAACTCTTTCAATGCGTCCTCTGTGACACGGAGTCGCCTGTATCTACTCCCCGGTCTGGCGACGTTGATGGCGATCAGATCGCCTGAGCTAATCCAACGTTCAACGAGTCGGCGGTCGACGCAGTAACGCTCGCAGACTTCGGGGATGGTTAGGTACTTGGGCATATTTGGTTAAGCCGTAAACGGGCTCTCTCGCTTGATGTCGCATATCTGGTGAGGCGACAGGATCTTCCCGCGCTTGATCTGCGTCATCTCAAATTCGGCCCGTCGTTTCTTGCTCATGGAAAGAAACTCCTGTCGATACATTTGATAATGCCTGGCACAAAGACCTCGCCGAGGCCCCGCTTCGGCGTCACAGACCAAACACTTACACGCCTTGACGCACTCCAGGACCTTTGTCCGCACGGTTCGGCTAGGTTTTGCCAAATCTGCCATCGCGATAATCCTCGCTAAATCAAAAGGTCGCATCGGATGGCCCTTCCGCTGTGGAATCAGTCCATGTCACATCCGATGCGCGTCAGTCTCAGCCGCACTCAATTGCTCGATCCGTCAAGGCTGACATCACTCCTGTGGATAATATAAAGTTGTAACATTGTGTCAACAATGTTTTTGCAATGTAACCACCTTAGGTATCCTTAACATAAGTGTGACATTAGCGTTACGCATCGCAAAAAAACCTTGTAGAATTTCCGGCATGGATAAATGCCTTATTGAAAACGACGATTGTTCGCTCAAGACTGACCAACTCCGTCGCGGCCTGTGCATGGCTCACTACCAACAGTTCCGTCGCCAATGGCTTGAGATTCCGGCCGATCAGAGACAGAACTTTGAAGAGTGGTTAATCGCGAGGGGGCAATTGGCAGCGAACCGACAGGGGCAAGGCAAGAAGGGGAATGTGTTCGCGGATGCTGCGACTGAATTCGCTGCCGAGCAGGCGGACAAGGATAGAGTTGCTGGCGGAACCGTCAAAGCAATGGACAAAGCGGCGGGAAGGAAGAAAAGGTCGCCACGGCCCAAGAAGAAGACGTAGAATCGTGAAGATCGGTTAAAGGAAGTCAAACACCTGGACAAACAAGGGGTACGTTCATGTTTGAGAAGCATTTTCCTAAGATGATCGCCGTCCTCGTGTCTCTAATATTTGGTCTTGCCGTGCTGATTTATTCAGCCAACAAACAACTCACGCCACCATCGACAATTGTCCACACAGCCCCCGCGGCTAATACCCCACCGACAACGCCCGCAGCCCCAGTCGCTCCACGAGTCGAACCCACCATTGTCGATAGGCCTCAACCCAAAGCCGAAGCGACAATACGAAGTCCCGTTTCGAGGGCACCAACGTCTCAGCCGCTTCGTAACAACGCGAAACCCCCCAATCGTCAGCCCATTGCCCCGATCAAAGCGCCACCCCCGGAAACGAGAGTAGCAATCCCAAGTCAACAGGTAGAGCCACCGGCAGCTCCCCAGAACGATCCACGGTCAAACCTAGCTGCAGCAGTCAAACACCACGAAACGCGGGTCGGCCATCTGACGGATACGCTCAGCGATGCATTCGACGGTGCCATCGAAGATGCTGCGGACAAGCGAGATGTAGCTGCCGTCAAATCCCTTACGAACGAAAAGGAACGATTCACAGTCGCCAATGAACTACCCACATCTAGCGCCATGAAGTCATCGCGCGACGAGTATGTGAACGATAGGAGAGAGTCCGCCAAAGACGTTGTCGATGAGTACAAGGCGATGCTTGAGTTGGATGATGGTTCCGGTGACTCTCGCAAGTCGTTGGCTAAATTCGTAGACGATGAGCGAGCTGCAACGAGTCTTGCTCCTGCCGAAATCGCAGCACCATCGCCACCTGCCTCGCGACCGGGGACATCGGAGTTTCTTCAGAGGATCGTCGAAGAACTTGAGGATGGACTTGAGCGCATTTCCGAGTTGCCCACGACTGCCGCACAGGACGACGAGCACCGCAAGTTGATGGATGCACTTGATCATCGGCTACAAAACTCGAAGCTGGTTTTTCGCTTTCCGATTGCTGACGTTACGGAAAGTCAGAAAGTTCGTGGAAGATACGATCTGTCGTTTTCCGTGCCTCTTGAAGTAAAGGGCCTGTTGAACATGTCCTACCTATCGGAATCAAAAGACGAACGCATGACCAAGGAAGAGGCGCTTCGGTTGGATGGAGGGTTCGTTTACGAGATCACCGGAACTGGACGGCTCGCTGTGTCCACGACATCAAGGACCAGCATCACACCAAACACCCAGTTCATCTTCTCGCTCAAACCACCAGACAGCAGAAACGTCTATTCATTCTTCGTCTCGCGGCCTAAATCTCGCATTATTCGGGACGATAGCGCCACTACGGTAATTGTGGACTGACGCTGGACATCCTTTGCCGGACAGGTAGCCGCTCGCCTTGACAACCAAGAAACCGTCCAAACCGTACGACGACTTCCCGCTCTACGCCCACAACTGCGGCCAGTGGGCGAAGAAGATCAGGGGGAACACCAGATATTTCGGCCGCTTCAAACACGGTTGGGAAGCAGCACTCAAACGGTTTGACAAAGAGAAACATGCCCTTTACGCCGGACATACGCCCTCGCAGACAACCGACGAATTAATTCTCGAAGGTGCCTGCAACTGGTTCATCGGTGCCAAGATGCAGATCGCTGAATCTGGCGATCTGTCGCAGCGGACTCTGGCTGACTACCGAATAACGTGTCAGTCGGTTCTTGGGCATTTCGATCGAAAGCGCCCAGTTACGTCTTTGACCGTTGCGGACTTCGAATCGCTCCGGGCCGCCCTGGCCGCGAAGTACGGTCCCGTTCGGTTGTCCCGCGAGATCACGCAAGTCAAGATGCTGTTCAAGTATTGCCACGAGGCCGGGCACCTGGAACACCCAGTGAAGTTCGGACCATTGTTCAAGAAACCGTCGGCCAAGATCTTACGGGCACATCGCACGAACGGTCCGGCCAAGCTATTTCTGCCAGGTGGAATCTTACAGTTGGTTGGGTCCGCCGGTCCCACCATGTCCGCTATGGTCTGGCTTGGGATCAATGCTGGCTACGGCAACCACGATTGCGGGCTCCTTGAATTCAGACACCTGGACCTGACTGATGGCTGGATCACGGCGCCGAGGCACAAGACCGGGATCGGCCGGCGGGCCAAGCTCTGGCCTGAGACCATCAAGGCGATCGAACAGGCGATCGCCGCACGCCCCGAAACCGACGACGAGGCGATCGATAACCTCGTGTTCGTGACCAAACGCCGCCGATCATGGTACAAAACAACGCGAGACAATCCGGTATCCAAGGAGTTCAGAAAGTTGCTCGACCAAACGGGCCTGTACCAAGAGGGGCGAACCTTTTACGCTCTACGTCACACCTTTGCCACGGTGGCCGGCGAGTCGCGCGATCAGGTCGCCGTGAACCACATCATGGGGCACGCCCCAGCGGCCTCGGATATGGTTTCTGTCTACCGTGAATCGATCAGTGACGAGCGTTTGGAAGCAGTGGCCCAGCACGTTCGAGAATGGCTGATAGGCGTACAAACCAAGAAAGCGGGCGTACAAAGCATGAAGACGAAAGACGACTAACTACTGCAATCGCAACAATTTGCGCCCGTAGCTCAGCTGGATAGAGCAGCGGACTTCTAATCCGCAGGTCGCAGGTTCGAATCCTGCCGGGCGTGCTGGACTTACGACGAGTGACAACGTGGCATGTACCTGTGTGCACGGATGATGGCTGTGGACAGAGTTGCATTTAATACCGAAGTCAGTCGTTCACAATGGGTGGCTGTTACAGGTTTAGTCGGTTGCGGAGTGGGTGGGCAGAACTGGGGCGCAGCCCAAAAGGGAACAGCAATCACAATGACAGAACAGCACTCTGAAATGCCACCAAACGAAGAGAACCCGTCAGACCGATCAAGTCAGGTCGATTCCTTTGAAACGTATCAGAAAATCGCCGACACCGTCGGCCTGGTTCCTTCGCTGCGATGGAAAGACAATCTGATTCAGGCCATCATTGTGGTAGGCTCGGCCGCAATCGGAGGCCTCGTTGGCTTGTTGGTGTGGGGTCCGTTTGGAGCCGCTGGATTGGCCATCGCTGGTCTGATTCTCGGCACCTTGCTGTCGGGATTCGCTTTCATGATCCTTGGTTGGATTAGGGCAGCGAAGTGACCACGCGACGTCAAATCACTCCGCATTAAGACTGCTTTCGAGAAACGTGATCAGATCGCGAAGCTCACGGTCGGTTAACGAATTGACGAGACCGGACGGCATGAAGGAAACCTGCGATTCGAG
>JASLPZ010000045.1:0-27418 GCA_030744725.1 Pirellulaceae bacterium
AACCAGCCTCGGCGACCTCCGCTGATGTCTTGACCGCCGAAGTGCTTAAGCAGTCCGCCGATTCATCGCTTGGTGGGCAGATCCAGAAGTCAGCTGCTGCTCCATCGATCGGGTTCCAGCGCCGTTCCCCGATCGCACAAAGTCCTTACATCCGCGGCTACAAAGCTGGTCAGATTTACGCCCAAGCCGACGGCCAGCACTGGTTGCCGGTGCGGATGGATTTGGACTCGATGATTAGTAAGCTTGATCCGGCCCTGATTGAGGATGTGATCCTCATCAACGGTCCCTATGGACTACGATACGGCCCAGGATTTGGCTACATTTCGGTCAAGACATTCGATACGCCACGATACGATTGCTTCACTTCACACAGTCGCACTGGATTGTCAGTTCATACCAACGGTGGACAACTTTTCGGAACCGAGACGTTCTCCGGTGGAAGCCAGAACTACGGTTTTGTCGTCAGCTACGCCAATCGGACCGCGGGCGACTACCGACCGGGTAACAACTCTGCACTTCGGCAGATTCCATCGAGCTATCACGTCCAGAACTTTCTTGGGCAAGTTGGTTTCGACGTTTCGGAGAATTCGAAGATTGAGTTCCGATATAACCGGCTTGATCAGACGGACACGGAAATCGCGGGCCAGTTTTGGGACATCGGTTTCTTAGAAACGGATGCCTTCGATATGACTTGGACGAAGACGGATGATTGCAACTGCAACGAGACGCGATTTGAAGCTTGGTACAACCGCACGAAGTACGATGGTGGCTTGAATCCGCCACTAACCACGACAAAGCGCACTCCTTACCCCGTTATTGACCGAGTGGAAGCCGCAATCGATCGATTTTTTCAGCAGTCAACTCCTCCAACATCTCCGGCAGATATCACCACCAGGTTTACGGACAACACCGTCTCGTCTGGATCGACAAGCTCCACAGGAGCGCGTTTGGTCCGGAGTCACGAGCCGAACGAGTGGTTCCAGGTGAATTACGGAGCTGACATTCGGTATGTAGAGCAGAATCTCGTGGAGTCTTTTCAGACCACGGGCGGTTTGACGACAGGCACACTCCTCGAGGACTTCGAGACAAACATGCCCAGGTCCGAGTTGGTCGATCCCGGCATGTTCGCCGAGACGTCGTTGACCGTCTTGCCATATCTAACAACGCACCTTGGTGGTCGCGTGGACTGGGCACGGACGGATGCACAGGCGGACGGTGGTTTTCCGCTTGGGGTTCGAGCGGGAGGTAATCTTGCGATCGCGCTAGCAGCGGGAATTCCCCTTCGCCAACATGATATGCTGTATTCAGTCTTCCTTCGAAATGACATCGAAATGTCAGAATCCTGGAGTGGGAATGTCAGTGTCGGTTACGCAGAGCGTTCACCCACGTTGACGGAGCGCTATTCGGATGGTGTCTTCCTTGGCGTTCTGCAGAGTGGATTGAACCGCCTGATCGGCAATCCAGCTCTGCAAAAAGAGCGGCTGTGGCAGTTTGATGCCTCGGTTCAGTTTGACTATGGTTTCGCACGTGGAAGCGCGGCGTTCTATCATGCCTGGATCCAAGACTACGCTGGGTACGAGGCACTGCTCGTAGCCGATCCCACGAGTGCCCGGCTGCTGCGAAGCATCAACCTGGACTTGGCCACGCTGACCGGGTTCGAACTCAAAGGCGGCATCGATGTAACGGATCGGTCTTCGATCATCAGCACGTTGAGCTATGTTGAAGGTAAGGATCACGACATTGACAGACCCTTGCCCTCGATCATCCCACTTGAAGGGCGAATTGCCTATCGATTGTCGGATGATTGTGGTTGCGGCACGTGGGGAGCTGAGTTTGGTGTGAGAATGGTCGCTACCCAGAATCGTGTGGGCTTCGTGCGTCTGTCCAACGGCGTGCCGGAGGAAGTCGAGTCGCGAACCGGAGGCTTCACGACTGCCTACATCAGAGGCGTCTACGACCTGACGGAGAACCTTCACTTTGTCGGCGGCATCGAGAATCTGTTCGACCGCTCCTATCGTGAACACCTCGATCTGGTGATTCCAGGAGATCCGCTCAACTCCGTACCGGAGTTCCGCGATCCGACGCCCGTTCTGTCGCCCGGCATTACGCCTTACGTGGGTGCAGAATTGATCTATTAGTGGTATTGCATCTTTCGACCTTGCTGCAGCCCGCCGGCGTCTTACGTCAGCGGTTCTCTCACGACATGCCAGTGTCCAATTCGTTTCTTGACTCCGTCGTTCGGTTCAAACTGACTCGTGTCGTATCGCGCTAAAGTAGCCGGGTCTTCCTTCGATATCCTACTGTTCGTGGTTCCACAGTTGGGGTGTTGTCCAGGCGGGGCTGGAACCAGGCGTACCCGCTGAGCATTTCTTTCTTGTCGTGGCCCGCCGCTGTGATGAACATCGCGTAGAATGCCTGCGTATTCTGAGAGATCCCGCCTGAGGTCTCTTTGAGATTCTCCCTGAAGCCAGTAAGTTGTTAGCAGGCAAGTGGTTGTTCTTTCCCATTGGCCGGCTCGAAAAAGCCCCTTTGTCGTTGGATTCCGTCATGCTCGAATTGGAAGGCGTCAAGAAATCCTATCTGGAAGCCAACGGCGACATTCTGCCGATTCTCGACATCGATCGGTTTCATGTCGGTCAGGCTGAACAGATGGTATTGGTGGGGCCTAGCGGCTGCGGGAAGACAACGTTGCTCCACATCATCGCGGGGATTGGTCGGTCCGATGCGGGATCGATTCGCCTCGATAATGTCGAAGTGAGCCAGCTTTCTGAGGCTGGGCGTGACCGTTACCGAGCCATCAAGTTGGGATACGTTTTCCAGACGTTCAATCTGTTGCCCGCGTTTACGGCATTGGAAAACGTACTGCTGGGAATGACGTTTGCACGCGGCAAGAAGGACTCGCAGCGAGCCCGCCAATTGCTGGATCGAGTTGGCTTGGGTTCGCGCGCGTCACACAAGCCGGCCGCCATGTCAGTGGGCGAACTGCAGCGCGTCGCGGTGGCTCGCGCGCTTGCCAATCGTCCTCGCTTGCTCTTGGCCGACGAACCGACCGCCAACGTCGATCCCGCCAATCAACAACTGATAATCGACCTGATTCGCGAGACCTGTCACGAAGAAGAGATTACGCTGTTGCTGGTAACACATTCGACCGAAGTCGCCAGCCAGTTTGATCGCGTTGATCGCCTTGAAGATGTCAACCGAGTTGTCAGCAAAACCGCAATGAAAGTCTCATGAGTCTGTTTCGAATTGCCTGGCGGAGCATCCAACAACGCGGCCTTGCGTCATTCCTGACCGCCGTTTCCATGGCGCTGGGTGTCATGATGGTGGTGGCCGTCTTGTCGGTGCACGGTGTGGTCGCAAAGTCTTTCCGCAACAACTCGAGCTTGGGCTACAATCAGATTGTTGGTGCCAAAGGCGGCAAGCTTCAGTTGACCATGAACACGGTCTTTTATCTGAGCAAGCCTGTCGAGAATATTCCGTACGAATACTACCTCGAGTTTGTCTCGGCAACCGAACGTCAAGCGGGGCTGAGACATACGATTCGCAGCGAAATTCACCAAGCCCAGTGGGAAGCGCTGAACATCCTGTTGGGCATCGATTCGAATTCGGGTGTCCCCTTGGCTGGGCTGGGCTCGAGCATTGCTGGTGAGTTGTTTGAGGCGCGTGGCCAGCAACTGTTGGACTTGGAGCGCGGCGGCAGGTTCGGCCAGTTCACCGCCTTCGCGATCCCCGTTTGTTTGGGCGACTATTTCGGTCAGTTTCGTGTCGTGGGCACGACGCCGGACATGTTCGCCAAGCTCCGCCACGGCCCAGCCAGTGATCAGTCCTTTGAATTCGCCTCGGGACGCAACTTCAAACACTGGAGTGAAGAGCACGGCTATTTCGAGGCCGTTGTGGGAGCGTCGGTGGCACGCGAAATGAAGGTCGGGGTCGGCGACGGCTTCTCGCCATCGCACGGCGATCCTGAAGGCGCGCGGCACGGCGACCAATTCAAAATCGTGGGTGTCTTGGAGTACTCTGGGACACCCAATGATCGGGCGGCGTTCATCAATCTGGAAGGTTTCTACTTGATGGACGATCATGCCAAGCCGATCGATGTCGGCGAGTTCGACAGTTTGCCGGACGATGTTGAATTGCCGGACGATGTTGAATCGTCCTCGGCGGCTGAAGATGACCAGCCAAACCACGCCGGCCACGCGGAAGCCGCACCGGAGTTTCAGCGGCTGCCGGTCGAGCAACGAGAAGTGTCGGCAGTGTTGATTCGGAACACTAGCGATATCATTGGCATGAGCATGTCGAATTCAATCAATGAAGGCAACGATGCCCAATGTGTGCAACCGATTCGCGAGATCACGGTGTTGTTCGAGGAGTTCGTGGGGCCGGTTCAATTGGCGCTGCTGGTGGTGACCGCGTTGATCTGTGTCGTCTCCGGGATCAGCATTCTGGTGAGCATCTACAATTCGATGAGTGACCGGAAGCACGAAATCGCGGTGATGCGGGCGCTGGGTGCCGGCCGAAGCACGGTAATGACGGTAATATTGCTTGAGTCGATCCTGCTGTCGCTTGCCGGTGGAACTGTCGGCTGGGCGGGCGGTCACGCCTTGAATATGGCGGCCAGTGGCGAAATTGAGGCCCGCACTGGCGTTTCAGTCGGATTTTTGAGCTTCGCCCCACCATTAGAGAACCTTGATCTGTGGGGGCTGGGCCCAATAATAGGACTAATGTCGCCGGAATTGTGGCTGATTCCGGCACTCATTCTGCTGGCAATTATTGTAGGATTTCTTCCAGCGTTGGCTGCTTACCAAACTGACGTGGCCAAGTCGTTGGGAGCCTGATGACCTGATATGTTCTCGCGACTGCATTCCCACAGTTGGCGGTCGCACCACAAATCTGACAGAAGAGCCGAGCTGAGCAGCGAGTTTCGGTCGTCAACCTGCCTCGAATCTACCTTCCAAATATTAGGAACTATCGGACAACCTCAGAACCGCTGGCAACGGCGGAAAGGACGACGCCATGAAACGATTTTTCCCGCTGATGTCGTTAGCCCTGGCATTGCAGTGCGCACTGACTGCAGTGCAAGCCTTGGCTTGCCCGTTCTGCTCGACGGTGTCGCAAACGTTCACCGAGGAAATTCAGTCGATGGACATCGTGGTCATCGCTGATTTGGTTGCGTTGCCACCGATTAAGAAGAGTGATGAAAGCCAACAGGAGGTTCCGAAAGCGAAATTCAAGGTCCGGCAGATTGTCAAAGGTAAGGCGCTGGCCGAGGTTGGTCAGATTGTCGAAACGGTATTCTTTGGCGAAGCAAAAAAGGGAGCCGCCTTCTTGGTGATGGGCGTCGATCCGCCCAAGATCGCCTGGTCGACTCCTCTGCCATTGTCCGAACGTGCACGCAAGTACGTTCCGAGTCTTTTGGACCTTCCCACAGAAGGGCCCGCACGATTGGTGTTTTTTCAGCAGTACTTGGAAGACGCAGATGAGATGTTGGCTCGAGATGCTTACGACGAGTTCGCGAAAGCTCCATACGAGGAAATCAAATTGCTGAAACCGAATATGGACCACGATAAGCTGATCGTGTGGATTCAGGATGCGGACATCCCCGCCAGCCGACGTCGCCTCTATTTGACGCTGTTGGGTGTCTGCGGAAACTCGAGCGATGTCGCGATGCTGGAAGACCTGTTAAAGTCCGACGATCGAAAAAAGAAAGCCGGACTGGACGCAATGATTGGCTGCTATCTGACGCTCAAAGGACCGGCCGGTATGCCGTTGATTGAAGAACTATTCTTGAAGAACGCCAAGGCGGAATACGCGGATACCTACGCCGCGATCATGGCCTTACGTTTCCACGGCAGTGAAACGGACGTGATTCCGCGCGAGAGGATCCTGCAGGGTCTCCGTCACATGCTGTCCCGCCCCCAATTGGCGGATCTGGTCATTCCCGATCTCGCTCGATGGGAAGACTGGTCGGTCATGGATCGGCTGGTTCAACTGTTCAAGGATGCCGACGACAAGACCAGTTGGGTTCGTGTGCCGGTGATCAATTACTTGCGGGCTTGCCCGAACCCAATGGCTAAAAAGCAAATCGCACTATTGGAGAAGATCGATCCCACAGCGGTGAAACGAGCCAATACGTTTTTCCCCTTTGGAGCCTCGGGTGCCAGCAAAGCTACAACGGCAAAGACCAAGCCAGCCGAGACCAAGCCAGCCGAGACCGAGCCAGCCAAGACCAAGCCAGCCAAGGCGACCCCCGCCGCCGGCGGCGCTGGCACCTAAGCGAAGTTTGGATGTAAGGGCACGATCGAATCCAAGAATCGATGTGAGATTTCCCGCAACGTAGAATCGCGAGCCGCGCAGTCATTTCTGAGTATTGCGTAGCCTGCGAACCATGGCCACCTTTGAAACGTAACAAGCGTGAACCAGTTCGGGCAGAGTTTGCTCGTGGCCAATCTTAATTCGCGTGGGTGGTTGATTGATGAGTATATCGGAGCAAACCAAGCCGGCAACGGCGTTCAGTGACAGCGATGTCGGCGAGACCTTTGCGCCCTATCGAGCGGTCAGCCGCGCGGCTGCAATCTCGTTGGCCTTGGGCGTTCTTGTGGCGCTGCCCGGTATCGCCTGGCAGTACGGGGCTGCCGCGGCATGGCTACGCCAACTCGTTTCTGCCTGGATGCCCGAGACACTGACATTGATCTTGATTGCGGTTCCACCGATCGCGATGCTTCTAGGCACGATCCTCTTGGGAGTGTTTCGTCCTCGGCTGGCTCGCCGCGTCGCGATCATTGGAGTGATCTTGTTGCTTCCAGGTTGTATCTGGACCGTGGGGATGATTCCCGCACCTGTACTGATTCTGCCACTGATTGGATCGATCTTGGGCAGTCTGGGGCTGAGCAATATTCGTAAATATCCTGCGGAACTGACCGGTAAGACGGCCGCGGGTCTGGGCACGATCTTGGGTGTGGCGCTGTTCATTGGTGGCATTGCCTGTCATGCGCTGATCTATTCGACGGAAGTTCCCGATGGCTACGAGCGACTGTCGTTTGACGTACTGAAGGCCGGCGCTCAGATGCCAGACTATCCACCGCCGACGGCTCAGGAGATGGATGGAAAGCAAGTCTTCATCAAGGGCTATATTTACCCAGGCCAGCAACGTTTGGGTCTGAAGGAGTTCGTGCTGGTTCCCGATATTGGGACGTGCTGTTTCGGCGGAAGTCCCAAGCAGACCCACATGGTCGAAGTCATCTTAAAAAAGGGCCTTACGCTTGACTATTCGATGACCAAACGCCGTCTGGCGGGAGTCTTAAGAGTAAACCCGACTCTCCAGCCGGTGGCGGATCGACCAGGTGTCTACTACCAACTAATGGCGGACTATGCCAAATGATGTTCAGATCCAACTCGGTCATCGTTGCTTTGGTGCTGGCAATGCTGATTTCCAACGCCGCTGGTGTGGCACGGGGGGCCGACAAGAAAAAACCAAAGAAGCGGCAGAACATCACGTTCGACGACATCAAGTTCGAAATGAAAAAAGGCGCTCCGTTCAAGCGCACCATGTTGACCAAGAAAATCGAGCAGCTTGACAAACAGCCCATCACAATTCGCGGCTACATCCTGCCCAGTTTTCAGCAGAAAGGGATCACGCAGTTCGTTTTGGTACGTGACAACATGGAATGCTGTTTTGGACCCGGTGCAGCGCTGTTCGATTGCATTCTGGTCGAGATGGTCAAGGGAAAATCGACCTCATTCACAGTCCGACCTGTATCCGTCACTGGCAAGTTCACGGTCTCGGAATTCAAAGATCCCGACGGGAATCACCTGGCGATCTACCGCCTCGACGGCGAGCTGGTCAAGTAGCTGAATCTCGAATGACGAGCCCGGATACCTTATTCGCCCACTTTCGTTGGGACGTACTGGTGATCTCGTTTGCGAAGGACCTCCGCCTTGACAATCTTGTCAGGATCCGGTTGTCCCCGCCCACTGGGATCCCGTCGCTGCAGCTTCGCCAAGACATCCATCCCTTCGATGACGCGACCGAACACGGTGTGTAATCCATCCAAATGTGCCGTACGTCGAAAGGTAAGAAAAAACTGCGATCCACCCGTGTTTTCTTTTCCGGTGTGGGCCATGCTTAGCGTTCCACGAAAATGGTGTCGGTGGTTTTCTTGGTGGCATTCACAGTAGATGTTGTATCCGGGACCGCCCGTACCCGTTCCGTCGGGGCAGCCAGCTTGGGCCATGAAGCCGGACAGGACACGATGGAAAGTGAGATCGTTGTAGTATTCTTTATCGACGAGGCTGATGAAATTGGCAACGGTTTGTGGCGCTTCGTTCTCCAAGAGTTCGATCACTAAGTCACCTTTATTGGTCTGCATTTTGACGCGCGGCAAGTTGTCCGCAGCAGCCTCTGCCTGGCGAAGCGCTTGTTCGCGTGCCCACGACTTCGTCGCTTGATCGAGATCACTCAAATAGGAGTGTGCCAGCCGGGAAAGGGCGTTGGCGGCTTTGGCTTTTTTCAAGTGTACCGCAGCCGTTTTAAAATCGTCCGTACAATAGGCCGCAGAACCAACGAGGTCTTCGACAGCGGGTTCTTCACATTTGTGCTTCAATAACAAATTGCCGAGTTTGAGGGCCTTGGAATATCGATCGGATCGGACATCGTTGGCTAGCAATCCCACCAACGTTGATGTCACTTTTTCATCGGCATTCGGTGCCGCTTCGTAGGCAGCCAAGGCCGCACTGCGAAGCTCAGGCAAGAGAGCGAGAGACTTCTTCATCAGAACGTCATGTTGCTTGACGAGTTCCCCCTTTTCGGCTGCGGGCGCGGTGCGGTATTTGTCCTCTAATTCACTGATGCTCTTGTACGTCGAATCCCACTCGGCCGATACTTCCGCAAAGGGGCGAATGGCCTTCTCCGCGCGTGCCGCGGCGTCGTCCTTGGCAGCGACGTCATCTTGCGCGCCAATTGACGTTAGAGCGGCAACACTCAACAACACAGCCAACCCCGCGGACACACAGCGATAAACCATGATCGGACCTATTGTATCATTGTGACTTGTTTGGTTTGTACTCGTGTTTTCGCTTGCGGAGCACTTCCATTTTGATAATCGTATCGGGCTTCGTTGGCGAACCCGCTTCCGATGGATCGACGCGTTGAAGTTTTGCGAGCACATCCATGCCCTCGATCACGCGGCCAAAAACCGTGTGTTTACCATTGAGGTGTGCCGTTGGCACAAAGGTCAAGAAAAACTGTGAGCCGCCAGTATCCTTGCCCGCGTGCGCCATGCTCAGCGAACCACGGAAATGATTGCGATGATTCTCGGCATCTACTTCGCACTTGATCATGTACCCAGGACCACCGGAACCGTCACCTTGTGGGCAACCTCCCTGGGCCATAAAACCTGGCAACACGCGGTGAAAGCCGAGCCCATCATAGAATTTCTTTGACTCGACGAGATTGATGAAATTACCAACCGTGTCGGGAGCTTCGTTTTCAAGCAACTCGACGATCAGTTCGCCACGATTCGTAGTAACTTTCACGCGGGGTAGATCATCGGCGGCAGCTTCTTTCTCGCGAAGCTCCTTTTCGCTCGCCCAATACAACTTGTATTCATCGATCAACGATAGGTTTTCTTGACCCTTTTCGGACAGACCGCCAGCGTCTTGGGCACGCTTCAGGAGCGTTTCGGCACCGTCGAAATCGTTGGTGCAAAATGCCGCTACACCGCTTGCGTCAAACACTTCTTTCACATCACAACCGCTGGCGACCAGCGAAGTGCCCAGTTCGTACGCCTGCTCGTATCGATCGTGGGCAATATCATCGGCCAACAACTTGGTCAGAAATCGCTCGATGGCCCGATCTCCACCTTGTGCGGATGCATATGCGGCTTTGCCCGCGGCTCGCAATTCAGGAATCAAGCGTTCGCCTTGCGCGATCAAGTCATCCCATTCCTTTTGGATTTCGACGGCTTCGGGCTCCTTGGCGAGCGCATAGCGAGGTGGCAGGGCGCGTAGCGACTTGAGGATGGTCCTCCACTGCTCTAGTTTCGCAGCAAACGCCGCCTTGTCCGCCGCTGGGGCAGATGCCGACGCCTCTTTAGCTGGCGCCGCCTGGTTACCTGCCTCTGGCGTCTCAGTCGTGTCTGGAGACTCCGTTGCCGCTGGGGTCGTGGGAGGCTGAGCGGCACCTTGGGTGGTGTCCTGGCCGAGAACGCTCGTCCCCAGTCCGATTGTGCATACCAGGGCAACCAGCAACGGACATTGGCGTAGCCATTTACGTGACATGATTCTCATTCCTCAATATCAAACAAAGTTGGATTTCGTTGTTAGCAGTGCCTTGCCGGTCATCCCTCTGACTAGCTAAAACGAATACGGACGACGACTTTATCCGGTTCGCACCGACTCTGAAAGCGACGACGGCCTTTGGTTTGCCGCGAGAGCCGCCAGATTCGCCTGTTTGGCCGGCAACTTCCGCGGTTTGAGCCGGACTTGTGCCGTCAGAGTCATTTAAGGTAAGCCAAGTGCCCGCACGAGAAAAGACGTCGTGGGCCAATCAACCACCTGAAACCAGCTAATTTTGTGGAGAACTTACCCGTGAAGCAGTCCTCTAAGGGACGGAACAAGCTTCCCACCATCCGGATTATTGGCGGGGCCATGCGGGGCCGGGCCATCCGCTACGATGGGGATCCCGCCACCCGGCCCATGAAAGACCGTGTCCGCGAGGCCGCCTTCAACTTGCTGGGACCGACAATCAAAGGCAAACATGTGATCGATCTGTTTGCTGGTACCGGGGCTATGGCATTTGAAGCGATCAGCCGTGGTGCCGCCAACGCCGTGCTGATCGAACGTCGTTTTCCGAATGCGAGACTGATCCACGATACCGCGGCCGAGTTGAAGATCGAGGACAAGATCGACGTTTTTTCCGGCGATACGTTTAATTGGGTGCAGCGCGTTATGGTGGAGGCAGATGAGCCGACGGTCGTTTTCTGCTGTCCCCCCTACGACTTCTACCTTGAGCGCTGGCCGCAACTTTCGGCCATGATCGACGACATTCTGGCGCTGTTACCCAGCGGCAGCGTATTGTTGGTCGAATCCGACGGACGATTCGAGACGACGCAGTTGCCTGACACTTTTGATTGGGATGTCCGAGCGTATCCTCCGGCAGTCTTGTCTTTGTCTGAAATCGGTTAATGACGATACGGTGCTCTGCAAGAAATAAGATGACCTGCGACGGTCACGTTCCCGCCTTTCCTAATCAGAACAAACGGCATGACCAGCTTCGAGCACCCCTAAGTTAGTTGGATGAAACGATTTAATCGTTCGGTTTGGAAAAACTAATTCCATTCTCTACCCCGTTGTTACCGATCCATTCAGATGACCTGTGGTATCGCACGAGTGCTCGTCAGCTTGCGGATTTCGGTACGGAGAGCGAGGTAAGAATGCGGAAAGTCAAATACGCCTTACCAATTTGGCACTACCTAGGCGCTGTTGGGTGTCTCATTGTGTTGACCTTGTTGGCTCCCTTCACTTGGAGGAGTGTCGTTACTTCTCGTCCATCGACGAGCAATGGACAGGCAGGAAGGGCCGTCGCGATCGCACCTACCACGCCAGTCTTCATCCAATCCGTTTCGGTCAGCTCGCCACCAGACGAGGCTCTATCTGCCAGCGAACGGGAAGCCAGTCAATTGATCGCCGTCTTCCCCGCACCGAGCGTGATCACACATTTGCCAAGGGCTGATCCGTCGCTGGCCGGGATTGCAGATGTTGCTCCCATCGAATTGCCTGAATTCGCGGCACCTCGCCATCAGGCCGTGGCGGTGCCGCCAGTCGCTGACCGAGTGCAGTTGCCTGTGCGGACGCCGGAGCGAACATCGGGACCTTCTCTTCTTGCAAGTAGCGTTGCAGCGCCCGCGAAACGGTCAATCCCAGTTTCATCAGGATCGGATTCACCCGTCCTGCCCCAGCGGGCCGAGGCGATTCCCAAGACTCCTCACGGTTGGCCCAATGCCGTCTCGCTGATCGAACAGTTTCGCCCGTTGCAGAGGTTCGACGAGACGCAATCATGGGCGGCACACGCAATCACAGTGCTTGAAGACGTTCATCGCCAGAAATCGCTCAGCTCGAACGACTTGCTTCCGTTGCTCGACGAAATGAGCATCGTGGCACAACAAGGCAGCGTGTTGGCCGAGAACGCTTCGTCGCAGGAGATGCGAACTGGCATTCTGCGCGCTGCGTATGCCACCGTTCGTCGCGAGCTGCTTTGGCGGCAGGTACATCAGATTGCCACGGATGATGTTCCGAAGAACGCAAGTCGCTCCAGCCAGGAGACGAAGGACCGACTGGACGCGGCTCGCATCAAGTTCGGCAACGCAGCGGCTTGGCGAAAATACCTGCGGTTGGACGAGATCCAGGAATACTGTGAAGAGGCGGACGCTGACGTCCGTGCCGCCCTGGCCCGCGATGTTCTGGTGCGCATGAATTCGCCCAAACTGACGTCAGCGCAACGAGACGTTTTTCAGCAACCTGTGATGTTGGACTTGGAACGCGAACTACGTCGATGGGTTGTCGAGCCGATTGCATATCCACAACTGTTGGACGATATCGAACTGTACGAGCAAACGCGTTCCGCTGAGGCAGCGCATCGTATTGCGGCCAGCTATCAGGTGATTCGTTGGTCGGAACGCGAGAATATTGCGAAGCTGGCGGAGATTTTGGACGTTCATTACCGAAATGCCAACTTGCGTGTGGCTGTTCGTGACGATCTGTTGAATCGGTTGTTGCCCCAGCAGGACGATTTCGAAGAGGAAGTCGACGAGAACATCGTGGGAGCCCAAGTATTCGGCAATGCACAGGGGACGGCCCACATGCGAACCGTCCTGATTCCCGATCAGCGCAGCTGGCGATTTGGTTTGGAAGTCGAGGGTGAGGTTGAATCACAAACAGCGGCTACCCGTGGTCCCGCCACCTTCTATAACGATGGATATTCGCGTTATCAGGCGCGGAAGCTGTTCCAGATTGACCAGCGTGGGATGCAGGTTTCGGATTCTGAAGCTGTCGCGAACATGCGTTCAGAGTTGACAGGATTTCGCACCCTGTTCGACTCACTGCCGATTCTTGGCTGGGTCGCCCGAGGAATTGTCCGCCAGCAACATGACGATCATACGGAAATGGCGCGTTGGGTCTCGGAAACACGTCTCGAAACAAAGATGCGTGAAAGGCTTGATCGTGAAGTCCAATTGCAGTTGGAAGAGACGCAGGTGATCGTTGAAAAGAAGATCACTGCACCGCTGCAAAGGCTCGAGCTGGATCCAGATGTCATAGAAATGCGTACGACCGAGGACCGGTTGATCGCCCGCTATCGCTTGGCCGGCAAGAATCATCTGGCTGCTTTCACGCCGCGACCTCAGGCACCATCGGATAGCATGTTGAGCGTGCAGGTTCACGAAACGATGCTCAACAACACGCTCGAAAAACTACGATTGGACGGCAGGCGAACCAAGCTGCGTCAACTCTATCGCGATTTGGCTGATGCCTTCGATCGATCTGACCTGGAAGTGCCCGATGACATTCCTGAGAATATTACCGTGCAGTTTGCGGAGGTGAACTCGGTACGAGTTCATTGCGACAAAGGCAAGTTGACGCTTTTCTTGAAAATCGCCGAACTGAAGAATCGACGAAACTCCTGGCGTCATTTCGAAGTTCGCGCAGAATACCTTCCCGATTCGACGCGCTTGCACGCGAATCTCGTTCGCGACGGTGTCATTCAGCTAATCGGCAAACGTTTGAGCTTTGGTGATCAAATTGCCCTGCGTACGATTTTTAGCCGAGCCTTATCGAAGAAGCAACCATTCAACATCATCAACAGAAAACTCGCGGAGCATCCCGCTATCGCCGACTTGAACGTGAATCAGTTTGTGATCGCGGACGGTTGGATCGGCGTGTCTTTGGGTCCAAACCGTGTTGTCGCAGGGACGGTGCCCGCGGAAAACGGCACCACGGTGGTTCGATAACGCCGCCTATCGTCGACGCAAGACGAAGACAGCATCGCCCAGGTTGTTGTCCAATCTCAGAGGATCGTCGATGTCGTACCAAAAATCGTACACATCACACAGTTCGAACTGGGGTACGGTGTCGAGCAGGCGGCGGAATTGATAGGCTTGGTAGATCCGATATTCGTAATCCGCTGCGATCCGCAGGTCGCGTTTGCCGCTGCGTACTCGCAGGGAAAAGCGAATTACTTCGATTCGGCGTCGTCGATCAAAGTCCAGTACCCGAAGCGTGACGGCAACCCGCGTTGTACCGTGCCTGGCCGACCAACGTTCGATGCACGTTTCCTCGGCGTCCGGCGGCAACAGGTGAAAGCCCAACACATAAATGCCGCCCCGTCGAAGTGACTCGGCAGTCAGCTCCAGATGCTTGCGCGCATCGTCTTCGCTAGTCAAGTGGCGAAATGTGTTGAGCGTATTGAAGGCCGCATCGACGGGCCGCATCATATGGACAGCAGTCATGTCCCCCACGAAGACGCTGGCATGAAGATCGCGTCGGGCAAGTCGCCGCCAGACGTACTTGATCGTCCGTTCGTTCAAATCGTAACCGGTCATGTCAAAACCGCGCGCGGCCATTTCGATCACCAATCGTCCGCCGCCGCAGCCAGGCTCCAACAACCGCCGAACTGGGAAATCGCAGTATTTCTGTGCGGCGGCTTCAATGAAATCGGCTTCCCGTTGCGTTTCCGAACGAAACGCGAGATCCCAGTATTGCGGATAGTCGTAACAGTCGACCTGATTGGCTGGCGATTTCATCTCGCGTCCGCGTCGGTTAATTCGAGCGATCCCCATAGACTAGGATCTTCGACAAACGGAAATTCGGGACCGACGCTGAAGGTCTGCCAGCCAAGCTCCCGATCGACGACGGCATACGTGAATCCGAGCCGCGGATGTTCGTCGGGATCGAATCCTGTAATGGCGTCGGTGGGCACGAAGGCTTGCAGATGATACCCGTCGTTGCGGCGCTTGCAAGTCACCTCGAACTGCTCGGAACTGACTGGCTTGGGCTCTTCTTTGGCTCGACTGATCGACGCCATGGCTGCGACGGGTTCGTTCAAAGACCGGCCGCCGCCGGCCGGCAGAAACGCAAAGCGATGACAGAAGCGGCTGGCCCGATGGATGTTATGGGCGTCTCGCGAATCAATCCAAACCTGGAAGCCGTCACTGTCTTCCAAACGCGACTCGCGGCACCAGGGAGCCTGTTTCTTGCCCACCACCTCGACAGAAAATGCGATACCAGTCTTGTTCCAGGCTGCCCGCACATCGGCGAACAATGGGCGTCCCTCCAATTCGCCAAAGCTCGGTAGCGTATACGCTGCTTCCAACGCGGCGCCTTGCGCGGACCAGATGATCTTGCGAAACCGTAGCGGCGCGGAAAATCGAAACAAGAATGTCGGGGCCAGCAGACGATTGGTCATGGGTCGAACCTTGTTTCGTTTCGTTCTTCGCGATTACGTAATGTTCGTGGAGCGAACAATGACTATCATCTTGTCGCCAGGCGGAGTGCCTGGGAACGAGGTCGTGTAAAAATGTCATCTATGCGTTTGCAGTTTGCAGCAGGGCGATGTGTTCTCGAAGAAATCCAGCCAGATCACCGCGATGCAGTTCTTCAACATTGCGGAAACGGAGCTTCACCACATCGTAGTCATCGCGAGTTTGGTCGATTTCCGGGGCAATACCCAACTCGGCAATTCGTCCCAGGGCAACCCCACCCTTAGGGCCGGTCAGTCCCAGCGACAGTGCTTCCGGTTTCTTGGTCACAATTCCGGCCCACGGATTCCGGTGGCCGTTCAGGTACACCCGCACGACCACCTGGTTATTCCAAAGGAAACTGCATTGGGGCGCAACTTCTTGGAGAAGTTCAAACAGCTCCTCCAAGACTTCCGTATCCCACCGAACGCGTTTTCCCGGCGGAAAACCCTTTCGCATGAAATGCCACTTTTGTCCCAGCTTCTTCCACGGCGTGTGGTCGTCCAAGTTCTGCTCGACACGCTCGGTATGGCGAAAGAAGCTGCTAACCGCCAGATCCAAGAACCCCCAAAACTCGAGTGTGTCAATCTCCTTCAAATGGGCAACTCGGACTTCGACTTCCTGCCAGGGGCCGCGCGCGGATCGGACCTTGATCCGCGGCTCGTTGCTATAAATTGGCAGTTCGTCCATTTCGTTCAGTGTCTTCAATTTGATCCGCTTGACCAATTCCTGTCGCTTGAAGGTGCCGCGATGGACACGGAACTTCAGTTTCAAGAGCCAAGTCTCACCGGTGATCGCGTGAAAGAACCAGCCGTGACTCTTTGTCGTGGCGGCAATTTCGACCACGCTACGTGCGTTCCAGTCGGTGTCACTGAACTCGCCCAGTTCGTGGATCCGATCGATCACACGGGCCAACGCCTCGCCGTCCCATTTGACGGGGTTCCCTTTCCGGTCGACACGGTCGCGGGTGTGCCAACCACGACCGTCGGACTCCCATGGCATCTTGGCTTCGCGTCCGATCTCCGTAATGTCCATGTCGCCTTTCCGCTTGTTTTCCACGGCCTCGGGATCATACGGAACCCGCGGCCGGTACGGTCCGGCTGCCAAAACAGGCTGCAGCGCCTGAGCCGTGTACGACACCAGATCGGTCGTCACTCCCAGGCCCACGCTGTCGTCGGCAACGGTTGTCTTCTTTGCCCGACCTTTGGCGATCTTCTTTTTCTTGCCGTGCGCGACTCGAGCAGCTTCCTGTGCGACAATCATCTCAGGCGTTCCTGCGGCCACAAGCTGTCCACCGTCAGCACCTGCCTCGGGCCCCATGTCGATGATCCAGTCAGCCTGTTTGCAGACATCTGTGTTGTGTTCAATCACGACAACGGTATTTCCGACATCAACGAGGCGGTGGAGCACTTCAAGCAGTTTGGTAAGGTCGTCAAAGTGCAAACCGGTCGTAGGTTCGTCAAGCAAATACAGTGTGCGACCGGTGTCTGGTCGCGACAGTTCGGCGGCTAGTTTGACACGTTGGGCTTCGCCGCCGGACAGTGTAGGCGCTGGCTGGCCCAGTGTGAGGTAGTCCAAACCAACGTCACACAACGTCAGCAATATCCGCCGAATCTTAGGGATGCTTTCAAACAACCTGACTGCCTCACCGCACGTCATATTCAGCACATCGCTGATCGACCGACCGTGATAGGAGACTGCAAGTGTCTCTGGGTTGTATCGCTGCCCATTGCAAGTTTCACACCGGACCCACACGTCAGGCAAGAAGTGCATTTCGATGCACTGTTGGCCGTTACCTTCGCATTCTTCGCAACGGCCACCGGGCACATTGAAGCTAAAGCGGCGGGCCGTGTAGCCGCGCAACTTCGATTCCGGTAGCTGCGCAAACAACGCACGAATCAACTCGAACACGCCCGTGTAGGTCGCCGGATTTGACGACGGCGAATTGCCCAGCGGCTGCTGGTCGACCTGGATCACCTTGTTGATCAGTTCGATGCCACGGATCTCGTCATGCGCTCCAGGAACCGTGCCGGCAC
Organism: Pirellulaceae bacterium; assembly: GCA_030744725.1. Taxonomy (GTDB): domain Bacteria; phylum Planctomycetota; class Planctomycetia; order Pirellulales; family Pirellulaceae; genus ARS98. The sequence goes on from JASLPZ010000045.1 coordinate 17,543, forward strand.
GATGGAGGGTCCGCGCAAGCGACGCGCACAGAACATCATCGATCAAGGAACTCTTTCCGCTACCGCTCGGGCCGGTGATCGCTGTTAACGTTCCCAGCGGGATGTTCACGGTGACGTTGCGCAAGTTGTTGTGCCGAACGCCACAGATTGCCAGGTGTTCGGGCAATGACGTGGATTTGGGCCGGGCTTTTTTTGCCGTGGTTTTTGCCACTTTGCGTTTTACTGTTGTCGTTGCGGATTTCGCCGGTGCCTTGGCTTCTGGTTTGTCGAGTCGCCCTGTCAGGCGTCGGTTCGAGGGAATCGGAATTGCCTTGCGACCGCTCAAATACGGCCCCGTCACGGAACGGCGCCGTTTGGCCACCTGCGCGGGCGTACCGTGGGCAACAATCTCACCACCGTGCTTGCCGGCACCGGGACCGAAGTCGCAGATCGCGTCGCTGCCGTCAATCACTTCGCGGTCGTGTTCGACTACTAGCAGCGTGTTCCCTAGGTCTCGCAACTTGTGTATTGCGGCGAGCAGGCGTGTGTTGTCGCGAGGATGCAGACCAATAGTCGGTTCGTCCAGCACATAAAGTACGCCGCACAGCCCGCTGCCGAGCTGGCTGGCCAGACGAATCCGCTGTGCCTCGCCGTTGGACAACGTGGCCGCACCGCGGGCCAACGTCAGGTAGGTCAAGCCGACATCACACAGAAACTGTAAACGTCCCTGGACTTCGCGAATCAATTCGCCAGCAATCCTTTTCTCGCGTGCCGAAAAACGCCACGCTGTGACGACTTTCTTCAGTTCACCCAGCGGCAGGCGAGACAGATCGTCAACCGTGTGGTCACGCAGTCGCGTGGCCGCCGCATCCTCACGAAGCCGGCTGCCGCTGCAGGCCGAACATTCCACTTCGCCAACGAATGTCTCCAATCGATTGCGGAACGCGGGTGACAAGCGCGAGGCTTCCTCCAAGGCTGGATACAGTCCTTTGAATTGAAAACGGAACAACGGTCCCCTGGCAGCGGCCTTCTCTTTCGACTTTGCATCGGGGGAGGGACGGAACACGTCAAACCATTGTTCGCCGGTCCCGTGCATGATCATGCGACGATGCCGTGCGCTGAGCTGGTCAAACGGCATATCCAGCGGGACGCCTGTTTCCCGGGCGAGTGACTCCAGCATCAACCGCGAGACCTGGTTATCCAAATTCGGCCACAGGCCGACGGCACCATCGGCCAGCGTGCTCTTGGGATCTCGCAGCAGGGCGGCTGGATTGGCACCTACTTGAACGCCCAACCCTTCGCAATCGGGACACCAGCCAAGGTAACTATTGAATGAAAACTGATGCGGCGTGAGCGGCTCGAAACTGCGTCCGCATTTGCCGCAAGCCAGATGCTGGCTATGAACGACGACTTCCCAACGCGGCTCGGCCACTTCTTCCTGGACGTGGGCGACGTGCAAAACACCTTTGCCGAATCCCAACGCGGTCTCGACACTATCGGCGATTCGCGAACGACCGCTCGGCTTGACGACGATCCGATCGACAACCACTTCAACTTGATACTTGCGCCGGCGATCGATCGACGGCGGTGTTTCGACCGCGTAGGTCTTGCCGTTGACACGAATTCGCGCGAACCCGGCCGCGCGGATATCTTCCCAAACGGTCTCGTATTGCTGCCCGACTTCGACTTCCAGAGGCGCCATCAAATACAGCCGCGTCCCTTCGGCTTCCTCCAAGATCTTATCAACGATCTCGTCCGAAGTCTGGGTTCCAATCGCCAGATCGCATGTCGGGCAATGCGGCTGCCCTAGCCTGGCCATCAAGATCCGCAGATAGTCGTATACCTCGGTCACGGTGCCGACCGTACTGCGTGGCGTGTTGCCAAGATTCTTCTGTTCGATCGCGATTGCGGGCGACAAGCCATCGACACGATCCATGGCCGGCTTTTGCATCTGCGCGACGAACTGCCGTGCGTAGGAACTAAGGCTCTCGACATAGCGGCGCTGCCCTTCCGCATAGATCGTGTCCATCGCCAGCGAACTCTTGCCCGAACCACTGGGACCGCAGAAGACGGTCATCTCGTCCCGCATGATGTCGATATCGACACGCTTCAGATTGTGCTGCTGGGCACCGCGGACACTGATCTTCTGTGTTGTCTCGGCGGCACGACGGCGGCGAATTGAGTCCCCCCGTCTTCCTGGCGGTTTCTTCGTGCCCGCTCGACCGTTACGTGAGGCAAACAACCGAGCCAACGCCCGGCCTGTGTGCGACTTCGTTTTGGCCACCGTCTCTGGTGTACCAACGGCGACCACTCCCCCCCCCCCCGATCCGCCTTCAGGTCCCATGTCGATGATCCAATCGGCGGTCTTGATGACATCCAAGTTGTGCTCGACCACCAGCACCGTATTCCCCACTTCGGCAAATCCGTGCAAGACGTTCAGCAGCAGTTTGATATCGGCAAAGTGCAGTCCCGTGGTTGGTTCGTCGAGCAAGTACAGCGTTTGTCCCGTACTCTTCTTGGCCAGTTCGCGCGCTAGTTTGATGCGTTGGGCTTCCCCACCGGACAACGTGGGGGACGGTTGGCCGAGTTTAATGTAGTCGAGCCCAACGTCGTGCAACGTCTGCAGCTTGTCTCGAACCTTCGGTACGTTTTCAAACAATTCGAGCAACTGCTGGACATCCATCTCCAGCACTTCGGCGATCGACCGTTCCTTGAACTTAACTTGCAACGTTTCGCGATTATAACGATGGCCTTCACAAACGGGACAGGTGACCCAGACATCCGCCAGAAAGTCCATTCCCAGGCGGTTCGAACCGTTGCCCTCGCACGCTTCGCAACGTCCCCCCTTCACGTTGAAGCTGAAGCGGCCTGGCTTGAAACCACGTCGCTTGGCGTCAGGCATACGGGCATACAAACTGCGTATCTCGTCAAACACCTTGACATAGGTGCCCGGATTCGAACGGGGCGTTCGACCGATGGGCGACTGATCAATGGCGATAAGCTTGTCGAGATGTTCAAGGCCTTCCAGCGAACGGTGGGCGCCCGGTTCGCCCTCGCCACCGTTCAAGTCTCGCCGCAACGACTCCACTAGGATGTCGTTCACCAGCGAACTTTTACCTGAACCAGACACGCCGGTGACACAGACGAAGCCGCCCAGCGGGATCTCGATATCGACGTTCTTGAGGTTGTTGTGTGTGGCACCTCGGATCCGCAGAAAAGTCTCACCCGGCGGACGACGCTGCGCTGGGATCGCGATCTGTTTCGTGCCTTTGAGGTACTGGCCCGTCACGCTTCGCTTGGACCTGGCGACTTTCGCGGCAGGACCCGCGACGACGACTTCTCCGCCACGAACGCCGGGGCCTGGTCCGAAATCGATCAGGTGATCCGCGGCCCACATTGTCTCCTCGTCGTGTTCAACTACGACGACCGTATTGCCCATATCGCGAAGGCGACACAGCGTGTCGATCAGCCGCGCATTGTCTCGCGTGTGTAGTCCGATCGATGGTTCGTCCAGAATATACAGCACACCCACCAGACCGGAACCGATCTGGCCGGCCAAACGAATGCGTTGCGTTTCGCCCCCGGAAAGGGTCGGTGCCGTGCGAGCGAGCGTGAGGTAGTCCAAACCAACGTTGGTCAAAAATCCCAAGCGTCCTCGGATTTCCTTGAGTGCTTCGGTGGCGATCAAGGTGCGTGTTTTATCGAGTTTCAAGCCACTGAAGAAATTGACAGCGTCACTGATCGGCAACGCGCAGACGGCTGGCATCGAGAGTGATGGTGATTTGGCGAACTGTGGATGCGTCGATTCGATCCGTACGTTGCGGCCTTGGGCGTTCAATCGATCGCCCTTGCAGGCACCACAGGGCAACCTGCGCATGTACTTTTCAAGCTTGCGACGATGCGGAGTGCTCTTGGTCGTTCCGTACTTTCCCATCAGCTCCGGAACGATGCCTTCGAAGGTACCACCGTACTTGATCGGCGCCGCACCGCCGCGCCAAGTATAGGTGATATGTTGCTTGCCAGTGCCCCACATCAACACGTCCTGAAGTTTGGGCGCAAGGTCCTGCCACGGGGTATCCAAAAGCGTTCCCTCGGGCAAGTCATGGAGGCGTTCCACCGTGTCCGCCACACCTTGGTAAATATGGCGCCGCCAGCGACCAATCTCTTTCCAACGGTCGATCAGGTCGAAACACCCTTTCCTGAACGTCAGGGATGGATCGGGCACGAGCAGCGCGGGATCGAACGAATAGAGCTGTCCCAGTCCGTCGCATTCCAGACACATTCCCTGCGGGCTGTTGAAGCTGAACAACTGAGGGCTGGGGGGATCGAAACTGATTCCGCACGCCGCGCATGAGTAGTCGACGGAGTAGATGGTGTCGTTGTCGTTGTGTCGGGACTCTTTACGCGAGATCTTATTGCGTGCCGATCGCCGCTTTGATTTCAATGGCGAGTCGCTCGGCTCGGCGTCTGCAGAGGCCGGTGCTGCTGGCGGTGCGGGTGCCTCGCTAGCGTTTTCGACGGCAATCTCGACGATCAGCGAGCCTTTGCCGATCTTCAGTGCCAGTTCGACCGCTTCGGCCAATCGCCCTCGGATCGAAGGCCTTGCCTCGAGCCGGTCGACGACAACTTCGATGTTGTGACGCATCTGCCGGTCGAGCCCCAGGTTGTCGGTCAACGAAACTGTTTCCCCATCGACCCGCGCACGAGCGAAACCCTGCTTCAGCAGGTCGATAAACAGGTCTCGGTATTCTCCTTTGTGGCCGCGAATGATTGGAGCCAAAACGGCAAACCTGGTTCCGCCGGGGAGTTCCAGGATGCGGGCCAGAATCTGTTCGCGCGATTGGGCCGTGATCGCTTCGCCACACTTGGGACAGTAACCGTCGCCCACTCGAGCATACAGCACGCGCAAGTAGTCCTGGATTTCCGTGACCGTACCGACGGTGCTACGCGGGTTGTTGCCGGACGATTTCTGCGAGATGGAAATCGACGGACTGAGCCCGCCAATAAAATCGACGTCCGGCTTGGGCATCTGCCCAAGAAACTGCCGCGCGAAGCTGGAGAGGCTTTCGACGTAGCGACGCTGGCCTTCGGCGTAAAGCGTGTCGAAGGCCAGTGAGCTCTTGCCCGAACCGCTGACGCCAGACAAGCAAATCAGCTGATTGCGGGGTAAAACAACGTCGACACCGCAAAGGTTATGTTCGCGGGCACCCTTTATAACAATATCCGATGGGGGCATGTTTCCCGAATCAGCTCGCTAGTGTGTCGTCCATGATAAACACCGCATTGTAGGGGAAATGAAGGGTTTGCAACAGGACGGTGACGATCAACGCAATGCGGCAGGGCCGCGGCCGAATAGGGAACGTGCTTGTATCTGGTACGCTCCCCGACCAACCTGCGGTCGGTGCCCGTCGCTGGTGCACCGAGCGCGCATGTCTCGAGGTTGGACTCTCACCTTGCCTGTCGGAATCTCATTGGGCTTTCAGCATCTTGATGAATTCGCCCAGCAGAGCGGTATTGTCGTGCCAGGTGCGGGCAGTGACAAAGTTGCCGTCGACGACGATTCCCTGGTCCACGTACGTCGCGCCTCCCTGTTCGGCGTCGAGCGCACATTTGGCCACGGTGGTGATATTGCGCCCCTGAATCACGTCGGCAGCCGTTAAGATTTCGACGCCATGACATAGCGATGCGATCGGTTTACCAGCGGCGTGGATCTCGCGAGTGATTCGCAGCAAATCTTGATCGTACCGCAAATACTCCGGGGCTCGCCCGCCGGATACGAACAACCCTGCATAATCCGAGGCATCAACGTCTTTGAAAGCAACCGTTGCGCGGATGAAGTATCCCGGCCTCTCTTGCGTGATATCCCAGGGTACGCCGGAGTCAGGCGGGATTTCGTGTAACACGGTGTGATAAAGCCTGGCTTCCGGACCGGCCACCACCACTTCAAACCCATCTTCAGGTAGGCGGAAAAACGGATAGAACGTGTCGAGCGCCTCGGTGGCGTCGCCCAATGGCATCAAGATCTTAGGCATGGTCGACTCCTCTCGCAGTCGTGGTTCACGTGATTTGTGCGAGTTGCTACTTGGCGGAGCGTTAAAGAGCGTCAAAGGATCGGGAGTCTTCTTCGTGACGCGCGTGAATCAAACGTTAGACCGCAACTTCGTCACGAAAAAGAGCCCCGACCCTCTCTGACCTTTTAATCGCAACTCGATATCTACTCGGTCGAGTTTCCGGCGGTCTCGAGCTGTGATTCGATCTTGGTCAGTCGCGTCTCAATGCGTGCCAATGTATCCAGAATGAGCGCGTGCACGTAAACCGCGTCCATTCCAACAGGACTCTCGGCACAGCGGATTGCGTCAATAATCGGCTGCAATTCGGATTTCTCTTTCATGGTTTTCCCTATGGTTCATTTCTCGTCCAACAGATCTACGGCAACGAAGCGTCGTCCTTCCAACATTGCCAGGCTGGCTCCGCCGCCCGTGCTAACGTGTGACACTTGATCGGCGAAGCCCAATTGCAAGACAGCTGCCGCACTGTCTCCGCCGCCAATGATGCTTGTGGCATCACTGTCGGCAATCGCCTGGGCGACTGCTTTTGTGCCGGCATCGAAAGGCGGTATTTCAAAGACTCCCATCGGTCCATTCCAGACCACAGTCTTGGCTTTCGAAACAACGTCGGAATACGTTTTAGCAGTCTCCGGGCCGATGTCGAGTCCTTCAAAGCCGTCTGCAATGGCGCCCGCCGGCACGACTTGCTTGTTGCAGTCGCCATTGAAAGCGTCTCCGCAATGCGTATCGGTCGGCAGCATCAACTTGTCGCCGCCGCTGGCCAGCAATTCCTTGGCCAGGTCGACCTTGTCCTTTTCAACCAGGCTGTTGCCGACCTTTCCGTCTTGTGCCAAAGAAAACGTGTAGGCCATCGCCCCACCGATCAGGACGTGGTCGCAAATCGTGAGCAGTTTCTTGATCACATTGATCTTGTCCGAAACCTTGGCACCACCCAGAATCGCCACGAACGGGCGGCCGGGTGCCTCGATGGCACTGCTGAGATAGTGAATCTCCTTTTCAACCAGAAAGCCGATCACTTTGGGTTTGTCGCCCATCGCGCGGGGCACTCCCACCATGGACGCGTCGAGGTTTTGGCAGGTCCCGAAGGCGTCGTTGCAATAGACGTCGCCCAGCGCCGCGAGCTGCCCCGCAAATTCGGCGTCACCCTGCCTTTCACGCGGGTCGAAACGCAAGTTCTCCATCAACATCACATCGCCGTCATTCAGCTGAGAGGCCTTGGCTTGTGTGTCGCTGCCACCAGCATCGCTGGAGAAGGCGACCGGCTTGCCCAACAGACTGCTGAGATGCGTTGCGGCGGGCTGCAAACTGAATTTGGCATCGTCGTCAACTCCGCCGCCGGCGGGTCGTCCGAGGTGGCTCATCAGGATTAAACGACCGCTTCTTTCGAGTACCGAACTGATCGAGGGCAGCGCACCGCGGATCCGTCCGTCGTCAGTGATGTTCCGATCAGCATCCAAGGGCACATTAAAGTCGACTCGCATCAACACGGTTTTGCCGGCAACGTCGACATCCGCAATCGTTCGCTTGGCCATCGTATTCTCATCTGATGAGGCTAATACGCAATTTTCACAACCGATTGCCGTTATACCGGTCGCGCTCGAACATGAACAGTGCCGGCGATTTGACTTGATCCACCGCCCACTTGACCCACCGTTACGCAGCGCAAAGAATTTCGACTATGTATGAAGTTTTTGAGCACACGGCTGATCTGGGGCTCCGTGTCCGAGCAGATTCGCTGGACGCGCTGTTGGTCGATGCGGCACGCGGGTTGTTTTCCTTGATTGTCACGAACCTTGATCAGGTGAAAGCCGTCCAGGAGAAGACCATTCGTATTGATGCAAGCGAGCCCGAATACCTGTTGTTTGATTGGTTGAACGAGTTGCTCTACACATTCGATGTTGACCAACTGCTGTTTTCTGAATTCATCGTGCGCGTGGATGCACGAGGGCTAACGGCAACATGCCGTGGCGAACCGATGCAACCCGGTCGCCACGAAATGGACCACGAAGTCAAAGCGATCACGTACCATGGTTTGAAAGTGCAAAAGGAAGAGAAGGGATGGATGGCGGAATTGATCGTTGATATCTAGCGAGGCTGTAAGCTGGATGAAACTCGAAGATTCACAGCCCAAGCAGAACAAGATTAGAACAATGGCCAAGCAAGGCTTCCACGGACCTCTGGAGCGCGTCAACGATTGTTGTTGGCGAATCCCCAAAAGTTACAAGACTGGAATGCGCGTTGATGGTCTGATCTACGCCAGCCGGCAGATGATAGATCAGATCAAGGGTGACCAGGCACCGGAGCAGGTCGCCAATGTAGCGTTCTTGCCTGGTATTCAGCACGCGAGCCTGGCGATGCCCGATATCCACTGGGGTTACGGTTTCTGTATCGGTGGAGTCTGCGCGACCGATCCAGATGAAGGGGGTGTGATTTCGCCCGGCGGTGTCGGCTATGACATCAATTGTGGCGTGCGTCTGGTGAATTCCAACCTGTTCCTTCAAGACGTCAAGCCGCACCTGAAAAAGCTGGTCGATGAACTATATCGCAACGTGCCGGCGGGTGTTGGTCGCGGCGGAAAATACAAGTTCAACCCAGAAGAACTCCGACGGCTTATGCAGATGGGGCCAGCCTACTTGTGTGATCGCGAACTGACCACTGACGGTGATTTGGATCATACAGAAGCGCGGGGATGCCTGGAAGGTGCGATCCCCGGATACGTAAGCGATCGCGCAGTTGAGCGCGGTTCGGGCCAGTGCGGGACGCTCGGATCTGGTAACCACTTCATGGAAGTCCAGGTGGTCGATGCGATCTTCGACGATCTTGCCGCCTCGACCATGGGCCTACAAAAAGACCAGGTTTGCCTGATGATCCATTCGGGATCACGTGGCCTGGGGTATCAAGTCTGTGACGATGCGCTCAAAGAGCTACGCGGCGTTCCCGAGAAGTACGGAATCCATCTGCCCGACCGACAGTTGGCTTGCGCTCCGATCAACAGCCCCGAAGGCGAGCATTATCTTGGCGCGATGTGTGCGGCGGCGAATTACGCATGGTGCAATCGTCAGTTGTTGATGGCGCAAGCCCGCGAGGTTTTTGCTCGCGTGTTTGGCCGCTCGTGGCAGAAACTGCAGATGAACTTGATCTACGATGTGGCCCACAATATCGCCAAACTGGAATCGCACTGCATCGGCGGAGGTGATCGCAATGTCTGGGTCCATCGCAAAGGCGCTACGCGTGCCTTTCCACCAAATCACCCAGAAGTTCCCGAAGTATATCGTGACATCGGCCAGCCCGTCTTGATCCCAGGCGACATGGGGCGCGCCAGTTGGGTCTTGACTGGTCAGGCCGGTAGCATGGAGCAGACGTTTGGCACGGCGTGTCACGGTGCAGGCCGCAGGATGAGTCGAACTCAGGCCGTCAAACAAGCCAAGGGTCGCCGCATCGATCAGGAGCTAGCAAGCAAGGGCGTCATCGCCAGGGCTCGCAGCTGGAAGGGACTCGCCGAAGAACAGCCGGACGCATACAAGGATGTGAATACCGTCGTGGACGTGGTCCATCGAGCAAACCTGGCGTCAAAGGTCGCACGCATGAGACCGATCGGCGTGATCAAAGGGTAGGGCACCAGCTGGACGGGCGCGTGGCTTTATGGACTGCCTTGGGACGAATGGTGAGGGGGTCGGGAGTCTTTTTCGGCCATCCACTTCTGCCGATGGTAAGTCGTTGCCCGAAAAAGACTCCCGCCCCCTTCCTGCCATCGCCCCCTTCCTGCCATCGCCCCCTTCCTGCCATCGCCCCCTTCCTGCCATCGCCCCCTTCCTGCCATCGCCCCCTT
>JASLPZ010000460.1:0-4844 GCA_030744725.1 Pirellulaceae bacterium
AGTGCGGATTGAACGATTTCGCCTGGTTGCCGCAAAAGACAAGTCGTCCTGCAAGATCGGATGCGGATGACTGTGGTAGCATTGATCTTCGCAGGTGTGCACGAATTGACGGCGCACAATCGGCTCACTTTCCGCCGCAGGTTTGTTTCGGTTGCCTGAATTATCCGGTAGACTATTCAAGCACATTCGTTCACATCTCATTTGCATTCGCAGGAATCTGGGCTTGTCGCTGATGGACAAACGGGATTACGTACTGATCGTCGAAGATAGTCCGACTCAATTGGCACAGATGCAGTTATTGCTGGAGGAAGCGCATTTTCGGACGGAGACCGCCGTTAATGGTCAACTCGGCTTGGATAAAGTCCGTCAAGAACTCCCCATGATGGTCGTGACCGATTTGCATATGCCGGAGATGAATGGGCTGGAACTGGTCGAGATGCTAAAGATGGAGTTTCCATCCTTGCCGGTGTTGCTGACCACCGCCCAAGGCAGCGAAGAGATTGCAATCGAGGCATTGCAAAAAGGGGCAGCTAGCTATGTCCCGAAACGCAATCTCGAGGAGATGCTTCTTTCCACGGTTGAGCAACTCATGACACTGGCCGAAGCGAGTCGCAAAGCAGAACTCTTGGCGGACCATCTGACGGGCGTCGACATTACAATGGAGCTGCCCAATGATGATTCCCTGTTGCCGCAGATCATCGCTCGACTGCAACGGCCGGTCGAAGAACTGAAAATATGCAGTGAAGCGACGTCATTTACAATTGCCACGGCATTGGACGAAGCGCTGCGAAATGCCATGATCCACGGAAACCTCGAAGTTTCATCGGACCTGCGCGAGATCGATAACGGAAGACCGTACGCCGATCTGATTCGGCAACGTCGTGACGAGTCACCCTATCGAGAACGTCGCGTCCACATCAGCTTAAGGGCATCGCGCGAGGAAGCCATCTTTGTCATTCGTGACGAAGGTCCCGGCTTTGATCCGTTGCTGATCCCCGATCCAACGGATCCGGAGAACTTCGACAAAGTAAGTGGTCGAGGATTGATGTTGATCCAGGCCTTCATGGATGAGGTGAACCATAGTGCCAACGGAAGTGAAATCACCATGATCAAGCGGCCGGCTTCTCCAGACGATGATGACACGTAAGAACTCTGTTCCGCTCCCGCGTCACTTCGCATTGCGTTGCGATCGTTAAATCTGGAGAAGGTGGTTTTTTCGATCCATGAGTCTATCGAAGACGGTGTCACGGCATTCAATGCAACTGCGCAGCCAGACGGCTAACCAGCCATCTCCGGAGGAGCAAACTTACCGATTTAGCGGGCGCGACGTTGGCCGGTCAAAACGTCTCTCAGACCGTGCCCGGTGGCCATCCGGCGGTCGAAACAGCTTCCAGTCGACTTAGAAAAGCAATCCGCCAATACACCGGTTGCCAACAATTTGATTATCATGGAAGAGATGATCACCGCCTGCATTCGCAGGAGCGGCTCATCTCCTTTCTATCGCAGTTTCTTGCCGTGACGGACGTTTGATGGAGTTCCTGGTCTTGGAAGTTGATGATGTGCGGTTTGGCATCCCTACTTTGGATGTCAAGGAGGTAGTGCGCGCCGCCAGCCTAGGTGACGCACCGGCGCAGTTCCCAAACATGATGGGTATGCTGAATTACCGCGGTCAGGTTCTGGGAGTTTTCGAGCTGAGTTGTCTGCGAGGAGGTACGCATCGTGAACTGACGCCGCACGCGCACTTGATCATCCTCCAGGCCGGTGGGTTCTTGTTTGCACTCTGCGTCGACCAGGCAACCGAGATCATGACATGGACTGACGGCGAAGAGCCGACGGACAAGCCAGGATCTGTTGGAGATTCAGTGGACGACACATTGAACGCCATCGCACATCCTCACTTGGGTATGGTGCATCTATTAGACACAAGCGAGCTGTGGTCGGAATTGCATCTTGAGAAGAGTCATCAGCCAACACAGGAAGTCGAGGCCAGCTAATGCCAGAAGACGCAGATGTTGGAATCCGAGAACAACCAATTCTTGATTTCGTCCAACAGCGGACAGGGTTGTACTTTCGTAGTGTTCAACACGCTCATGCCGTGACGGCCATCGATCGCGCCATGCAACGCGCCGGTACGAACGATCCGATTGACTACGTCGCGCTGCTGGAACTCGATCTGATCGCCTTGGACGAGTTGGTTGTCGAACTTGTCGTCTGCGAGACCTATTTCTTTCGATTTCCAGATCAATTTCGATTCCTTTCCGAAACGGTTCTCCCGGAACTCAGAGGACGTGCGGATCAACAGACGGTCATGCGTTTCTGGAGTGCTGGTTGCGCTACCGGCGAAGAAGCGTATTCGTTGGCCATCGTCCTGCGAGAAGCGGGCTTGCTCGGTCAATCGCACATCCTGGCAACGGATATCTCCAAGCCGGCACTCGAACACGCGCGGCGAGCGGTCTATCAAGCGTGGGCGTTACGTGGAGACGGTAATCGTCGCGTAGAACCTCACGCGACGTGCAGTGACGGCTTCCATCATTTGGCACCGGCGATTCGCGATGCCGTTCATTTCGCCCATGTCAATTTGGCATTCGACGTGTACCCATCGTTGGTGACGGGGACTGGAAACCAGGACGTGATCCTCTGTAGAAATGTACTGATCTACTTGGATCCAGCGGTGATCCCGCGTGTGGCGTCGAGCCTTTTTAGTTCCTTAGTGCCGGGTGGCTGGTTGATCACTGCAGCAAGTGATCCGGCGCTCGACCTGCATGCTCCCTTCCAGACTGTAGAGGCGCCCGGTGGCGTCTACTATCGGCGGCCGCTGGAATCGGCGGCCATTGCGCAGCAACTACCGATGCAAAGTGCACCAGCAGAGACAGACACGTCGCTACGAACGTGTGCAGCTCCGCCGGCCGACCAGGTCACTTCCGGCCCGGTCGTCGAATTGGCTCGGCAGGCATTGTTGGCCGGTCAGTACGATCGTGCTGCGGAACTGACGGCGGCAGATACGAACCAGGAGGAAGTGGGCTGCTTGCACGTCAAAGCGCTCGCAAATTCGGATACGGATCTAGCCCAAACCGCGTGTCAGAGAATCCTCGTGCGGCATCCGTTTTCTGTCGAGCTACACTATCTTCACGCTGTGCTGTTGATGGAACAGCGTCGCGATCAGCAAGCCGTGACTGTGATCAGGCGCGTTCTGTTTCTTGATCCCTCTCAGGTGATCGCTCATCTTACGTTAGGCGCTCTACTGCGTCGTGCAGGCGACCTGTCCGGTGCGTATCGGGCCTTTCGCAACGCTCGGGACTTGTGCCAGGCAAAGGATGGGGCGCTGCACGTGCCGTTGACCGAGGATGAGACGTTCGGTTCTGTACGACGTGTCGCCTTGTCGCAGCTCGCCTCGCTCGACGTTTCGGCGGGGGCAATGGAATGAGCCGGAGCCACGAGGAAACGTGTACCCCGTTTGATTGGGAGGATGCCAAACGTCGGCTGAGCCAACTTGCTGAAACGCTTGACCCGGCGCGTCACGATTCCGTCGAACGGGCTCGGCAGATTCTGGACGAACGCGCCCGGGAATTGGCTGTTCCCCTGGCCCCAGATGCAGATGAAACGGACTCGATCGAAATCTTGACATTTCGGATGGGAGGCGAATTGTACGCCCTGGAGACGATGTTTATTCTGGAACTGACACGCGTTGCCACCTTGACCAAAGTGCCTGACTGCCCGGCGTTTGTGCGAGGTATTACGAATCTGCGAGGTGAGGTCCTGGCCATCGTTGATTTGTGTACGCTCTTTCAGGTGGCGGACCCGCCTCACGACAAACCGTGGATACTGGTTCTGGGAGATGATCGAGCTGAATTCGGAATCGTGATTGACGACGCTGTTGACGTCTTCTCCATCAATACGTGCGAAATTTTTGCAACACCCGTTTCCGTGTCCGGCGTGCAACATAATTTGCTGCGAGGTGTGACGGAAGAGGCGATGCTGGTGCTGGATGGGGCCGCGCTGCTGGCCGACCAACGGCTGATGATTGACGAAACTTGAGCTGCAACTTTGAGGTATTGAGATGACGATCCGTGAACGACTAACATCGATTTCTTTGCGTTGGCAGATTTGCCTGCTGATCGGGATTGCGCTGATCGCGCTGATCGCATCTTTGGCGATCACGGCGTCGTTGTCGTTGGCGTTTTCTGAGATCACCGATCTGCTGGCTCAAAAACTTCTCACCGTAGGCTTGATTGTGTTGTGCATTGCTGGTCTGGTCGCTTTTCTCGCCTCCGGGCGGATTACGGCACCGCTCGAAATGCTGACCGCTGCCGCGAATCAGATTGCCGCAGGTGACTTGGATACCGAGTTGCCGCAGGTGCGACCGTTGGGCGAGGTGAAGGCGCTTTATGGGTCGATCGGAGAAATGACCAGCAGCCTTCGCCAGATGATCGACCATGCCTCGGCACAGGAGGCACGAACTCAGGCAATCTTCAATTCGACGGCGGATGCGCTGGTCACGATCGACGAACGAGGCAATCTGCTCTCCTGCAACGAAACTACAGAAAAACTCTTCGGCATCGATCGGATCGAGATGGTCGGCAAAAAAGCCTCCTTGCTGGTTCCCGCGCTTTACGACGAAAACGTTCGATACAAGCCGAGCGAGCTGACGCGAGGCGAGACACGCCAGGTCGGAGGGGAGTCGGATGTCGTGGGGTATCACCGCGACGGTCGGGAATTGCCCATCTCGTTGCGAGTCACGGAAATGGATCACTTGGGCGAACGGCTGTACATTGCCACAATGCAAGACATTACGGAACGGAAACAAGCCGAGCAGCAACGTGAAGACTTGTTCACTGCGATTCGAG
>JASLPZ010000461.1:0-4842 GCA_030744725.1 Pirellulaceae bacterium
CTTTCGCATGGGCATCTGTTTCTTGGAATTGCCTGCCGACGGTTGTGGCGTCGGTCGCCCGGTCCGCTCATCTCCCCTGGTCTGTTGCGCAGCCCCGAGTGAGGCTGTCAGTACGGAGCCCAGGCCGATCTCACTGGATTCAGTGAGAAACTTTCGCCTCGTTACGTCTTGGTTGTCTTTTGCCATGAGTGCTGGTGCTCCTCTTTCACCGATGCCACCCGGCATCTCGCCCGTCCAGCTTCATCTCCAACCTGGTACTTTGTCAAGACTAAGAATTAGGCTTGCCGAGCCTGATTGTCGTGGTTCGCTCCGCGAACCAAACGTTTTGATCGCAGCGATCAAAGACTATCTCGCCAGGAGACCATTCTCCTTCAACCCCAAAATCAAAACTGGAATAGCACTGGTCGTCAGAGAGTTCAAGTTATTGTGCATGACGGACGCACAGACTTTCTCCCGAACGGTCCACCTACGGGGAGAGAACAGTGGAAGTGCAGTTATGGTAGGCTACAGTTGATCTTTGATCAAATTCGCGGAGAGCACGCAATCATGGCGAGCAGAGAATTTTGCAGCTGCAGTGAGCGGAGGCCCGGCATGAGATATCGAATCGCAATTGCGTGGTGCGTCTTCTACATCTGCTGCGCAGTACCCGGTCAGGTCTGCGTCAGAGCTTCCGACTCGTTCGCCGTGGATTATGCGGCGATACGCGGCGCCAACTACGTGCCGAGCTATGCCAGCACTAGCATCGGAACCTGGACCGACTTTCAAGTCGAGGCGGTAGACCGCGAACTGGCATTTGCAAAGCGCCTGCGACTCAACTCCGTCCGTGTTTTTTTACAGTATGTGGCCTACGAAAAGGACCCCGCCAAGTTTCTACAGCACCTCGAGCAATTCGTCGCAATCGCCGGTAGGCACGAAATTCGCCCCATGTTCGTACTGTTTGATTCGTGCTTTGGCAAGGAACCTATGGTCCAAGATGCGAATTCCGAAATGTGGGTCAACAATCCGGGATTCAGTCGAATTGCATCGGACGACTGGTCACGGCTCGAGGCGTATGTCAACGATGTAGTCACGACATTCGCGGAAAATCCACAGGTTCTCATGTGGGACATCATGAACGAACCGATGGCCGATTTCGAGCATGTGACTCGGCAAGAGAGAAATCGGATCTGGAAATTCTGTCGCCACTTCTGCCGGATTGTGAAAACGAAGGACCCCAACCACACGATCACCGTCGGCCATGCGGTTGTGGAGTATATTCCCAAGACCGCCGACCTGGTCGACGTCCTATCGATCCATTCTTATGCGCGTTATGAAGACTGGCTTCAGCAAGACGTCGACCTCGCCTGGAATTACGGTCGGAAGTTCGGAAAACCGGTAATCGTAACCGAGTTCGGCAACCCAGGTGCGGGACAGAAATACGAAATGGCATTGGACGTGATCGAACGAAACGAGCTGGGGTTCTATTTCTGGGAACTGATGATTTCGAAGGTCATGTTCAAGGATATGGCGGGATTGATCTATCCGGATGGCACGGTGCGCCAGCTGGGGCCAGTCGCCCGTTTGTTGCACGAGAAATACGATTCGGCGACAGACGAGCCGCCAGTCATCCACGATTTCCGACAACGGACAAAGGGCGGCATTCCGCTGAAGCAACCACGCGATGCAACACCCCTGCGTGTTTTCCTTTCGCAGCCTGGCCAGTGGAGGCCGTTCGTCGACAAGGCGGCAGCTGCACCACGGACAAAGGCGAACATCACCGCGGCGATCCCCACACTTGCCCTGCTGGGTCGTTACCTGGGCCGACCAGATCCTGAGGCGCAAGAGGTCTTTGAACTTGCGTTGAGTATTCCCCACCATTTTCGACTGGGAAGAGAAGAGCAAGCGGTCCAGGATTTCGAGAAACTGGTTCGCATAGTCTCCCGCACCCTAAAATCACCCAATCCGAGATTCGCACCGGGCAACTGAACGAGTACGGGAGCGTATCAAATACGGGCACGTTCCCTTTTTGGCTGCGGCACTGCCGTGTTGGGTTTCGGTGATCACCAAGGTCGGTGCTGCTTCTGTTTTCTTGATGCCATAGCTTGATTCCGGTGACGCTTGCCAAATACAATCAGGGCAAGCGCGGACCACATCTTCCAGATCCGATCGGAGCGGCGCGTTTCCTGCGTTGTCTAAATTCACTTATCTGTGTGACTCAAGATCAGAAGGAGCAAGTGATGCGAAAAACAGGTGCTGTAGCATGTACGGTCGTCGTAGGTTTGTTGTTGAGTGTCGGGGTTGCCAAGGCGGCTGATATCTGGGGCTTAAAAGTAGGCACACCGAACTTGAAATCGGTCGGTCCATTGGCATTCGGCCCGGATGGAATTCTGCTGGTCGGTGACACGAAAGCGGCAGCCGTTTTCGCGATTGCTACGGGCGACACCTCCGGGGCGCCGGCGAAAGTGCAACTGAACATCGATGATCTCAACGGAAAGGTCGCCGATCTGCTCGGCGCGAGCCCGCAAGACATCCAGATCAAAGACATGGCCGTTAATCCACTGAGCGGAAATCTCTACCTGTCCTTGTCAAAGAAGCAAGGGCCGGCTGAAGCGCCGGCCTTGTTGCGGATCGATGCGACGGGGAAGCTGAGCGAGGTATCACTCAAGAAAGTCGGCTTCTCCAGTGTAACCCTACCCAATCCGGTTGAGGACAAAGTGACTGGAGAGGGACGTCGTCGTCGGAATCGCCGTGACGAGTCGATCACCGATCTGGCATTTGCCGAGGGCAAGGTTCTCCTTTCCGGCCTCACCAATGAAGCATCTCCTTCGAATGTGCGCGAGATTCCGTTTCCATTTATCGCGGCGGATCCAGGAATAAACATCGAAATCTACCACGGGGCACATGGTCGCTACGAAGATGACGCGGTCGTCCGCACGTTTGTGCCATTCAACATCGGCGGTGAGCCGAATCTACTGGCGGGATTCACCTGTACGCCGCTCGTCAAGTTTCCCCTCGCGAGCTTGTCCGCCGGCAAGAAAACGCGTGGAACCACGGTGGCTGAATTAGGAAACCGCAACCGGCCGCTGGACATGATCGTTTACAAGAAGGGTGGCAAGAATTTCTTGCTCACGGCCAACAGCAGCCGAGGCGTGATGAAGATCAGCACGGAGAAGATCGAGCGACAAGAAGGGATTACGAAAAGGATTGGGGGCGGCGGCACGGCCGGCCAGTCCTTCGAAACGATCGAAGAGCTTAAGGGCGTCGTGCAACTGGATCGTCTGAACGATCAAAATGCTGTAATCCTCGTGCAGACCGACAGTGGTTCGCAAGACTTAAGAACGGTCGCCCTTCCGTGACAGGATCATCGCGGCAGATCGCACAACGGACCGGCTTCTCGATAGTTCATCGAGAAGCCGGTTTTCGCATTTATTGGTGCGACTCCTGTGTCATGGTCGCGAGCAATGCCAACGTGGCCCAGCCGGTAGTCGCTATCCGTTGAGCGTAGCTCTCCGCGTTGGCAGGTCGAGTGGTTTCCGGCCAAGATCCATCGTCGAACTGGCCTTCCATCAAATAGCGGTGTCCTCTTTGGATCATCTGCCGCCGTTTGGCATCGTCGCCGAGTTGAGACAACCCCAACAACACAACGGCGGTATCAAACGGCTCAGGCGCGGAAATAACGAACGGCCCCCAGCCGCCGGATCTGTCTTGTGCTTCCTGTATCAGACCCACACACAGCCGCCGCTGCCTGACCGCGGCGTGATCCTTGCTCGTCCCCAAACCGATCAACGTTGCCGCGGCGTCGAGAACCGTTTTTGGCCGGTGGGTGCGCAGCCAGCTGTCGGCCTTCTCGATATGCGGCTTGAATCGCTTCCGATCGGCTGATGTTAAGACTCGCAACGAAATGGCCGTTGCCAGAAATGTTCCATACGTGATAGGCGAGCCAACCGTTCCGTCTGCAACGATCCGCCACGATCCGTCAGCGTGTTGATATTCGGCGACAGTCTTGGCGGCTTGCAGCAACGGGGCCTTTTCGTCGACTGCGTCCGTTTCCATCATGTCGAGCAGAGCAAAGCTGAACTGGATCGCAGCCAGTTTCTTACCGCCAAGTTCGCCATCGTCGCGATTGTGCCTCCATCGATCAGGTCGAGTGAGCCAATCTGTCGTATCGGCCAGAGCTCCGCGGTCGACTCGAAAGCCCAGCCGGGCAGCCGTATACAAAGCCCGTGCGGCATCGCCGTTGTTGTGACATGAGTAACAGTTGTTTTCGATAGACCACTGAGGAACTTCGCGGCTCAAAAAAGACAAGGCGCGCTGGATTGACTCTGCCTGCACCTTTGAATGATCCGACTGTCCGAACGTATCCGTGCTGCTGAAGGCAACAAGCAAGGCGCAGATTCGGCAAAGCCAAGTTTTCATCAGATCGGTCGTTAGCAATGTGTCAGGACAAATGCTATTGGGGAAACACCATTGGTGATCGAGTTGGCATGGCGGAAGGCTCGACCCCCAATACAGATACAGTAAACGTGCCGCTTGCCGGACGCAAGCGCCAGTTGCCGATGATGGACGGCGAGCAAGTAGCTGCGAAATGACTGCAAGAAACGCTGCGATAGTTCCTTTGGATCTACAAACCGCTTTCTATGCAAATTCGTCGTGGCCCAGAATGCCGTTATGGTTGTTGTCCCCGAAATATGGGGCGATCTTACGACGAAGCGTAGTCAGTAAGCTATGTTTGAAATGGAGTTCTGATATGCGCCATGTAACCGAACCTCCGGTGACCGCATCGATTCTAAGGATCGTTCGAGGAATTACTGTCCGATAGTCGCCTTTCGCTCCGCGAAAGGAGCGTGCTTTCGCGGAGCGAAA
>JASLPZ010000462.1:0-4811 GCA_030744725.1 Pirellulaceae bacterium
AGTACTTTTGCAGCCGTGTTGGCGATGACGCGTTATTTTGGCTCGGTGAGTTTGCTTTCCAGCGTGGCGACTACGCCACTGCCCGCGCGGCATGGGAGCGGATTCATCCATCATTTCGCTGGGCGTCCGACGGAACTCGCTTTGATCGATACACGGGGCTACCAAGTTGGCTGTTGCTACGAGATGTCGATCTTCAGGAACACTGGAGCCAGGTTTCAGAGGCAGTCACGGGGCGAGCCACAAAAGGGCGTTGGCTAGCCCATCCCGACACCGATCTCGACATAGCCACAGTCCGCGCCCGATTGGTGTTAACCTCCATCATGCAGGAGCAACGTCAACGGGCGAGCATCGAGCTGGAAATACTGAGGAGGTTGTCACCCCTTGCAACGGGGCGACTTGGCGGCAAGCGTGGCAACTTTGTGGAACGGTTAGAACAGCTATTGGATGAGAGCCAGACTTGGCCTAAGGGCAAACTCCAGACCGATTGGCCCACGTTTGGAGGCGCTCCCAATCGAGCTCGCCATGTCACCCGCACCGTGGATCTCGGTGGCAGGCCCATCTGGCGTCTGCCCTTGCCGATGCAGTCGTGGATCGATCCCGCTGATGGTGCCAGTCGTTTGCGGATCGGCGAAGATCCAGACCGCTTGTTGAGTTTCCATCCAGTCGTCATCAACGACCTCGTGTTGGTTGGAACCGACGATCAATCCGTCGATGTTCAGGCCGTCAATCTGCACACAGGTGCGTTCGTATTTCAGACCAATCCAGAACTAACACGGGCGACCACGTACGACGACCGACTGGCACAGACGGTGCCGCGATTTACGATGACCAGTTCCGGCAATCATCTGTTTGCCCGAGTTGTCGGGCGCGATGTCGACACGTCGACAAGTGACGCGCCCGCGGCGCGTTCACGTTTGGTCGCCATTGATCTACGCGCCGAAGGCAGGTTGCAGTTCGATATTAAGCTCGAGCTACCTGTCTGGCAGGGGGAATGGAGTTTCGAAGGATCACCGGTTTGCGACCAAGCCCATCTCTACGTTGCGGTTCGACGTTTGGATGCGGTTCGATCCGAATCGCATCTGGCTTGCTTTGATGCAAGAAATGGCAGGCTGTGCTGGCGACAATTCGTTTGCGCCGCTCAGTCATTGAGTGGTGAACACAGCGAGATTCCAAATAACTTGCTGGCGCTCGATGAAGGCGTCCTGTATTACAACACGAACGCTGGCGCTGTCGCTGCCGTCTCCGCGCATGATGGTGCGATCCACTGGCTCGCCCGATACCCGCGTGCGCCGAGCGATTCCAGCGTACCATCTGATCTTGATCCTTCGTACCGTTTCCGTGACCTGAATCCATGTTTAGTGCAAGATGGCCTGGTGTACGTTGCACCCGCCGATTGTTCGCGGCTATTTGCCTTGGACGCCGCCACGGGCCAGTTGATTTGGACGACGCCGGAGGAGATTGGCGGGGACATTGTCCATCTGCTGGGCCTCGGCGATGGCCGTCTCGTCGGCAGCGGTGAAGGCCTCTATTGGTTTGACGCCTACAACGGGCGGTTAGAAGCGCAAGTCTCGGGTGGATTTCACCCGTCGGAGGGCCACGCGCGGCAAGAACCCCGCGGCTACGGGCGAGGACTTCTTGCGAACAAAAATGTATACTGGCCCACTCGCGACTCGATATTTGTTTTCGACCAGCGAATCATCAAGACGGAGACCGGCTGGAATCCCGTTTTGGTGCGCGAGATCGATCTCGTGTCGCGGCGTGCCGCGGGGGGGAACCTTGTGATGGTCGGCGGCATCCTATTGATTGCCTCCGGCGACCATCTTTACGCGTTCAACGAATCTGGAATACCGACTCATGCCGCAGACTGAGGACACCCGCGCCGTCGAAAACCTCCATGCGGTGTACCAACGCATCACCGACGAACTTGCGAAGGTGATCGTTGGCCAAGAGCAGGTTATTGAGGAGATGCTGGTGGCGATGTTCGCCCAAGGACATTGCCTGTTGGTGGGCGTTCCGGGGCTGGCCAAGACGCTAATCATTCGAACCGTCGCCCAAACCATGTCGCTCAAGTTCAGCCGGATCCAGTTCACTCCAGATTTGATGCCTTCGGACATCACGGGGACCGAAGTGATTCAAGAGGACAAGTTGTCGGGCACTCGGGCGTTGCGATTCTTGCCCGGCCCAGTATTCGCCAATGTGATTCTGGCAGACGAGATCAATCGGACCCCCCCCAAGACGCAGGCAGCGCTGCTTGAGGCGATGCAAGAACATCAAGTTACCGTTGGTGGCCAAGAACATCCGGTACCAGAACCTTTCTTCGTCTTGGCCACCCAGAATCCCATTGAACAAGAAGGAACCTACCCGCTACCCGAAGCACAACTGGACCGGTTCATGTTTAACGTGCTGGTCGATTATCCCAACGAAGACGAAGAGCTGGAGATCGTCAAACGTACGACCACGGACACCGATGTGGTGATCGAGCCGATGCTGACGGCGGAAGAGATCGAGCAGCTGACCGCGATCGTTCGCAAGGTCCCCGTGGCCGACCACGTTGCCCGTTACGCCTTGCGGCTGGCACGGCTGTCTCGCGCGAATCAGCCAGACGCACCGGATTTCGTGCGCGAATACGTCACGTGGGGTGCCGGTCCGCGTGCCAGTCAGTACATGGTATTGGGTGCGAAAGCGCGAGCTGTTTTGTTGGGCCGGCAATTCGTCAATCACGAGGACATTCGTGCCGTTGCCTTGCCTGTTCTGCGACACCGTATCCGTACGAACTTCAATGCCGACGCGGAGGGGATCACCAGCGAAGAGATTATCCGAAAGTTGATTGCAGCCGTACCAACCGTCGATGCCAACTCGGAAGAAGACCGACGTGGAAAACTCTCCCAAGTCTTTAGATCCGCGGACGTTGGCTAAGCTGAGTGGCCTGCAACTGCGTGCGCGACGGATTGTCGAAGGATACGTGGCTGGCTTACACCGCAGCCCACATCACGGATTCTCGATTGAGTTCGCCGAACATCGCGAATATGCGCCCGGCGACGATTTGCGGTATCTCGACTGGAAAGTCTTTGGCAGAACAGACAAGTTCTATTTGAAGCAATTCGAGGACGAGACCAATCTGGTCTGCCATGTGGTGTTCGATACCAGTGAGAGTATGAGCTTTCAAGGGCCGCAGGCAGCTCTCTCAAAACTGGATTATGCCCGATGCATCGTGGCATCATTGTCTTGGCTGATTCTCAAGCAACAGGATGCCGTCGGCTTGATCACGTACGATCAACAGATCCGGACCGAACTTACGCCCAGCAACAATGCCGCTCACCTGCACCAGGTCATCCACGTTTTGGAAGAGTGCGTACCCCAATTCAAGACGGCGACGGGAACGGTCTTGAAACAACTCGCACAGCGCCTGTCAAAGCGTGCGGTCGTCGTCGTGGTCAGCGATTTCTTGGGTGACACGGTTCCGTTGCTGGCCGGTTTGCGTGCGTTGCATCGCCGCAAGCATGACGTCCTTGTTCTGCACGTGATGGATCCGGCAGAGCTGTCGTTTCCGTTTGATCGGCCAACACGTTTTCAAGGGCTCGAACAGTTTCCAGACGTTGTGGCGGATCCACGCTCATTGCGGGATGCTTATCTCGCCGAGATGGAGCGCCACCTGGCCAGCGTGCAACGCGCCTGTCGCGAATGTGAGATTGACTACCGTCTGGTGGAAACGGACAAGCGGCTGGATCGCACGTTGACTTCCTTCCTTTCCGCACGCACAGCAAGAGTTCGCTAGCGAACACGATATACGCTCTCATGATGCCTACACTCATGTTTTCTGCCTGGTCGTTTGCCCACGTTGGCATGCTGGCGTGGGGCGTCACCATCGCAATTCCAATCATCATTCACCTTTGGAACCGTCGCACGCAACATGTTATCCGTTGGGCCGCGATGGACTTCCTCCTGGCGGCAATTCACAAACATTCGCGACGGCTGCGTTTGGAGCAATGGTTGTTGCTAGCTCTACGAGTTGCCATCCTGGCGTTGTTAGCGTTGGCACTGGCGGACCCACTGTTGTCAGGTTTTTCCGGGCTGCAATTGGGTACTGATACAACACAACGCCAGCACACGGTCTTGGTAATTGACAATTCATATTCCATGGCCGCTCAGTCCGGTGACCAACAGTCCGGCAATCAGACCGTCTTTGAACTCGCCAAGTCACAAGCGATCAATTCAGTCCGCCAGAGCGAGCAAGGGGACGGTTTTACTTTGGTGACATTAGGGGTTCCACCTCAATCAATCGTCGGCAGCATCGCCTTTGAAATCGAGGATATCGTCCGTGAGATCAACGCTTTGACGGTTGGCCACCATGGAGCCGACCTGGCAGCCACAATCACGGAGATCGACCGCTTGATTGACGCTACTAGGCGGAGCCATCCGGGCTTGGAAAGCTGCCGCGTGATTGTATTCACGGACCTTGGTCGCACAACGTGGGAAGCCACAAGCTCACCAGACCTGCAGCGCGCGATCGCCGCGCTGGCGGAAAAGGCGGATCTTGTCGTTCGTGAAATCGGCGAGCCGACAGACGATAACGTCGCCGTCAACCGACTAGCAGCACTGACGCCGCTGGCGCCCTTGCGTCGGCCCATCTCCTTCGAGGTCGAAGTTCACAACTTCTCTCTCCGCGAACAACGTCGACGCGTTGAGTTCTTGGTCGATGGAATCGGTGTCACGCAGCAACAGCTGGTGATCCCTGCGGAAGGCAGTGCGATGGCCTCATTTTCCCACCGCTTCGACATGCCCGGGCAACATCTGGTCGAAGTACGAATCGA
>JASLPZ010000463.1:0-4771 GCA_030744725.1 Pirellulaceae bacterium
TGCTCGCTCCATTCATCCGTAGGTTGAGTACGCGACGAACCGTATTCTCAATGATGCCGCTGCCATTGGGAAGTTGCTCGTCTTTGACCTGGCCGTAATTCAAACGCCCGGCTGACGCGTTGCGGAGCAGGTAATCAGGTTCGCGACGCCAATCTTTGCCCCGTTTGCCGCGACAGAACTTCTTCACTTCCTCCTCGAACTGCTCGATCGTACCTTGCTTGAGGCGATTGACTTGCCGCGTGATCCAACCTCCTTTCAGCTTCTTACTCCAGCTCTTCTTCAAGCCTGCCAACGTGCCCAAGTGCTCGACGACATGGTAGAAATCCACCAGTTCAAAACACTGCTCCGCCTTCAGACCTAAACGTTTCCATAACGCTGCCACGCGGTTCCAGATCCAGCGGGCTCCGTCGGCAATGAACAGAACCTTAGTCGCTTCTTCGATGCCGAGTTCGGACAAATAGAACTCGATCAGCCGAAACACTGCATCAGGGCCTTTCAGCGTGCCATCCAATACGGGAGTAAACTCGCGTTCGATTCGGCCTTGTTCGTCCACCACGTAGATCGCCAACAGCTTGGGTTCGCGCCAATCGGTGCGATAACGCCGCCGGCCTTTCTTCGTACGTTTGCCACGCTTGTTCGTGCGGATGCGAACTCGACCGCCATCGGTGCTGACGACGACTCGCTTGCCTTGCAGGCTCGCGAGAATCCCCATGCCGCTGGCCTTCTGACGCTGTCGAGCACGTTGCGAAAACTGATAAGCAACCGCATATTGAGGCTACGCGCGAAAGAATCTCACAAGCGGAGATTGTTCTGTTGGTTCAAGATACAACCGATATCGATTTGACTTGTCCTAACCAACAGGTCAAAGGGGTAGGACCGCTTGAATACGACGCGCGTCACGACGTCTTCTTTCATCCTTTGCTTGCCTTTAATAGTCATGGCTTGCCGCTGGGCGTCGCGTGGCAAAAGAGCTGGACTCGTAACAAGATCAGGAAGAAACACACCAAGAAAGAGAGAGATGACTGGCATCGAAAGACGCCCATCGAGGGAAAGGAAAGTTTCCGCTGGATCGAAGGCATGCGTGCGGCGCGCGACGTCGCCGAAGCGTGTCCGCGGACGACTTGCGTCTGCATTGCGGACAGTGACGCTGACGTTTACGAACTGTTCTGCGAATCACGCTCGACCTCGCGGGGAGAAATGCACTTTTTGGTCCGTGCTTGTCAGAATCGCAACACCCGTGCCCCTGACACGAACCTACTGGACGCGACGCGTGGCACTCCATGTCTATTTCAATGCAGCGTAACGACGTTGCCTATCGACAATCCGGAACAAGTGCAGCAAATCGTTTCTTACTACTCCATCCGCTGGCAAATCGAGATACATTTTCGAACCTTAAAATCTGGATGCCGAATTGAGAACAGGCAATTCGAAACATTGGATCGACTTTTGAATTGTTTGGCCGTGTACTCGATCATCGCGTGGAAGATCATGTATCTATGTCATCTTGGCCGTGAGTGCCCAGATCTTGACTGCGAAATCATCTTCAAGCGGAGTAACGGCGAGCCGATCTTTCGATGTCTCGACCGGATCGTGTTGGATCGGTTGCGAATCTTTGTGAAGCGGAAATTCAGCGACGAGAGTCGCGGGTCTCGGAGGCTCGGGGGTGATCGGTCGGATCGCTTGGGCTTGTACCGTCTGTCGAAAGCGCGGATTTCATGGAGCGGATAAGATGTATTGGGAAAGCCGTCGGAGAGCCGTACTGGGGAAGACCCGACGTCCGGTTCGATGAGGGAAGTTTGAGGACATCAGCATGGCAAAGCTATTGAGGCACCAGAGGCAAAAGCCTTGGAAAACAGATAGGCTGAACCTAAACTGATGAAATCTGATTTCCACTCTACTGGTTGATCAATCAAATCCCATGAAGCTGTCGCACCTGCCATTCTTCATGCCGTGCATTTCGATGTGGTTTGCCGACGTTGTGGGCACACTAGTGGGCCAGTCGAGTGGATATTGGCTCGGTGATTACAGCCAAGCCTACGAACTCAACCCGCTTTTTCGACCTTTACTTGTCATCGGCCCGGGGGCGTTTGTGCTCGGAGCGATCGCTAGCTTAGCGGTATTTATTGTCGTCGTTCGTAGGCTGAACCTGAAGATGGCCACTAGTATCCTCTTCCTTGCCACACTGATTCACTTCTTCGGCGCCGCTACGTGGATCGTTCAAA
Source organism: Pirellulaceae bacterium (assembly GCA_030744725.1). GTDB lineage: Bacteria > Planctomycetota > Planctomycetia > Pirellulales > Pirellulaceae > ARS98. The sequence goes on from JASLPZ010000463.1 coordinate 2,223, forward strand.
CCCCGCACTACGGCATTCTCCTTCTGGTGATTCTCGGGCTGGTCATCAAGATTCAACTCGAACATGATTGGCGTCGTTTTGCCGCCATTCGCGGCACAACCTAGGCGAGCCAACCAACATGGCCGCATGGTTCGCTGCGCGAATCGCCTTCGCTGTTTCGCAACGGGCGGCGGCATCATAAAATGTAATCGCAATTCAACGTCGCTCGCTTCGTTTACGGCGGCGACGGCCATGTTACCCGTTGGGCCGATCAAGCCGATAGAGATCCTCTCCGATGGCCAAGAAGCGGAAGTTCCGCCGCCGCCTGATCTTGCTGCTTGTGATCGGCTTGATCGCAATTGCCGGCGTCTTGGCGTATCGTCATTTTTGGTTCTATCGCCCCATCGGCGAAGGACCCACGGGACCACCCGTTGACCATACTCTCTTCGCGGACACCTGGACCGATCGTCGGATCGTGCTGTTGGGCGTTGGCGACAGTATTACGGCTGGTCTTGGTGCCCGCACTGCCGAACACAGCTACTTCAATCGACTGGTAAGGAATCCCGACGACGAGTTTCCAGAAATGGACGGCCTGTGCCTCTCGGTGGTGTTGCCCAACCTGGAGACCAACAATCTGGCAGTGTCAGGGACGACCTCGCTTGCCCACCTCAAGGTGCTCGCGGAACGTTTGGACTCGCACGAGCCAGATATTCTAGGATTCGTGGTGATGACCACTGGCGGAAACGATCTGATTCATAACTACGGACGCACACCGCCGCGCGAAGGCGCGATGTACGGAGCGACGATCGAGCAGGCTAAGCCATGGATCAGCAACTTCCAAAAGCGGCTTAATAAGATGTTGGACATCCTCGATTTGCGTTTTCCCGGTGGCTGTCACGTTTTTCTGGCCGACATTTACGACCCCACCGACGGCGTCGGCGACGCGCCAAGTGTCTATTTGCCGGCGTGGCCCGATGGGTTGGCGATCCATGCAGAATACAACGCAGTGATCCACGCCTGCGCGGAGCAGAGCGCCAACGTCCATCTGGTCTCTCTGCACCAGGAGTTCCTGGGACACGGTTCGCACTGTCGGCAGTTCTGGCGCAAAACTTATCGACACGAGGATCCTCACTACTGGTACTTCGACAACATCGAGGATCCCAATGACCGAGGCTACGACGCGATTCGCCGACTGTTCCTCAACAAGATTGTCAACGTGGCTAAGAATCTCGCAGAGTTTGACGGCCAGTGAATGCCCGCTGGGGCCTTCGGCACACCTTCGCATTTGCTTCAAACCTCGTCTCGTTGGAAAATCAACTCTCGCTCGACACTGGTTGCCTTCGTTGACGGCGGTGTCGCGCGTACCAGGAACGCCTCGGAGACAAACTCGCACGCATTGGACACGGTACGACCATAAACAAAATGGCGTATCGGTCATCAACGTCCAAGGGGGAAGTGAAACGCGTCATAGCAAAATTGAAGCAGCACAAAACAGTGCTGGAGATTTCATACGGTCATATCGTCAGGCTTAGCGACCTAGCGGATGACCACAATACTCGTGCTCGTATTGATTTCTGGAACAGGAAGGGAATATGCTGGGCATTTGGGACAGATGGAGTGATTCACACGGTACGCAAGCCGAGCGGCGAGCGAGACAAGTACATCAGCGTATCCCTGTCTCAGTGGATCGTTGTGTATTTGCTTGCAGAAGCCCGACGCAGTAAGAAAGGTCCCGGTCCAGGACAAACACTTTCTGAAATTTGTGCGATTGCCCGCTACGGCGGTGCTCGCGCACGTTGATGCCTACAGAGCAACAATGCCACACGCCAAATAACGAGTCGTTGCAGCCGACGTGCTACCCGCATGATTGTTCGACCGTTACTGAAGATGGAGAGTTGTTCGATGGTTCAAGCCGCCATGGCGTAGCCCGCACGCGGCTGAACTCAGCATACTGCAGCGAGACCAGTGTGGAATCGACAATCGTAAAACCACGCCGACCTTGGCTTGCCGCTCTGATGAGTCTGTTGGGTGGCCCGTTGGGCCAGATTTACGCAGGCAGACTGCGCCGCAGCCTCGTCCTTTGGGGCGTCGGTGCGGTACTCTTACCAATCCTTGCGTTTGCTACCATTTCTTTGCCAATTGGGTGTACCGGATTTGCGGTGCTCCTCTTGTGTATGCTTGGCTTTCCAATCTATCTCACGATCGACGCTTACATGGTCGCGAAACATCGTCGCGACGTTCCGCTTAGGCGTTATCAAAGATGGTGGGTGTACCTGCTTGCTTTTGTCGCATTCGCCATCGCCAATAACCTCGTCGCCCATACTGTTCGCGCCGTTGTTGCCGAAGCATTCGTTGTTCCGACACGAGCAATGTCGCCAACGATCCTTCCAGGTGACCGCATCCTCGTAGACAAGTTGTGGTGTCAACCGACGAGATTGCGGCGTAATGACATAGTTGTCTTCCGAAGCGAGGGTCCAGATTCGCCTCTTTACGTCATGCGTCTCGTCGGACTTCCAGGTGACAAGATCGAGGTAGTAGATGAAAAGGTGTTGCTCAATGGAAAGGAATGG
>JASLPZ010000464.1:0-4748 GCA_030744725.1 Pirellulaceae bacterium
ATTCTTTCTCGATACTGGTGACGAATTCACGGCCACTGTCGTTTGCCATCGTGATCATCGTGGTGAATGGAAAATGACGGCGATGACAACAAGCGGTCATTCACAAGATCTGGGGTTTCTAGGGCCGACACACCGGTCCTGGTTTGAAGGCCAGTCAACTTGTCGTTTCCGAGTAAACGGAAAGCGGAAGACCAACTCGGTCGATGCCGATGGGCCTGCTGAACTGCTCCGACTGAGAATCATAGACGCCAATGACGTTCAAACAGACGATGGAATCCTGGTTTGGATTGTCGAAGCGCCCGACGAATTGTAGGCTGAACTTGAAGAGCACAGAACCAGTAAGGCTTTGACTTCGCGCAGCCGAACTGTTGTGAAAGGTCTCCACGTTTTCGGTTCAACAAGTTTGCTGAGTCGCGAGTCTATTCGATCACTACACCTTGTTCCCAGTCTCCTTTCGCCGGTCACGCGGTCACATTGTAGGCCATGTGAATCCTTTCAAATCGCGTCACGAAACACAGCCGGTAATTCGCGAAGCGAACCTTGCGGCCACGCATTTTGTGCAACACCGATCGGCTCTAATGACGCGGGATGTGGCGCTACATGCATCCGCTAGTTCGACATACCTTCAACATTGGCCTTTAATCATGAACATAACCCGCCATTATGTCGGTCCCTGGCAATGCTCGCTTTAGGGCCTGCAATTGCCCCGGCGTGTAGCCATTGGAATTCGGCATGTCGATGCTTGTGAGCATCTCGAGCGTCGCGAGCGAAGCCAGGGTCACCGGCGAGACGTTGCCGGAGTATGGGAACGTCACCAACTCCAGGTTGCGAAGGTTGTGTACCTGGTTCAAGTGCTTCGCCCCGTCCTGGGTGAGTTCGATGCCGGCCATTTCCAGACGGTTCAACGCCGACAGTGATCGGAGATGTGTCAATCCGTCGCTGGTGACCTGCGTGTCGCTGATCGATAGCGTCTCCAGCTTGGTCATGCCCTCCAGGTGCGTCAGTCCTGCGTCAGTGATCTCAGTGCCGGCCAAACGTAAGTGCGTTAGCTCCGTGAGATCTCTCAGGTTCGCGAGGCCAACGTCGGTGAGCTTCGTGCCGGATAGGCTAAGGAATTGGAGACGGTTGAACAGCTTCAAGGAAAGGCTACCAGCATCTGTCATGTCCGCGCCGACTAGGCTCAACTCTTTGAGGTCCGAGAGCTCTGTCAGATGGGCAACTCCGGCGTCGGAAATATGTGACTCAACAAGCATCAGGCGCTTGAGACGTCTAAGGTTCACGATGTGGACCACCCCGGTGTCAGTGATCGGTACGTCGAATAGGCTCAAGGACCTAAGCTCGGAGAATCCTGCGATCGTAGACATTCCTTGATCCGTGACTTGACCACCGCAGATCGACAACTCCTCTAAGCCGGGGAGGTCGTTGAGGATCATCAGGTCATCATCGCCAAAATGCGTAGGTTCAAGGCGACCACGCCGACCGCCGTAGCCGATATCAACTCTGTTCGGCGAGACCCACTCCACGCCGAGACTCTTGAGTTTCGCGATGACGGCGGCGTGCTCTTCGTCCTGGGCATCCGTGGCGTTTATTGCGGCGGGTGGGACAAGAGCCGGCGAAGTGCCGCAACCCGCGAGCAGGACCAATGGGAATAGCCTATGTCCGTGGCACATGGTTACAGTCCTGGCCGATGAATTAACGAGCCTCATTTCGCACAAATTGTTCATGCGATCATACGACAAGGTGTCGCAACGAGGACGCGACGACAAAACGACTGGATGAATTATCGCCAGGTCACTGTAGTACGGCAAGCCTTCCTGACTGCCTAGTTGTCGTCATACTTGGCTATTCTCAAAGTCGGCATGACCACGCGTTTCATGAGAACATTCCGAACTTCGCGAAACTCGTTGACTCCAACGTACATCACAATGCGTTTGACGAAATGGTCAGTGATGAGTTCCTCGATGCGACCCATTTCTACGCCCTTCGGTTGGCATACACGACTCCGCCACGATCAATTTGTCATGATTCCGGTGCGATTATATGACAACAGTGAAGCTGAAACTACGTCAAGAAGTGCTCGCCGCAAGAGGTAAGTGCGGCGAACCATCCATTGGTGCCGAGTAGTGCGTGAACTTGGCTAATCCAGTGCCGCGCTGTTTGTATACGGGTCACTCTGGCGGACGCTACAATACGCCATTATGCGTCATGCGAATCAAAACCCGTACGCCCCTCCCGCCGCTGAGGTCGATCAGCGTTCGAGTGATGCAAAGCCGCCGGACTTCTATCTCTTCAGCGCGTGCAAATACTTCAATCGTATGGGGTGGGCTGCGATCATCTACGTTGCCATCGCCGTTCCGTTCGCCCTGTATGATTTGCTCACATATAAAGCTCCGCGAATCGGCGAACTCGTCGGGATGCCAGCAATGGCGACTGCAATGCTGCTGTTCTTTACTTTGATGATTCGTACTGCCGCGTTACTCCCCGATGATTTCGATAGACTGTATGTGCGGGCACGATGGTTGGGAATTCTGGCTGGTTCCTTTGGATTCCCAATACTAACAATACCTGCATTTGTAGCCGTATCTCGTCTTGCCAAATTTCGTAAAATGAGTCGCGACGATGGAACTTCGTCAGAGGTCTGAAGTTCCGGTGCGCTCACAATGATCCGCGTAGCCGGTGTCGGACGGGTGAAGTCGATTGGCCTTGCCCTTGAACGCCAGCAGCCAGGTTGTGGGTAAACTTGGCACTGTGGAACGTACCATATGCAAACATGAATCAACCCGACACCGAGTCGTGTATTGGGCTGGGGAATAATCGATCGCCTCTCTTGCGATCCTTCTGTAATAACGACGCCCTGGGACGTTTCCGACTGTTATTGCACATTTCTCTGGCCGGTTCGCAATTCCACCATACGAGTGCCATGAAACTGCGCCACACGACAACAAGTGGCAACGATAAGATCAAGCTACAGATGACACCAATGATCGATATCGTATTCCAGTTGCTCGTTTTTTTTATCATGACGTTCAAGATCGTCTCACAAGAAGGCGACTTCAGCATTAAAATGCCGCTTGAGGTTCTCGACCTGGGGCAGTCGAGCGATCTCCAAGTGGAAACGATGCGAGTTCGCTTGGAAGCTGATGGCACCGGAAGATTGACTCGCTTGTCACTGAATGATCGCGTCCTACCGTTCCTGGAAGGCAGGGATGGGAACATTGTCATGAGACATCTCCAGGACGCAATTCTTGCCGTGATCGGCACGGATCGCGGACCGGGCAGTATCCAGGCAAATGCCGAAATAGAACTCGATTGTGATTTCGGACTCAACTACGTGCATGTCATCGAAGCCATCACGGCCGTTTCGGGCTACGTTCGCGACGACAACACTGTCATCAAGCTGATCGAGAAGATCAAGTTCGCGCCACCTCGTCACCCTGGTGGCTAGCTTTGCCTAGTTGTTCAGATACTTGGCTAGACGTCGTGGTGCACAGATTGTCCTCAGGGGACCAGTTTTTCGCATTACAATGTTCCTATGCCCAGCGAGCGAGACAAAGCGAAACGGGGATGGCGGCTTGGAGTCCTTGTCGCGTGGACAGCTGTCTGGTTCTGCGGCGCGAACGTCCTGCTTGCACGAGACGTCAGGTCGGTGACTACCCACTCGATTTCGAGTCCTATTCCAATTCACATCACCATAGTGAACAGTGATATCGAGATTACCGCATCCTCAGTCACAGCCTTTTGCGTGCTGGTTGTCGGATGGGTCGTGATATGGTTCCTTACTCGAAAACCATCGGCTAGCACTTTTTAGTGGGTCACGATGCCCTGGATCACAACCTCCCGATCGAGCCAGCGTCCAATGAGGTGATGCCATGATTCTGTCGTACTTCTTCGCCGTGCCCCCGTGGCTGGTAATCCTCGTGATTGTCGGCTGCATCTCTGGAGTCCTCCTTTGGAACAAGTTTGGCAACTCGATTTAGGAGACTGCTCCAACCATGTCCGCCTCCGCAGACAAACCGAGCCCAGGCGACATCCCTAGAATGGAGTTCCAGTCACCGAAGTCAATGATCGTGAATGTGCCTTGGCTGGAGCGCAGCCGCAAGCTCTCTTCCGCTTGACTTGTCAGACTTGTGCAGAGGTTGCGACGTCTGCCTCCGATATTTCGCATCGGCAGAATGGCGGCGAGAACACTCGTTTGAGCAAGAGGGCGAACAGTGGCACACCCATGGGAATCCAAATGGACCGTTGGTGATCGCCTCGGCAAGGGCGGGCAAGGCATTACCCATGCCGTTTCACACATCGATGACCCTTCAATTCGCGGCGCACTCAAACGCCTAAAGAACAATCGCGATTCTCAAGCACGAGGCCGCATGCGCGGAGAGGTCGCCAACCTTCAGAGGCTGGCAAGTGCTGGAGGCTCTGTTCCCCGAGTTCTCACGGACAATACGGAGGCATTCGAGGACTTCTCAACAGAGCTCTATGTCGTCATGGATCTCATCGTCGGTTCAACGATACGTGCCTATGTGGAGGAAAACGGAACGATAGACATTGATACCGCTATTGCAATCGTACTTGCACTATGCAAATCCGCCGCGATTGCGCATTCGATTCCGGTATTGCACCGCGACCTCAATCCAGAAAATATCATTTTCCGTAAGGAGGATCTCACCGATCCCGTGATTATTGACTTTGGGTTATCCTTTCTGCACTTTCTGAGAACAGGTTAGGCTATGCGGCCATGTTGATCAGGG
>JASLPZ010000465.1:0-4707 GCA_030744725.1 Pirellulaceae bacterium
GAGATGGACAGCGAGTTCATGGCGATTCTTGAAGTGTGTGGATTCAATGATTGGCTGATCCAGAAGTTGCGCCAACGGAACTGCCAAGAGATCGTTCTCATTCATCCCGAGAAGCCTTCCAAGAAGAAAACGGATCGCCGTGATGCTCGCAAGTTGGCCGATCTTTTGTGGCTGAATCGTGAACGGTTGGCTGCGGGCAAACCAGTGCATGGGCTGCGTCACGTCTACATGGTGACGCAGAAAGAACGTGATGACCGCCAGCTCACGGCGTTGCGTAAGACTTTGGGACAACGTCGCACGCGCACGTTGAACAAGATCCATCGGATCATTAACCGCCACAACTTTATGTGGGACTACCCCACCAAATCGTTTCAAACAAAGGCCGGCCGTCGATGGCTCGAAAGACTCCAACTAACAGAAATCGACCGGCTGGAAATGGATATGCTCTTGAAGGAATGGAAAACGTGGGACGAACAGATTGCGCAGGTGGACGAGAAGATCTTTGAACGAGCCAGTCACCGAGAGCCAGGCGAAATCTGCAATGCGACACAGATCCTCATGACCGCGCCTGGCGTGAGCCATTACAGTGGCTTGACGCTGTCGAGTCGTATTGGCTCCATCGAACGTTATCCACGTCCCCGCAGCCTGGCGAACTACTTCGGCCTGACCCCGGGGTGCTGCAACACCGGCAAGGCGAAGGATCGGTTAGGTTCCATTACCAAAGAAGGAAGTAAGATCGCACGCTTTATCTTAGGACAGCTAGTTCTCCATTTCCTGAAGCGTGATCCGAAGATGCGAGAGTGGTACCGAAGAATCAAGAAGCGTCGCGGTACGAAGATCGCTCGGGTGGCGGTCATGCGTCGGATCACGACGATTTTCTGGATGATGATTTCATACTGCACCTATTGTCACATTGGTTTCACACAGAAGAAACTTCCGCTAGCTGTGCTTTCATCAGTTTTCGTTGCTGACCTTAGGGTTAGGAGTTGTCAACTCAGCCGGATAGGGTTTGTTTCCAGATTGGTAGTCGCGTAGTCGTTTCAGGCGGTCCAATTCTTCGGCGTCCGCCCAAGCAATCCAGCAGAGTTTTCTCAGCCCCTTTACCTGTCGTGTGACGAGCCATCCTTTCCGTCGCCAACCGTTTATCGTACCCCAAGGAACAGAAAGCTCGCGAGCCAGGTCGTGCATCCACCACTCATCGATCTCCAAGGGAGATCGCTGATTATCTTGTTCGAATCGAAAGATGAACTGGCGAACCGAGTAAGGAGTATGGCGACCAAGTCGAGTGGTACGCCAACCTTCCTTGTTTAGTTGCTCTGCGATGTCCTCCATCTTCCATCGTTGATTGCGTAGTTCGGTGATGAGAGCATTCATGCGATCGTAATCGCGCATCTGCTTGTAACTTCGGACAGGGCGAGTAAGTTCGTGCTGACTTTCATAACTACCTTTCCAATGGATGGTGCAATCGACGACTTCACTCTCACCTTGCACTTCAACCATCACATGATCGACCAGATGTCGAATCAGACGCTGACGATCTGCGTTGCTGGTCGAAGCGGCTTTCCAAAGGGCTGGGATGTCGGAAGCCAGAGACATGACGGCCGCCCGTTGATCAGTCGATAATCGTTCAGGGCGTTCGGATTGAAACCGATCGTACTGTTCATCGAGCTTGCGTTTCTCAAGCAGAGAAGCTTCCCATTGTCTTTCGAGTTCGCGAGCCACCAAACGATTCTCTGGTTCTACGGCATCGTATTGCCTTCGCGCCCTATCAATTTCGTACTCTGCACGCTCCAGCCGTTGTCGCCAATGTTGATGAAGCTCACGTCGTTCCTGTTCAATGTTGTCGACAGCTCTCAGGCTCAACTCAAGCGATGCCGGTTGCAGAACTTTCATAGCTTGCTCCGCGACCGTGTCATCCAGAACTGGTCCGCTGATCGACTGGCATGTTGTGCCGGTGCCGTGGTGTGAGTAGCCTCCCGAGCAGTAGTAGTATGGCTTGGTGCCGTTGTAGCGCAACCGAGGCGAGTTGTCGTTGTACCAAATTGCGGTCGGTGTTTTCGACTGAAGCGGCGTTCTCATTTCGACGTTGGCTGCCGAATCGCTGGTTAATGACCATCATTCAGATGACGTCTTGTCCGCACGTCAGACAAGTTAGTCACCGAAGTATTCGTGGTCCGAGTTGCCGCCGCTGATCAGGTAGGCGATCAGGTCGAGGATCTCGTCCTTGGTCATCCGATTGAATAGACCGACTGGCATGGGTGAGGTTTTTGAAACAATCAGCTCTTCGATCGTATTGCGGTTGATATTCACTCGCTCGTTGGGATCGGTAAGGTCCGTGTTGAGCGTGAGGCGGTCGCCGTTCAAGTTGACGACAACACCAGTGTGAACGCGACCGTCGTCGGTAATGACCGACACGGCTGAAAACTGGTCGTTGATGACTTTGCTGGGGTTGATCACTTGATCGAGTAAGTCATGAGCCGAATAGCGACGACCGGCGGACGTCAAATCTGGGCCTGTCATACCGCCTTGATTGCCGAAGCGATGGCAAGCGTAACAACCGGCCGCCGCGAACATCTTGCGGCCGTTTCGGAAATCCCGTTGCTTTAGGTTGATACGAGCTGCTTGTGACAATTCGTCTAACGTCCATTTCGTCTCCGACCGACCCGCGAAGATCGCGCCGAGGTTTTCCAATGCGGACTTCTGTACCGGCTTCATTGCCAAGACATCTTTGAGTGACTTCTTCTGATTTTCGCTGAGCGAAGCGACGGCGTCATTGCGGATGAACTCGATGAACTTTGCGAAGCTGGCTCCACCTCGGTAATTCGCGGCTTTGAGAAACCATTCGAAATACGCTGTGTGCAACTCATCGGTCCAACCGGCTTTCAGCATACGGATCGAGCGAGCGTACTGCACCTGTTCTTCCTGAGTCGGAGCCGCCTTGATCAACGCCATTGCTTTTGCCGCGACGGTTGGCGACTGCAGCCACGCGAGCGTCTCGCACAGCAGCCAGTTCAGTTCGGCGGACTCGGATGGGAACAGTGGATCAAGAGCGGCGGTCAGTTTTTGGACGGTGGCGTCATCAGGGCGTCCAAAACGAGTCAGGATAATCTGGAGCGTTCGCTGCAAAGTAAGCTGACTCGTTGCGTCCAACTTTGGCAAATCGATGGCGAGGACCGCAGCCAGCATTTTGTCGCGCATCGCCGTGTCGACTGGCGGAGTCGAATCTGAGCGATGTTGTGGACAGGCGCCGGTTACTCGTGCTAAAGCCAGCAAGGCTTCAACTTGTTTCGCAGGGTCAGATTCGTTGAGCGCTTTGTCAGCCCAGTTTTTTACCGGCTGATGTTCAATCGCTGTTCTCGCGGCAAAACGAATGAAACGATCTGGATCAGACAGATAAGGCCACGCAACTTTGACGGCGTTGGAATCTTGGCGGCCGTGGAAACCCTCCAAACTGTGACGTGTTTCCCGAGCCGCCGCATTCGAATCGACCTTGTTGTTTGCCGGCGTAAGTTTACTTTCAATTGGCTCGGTCGATTCGTCGCCGACATACGTCACGCGATAAAGGCCCGACTGAACTCGCCGCCCGCCAATCGTAAAATACATCGCTCCGTCGTTCGGGTGGATGATGGCGTCGGTGATCGGAAGCGGGGCTCCGGTGATGAACTCTTCTTTGGTAGCTGTGTACGAGGAACCTTCCGGCTTTAGATGAACGGCGTAGAGTTTTCCCCAACTCCAGTCGAGTGCATACAGGGCATTCTGATACTTCGCGGGAAACTTCGCTCCGTAGCCGAAGGTCATTCCCGTCGGTGATCCCGGACCGATGTCGAGAACGGGCGGAAGATTGTCGGCATAAAACGTTGGCCGCTTCCCGGCACCGTTTCGCCAGCCGAATTCGGCTCCGCTGGTGACCTGACAGATTCGTGTCGGGCGATACCACGGCACATTGAAGTCGTATTCCATGTCGGCGTCGTATGTGAACAATTCGCCGTCGCGATTGAACGCAGCGTCGAAAATATTGCGAAACCCGTTGGCGTAAGCTTCGAAGTTTTTTCCGTCAGGATCGACGCGGTAAATGATTCCCCCCGGCGCGAGGACGCCGCGATTGTGGCCTCGGCCGTCCGGGAAACTCGGCAGCAAGTGATCTTCGCCCCAGATCTGTGGGACCTGCGATGTGTCCGCGAGTTCCGTTGGCTTGGTGCTGTTGCCAGTGATCAGAAACAACGATTTGCCATCGGGACTTGGCACAACGGCGTGAACTCCGTGATCGCCTCTCGCATCCATCGCACGCAACATCTCAACCTTATCAAGATTGTCATCGCCATCACTGTCGGTAATGCGATACAGGCCGGATGGAATCTTTTTCTCGTAATCATTGACACCGACATACAAAGCATCGAACGCCCAGACCATTCCATTGACGGCGCGGATTTTGGCGGGGACGGGCTGCACGTCGGCGGCGTTCAATGTTTCTCCGCTTGCTGGCGGAGTGATTCGATACATCCCGCCGAACTGATCGCTGACCAACAGCCGCCCCTTGTTGTCCGTGCAAAGGTTGACCCAGGAACCATGCGTATCGCTGGGCACAGAGTAAAGCAGCTCGACCTTGAATCCCTTGGCAGCCTTGATCCGTTCGACGGGAGTCGCCTTGTTGCCGGCTTTCTCAGTCACAGCGTCGATCGCGGCCTTGGCATCTTTGCCTTTGAGGTG
>JASLPZ010000466.1:0-4684 GCA_030744725.1 Pirellulaceae bacterium
TAGCCTCACGGGCAATGCAACTCACCGCACCACGCCTCGGGCCTGAAATCAGCCGCCGGTCAGGTTGCGCGCTTACAGCGAAACGGCGAACGTGAGTTGGTTCCGATCACCGAGCGGCTACAGCCGAATCTGGACGAGGCAGCCAAGAGCGTTCTGCGTACGATGGAAGTGATCAACTGAAAAAACCCGCCGAGCATTCCCACCGGGTTCGCGATTGAGTCGGGATTTTCAATCCCACCCAGCCGATCGCTGATCTCCCTCGCTCGTCCCGCCAACCGTTCAGCCTGTTTGGGCTTGTTTGCCGCCTGGTCCAATGATCTGAACAAATACCTTGAACTTCGGCTGCGTGAAGTCAAAGCCTTACTGGTTGAACAAAGGCCTTGAACTTCGGCTGCGCGAAGTCAAAGCCTTACTGGTTATTTGGCGTCATTCGCCCAAGGTCTGAACGTCGTGCAATAGCTCCGAGACCTGCGAATCTGGTGCGTTGTTTTCCAGCAGCTTGCGGAGACGTCGCTCCAGTTTAGCAACTGATTTCTTAACAGGATTGGTTCCATACTTGTAGCGCAGAAGCATCGTCGTTTGAACAAAAAAACCTAGTAAGTACAGGACGGCGAATCCAAGCATCACCATTCCAAACCCGCCGGTGAAGGGACTCGTGCGACCGAGCATCACAGCGAGAACGTGTAGGACAACCGCAGCACCACCAAATACTCCACCCAGCACCCACATCCCATACATCTTGAATCTAAGAAACCCATCAAGTTCGGAAGCCTCGGTTGCAAAGTCTAACTCTTCAATGACTTCATCAAGCATCTGGTCACGCCTATTCGACTCGTTCGGCGCATTCACGTGCTTAGCAACCGCAGCAGAAATACGTTGCTCATTGACGACAAAGTCAGGGTCGGGTCGGAGTTTTGCCGCATTGAGAAAGCGCAGTTCTTCAATCGTCTCGGGCAACTCATCTCGAGCTGGGATTCTGGTTTCGCCAACAAGTACGGGAATCGTCTCGATTTCGCGAGCGAACGCCGTTTCTATTTCTATGCGAACGTAATCATCGGGATTGTTTAGGCGTCTGTTGCCGTCGTTATCCGCAACGCTGACCCACATTGAACCGATCATGACGAGAACGACATCACAGCTTTCGATCGCGTTCGTGATGGCCGAGCGAAAGTCAGCACCAAGATCGATGGAATCAACGTCTTTGAAAACGTTCTCTTGGCCAAAGCGGTCGGCAAGTTTCTCGTATAGCCGCCCCACTTCGCTTTCAGTGTCAACACGTCGATACGATATGAATATCTTGGACACAGGTTTAGTTCAGCCAAATAACCAATGAATTAGCCGCGATCATCGCGGCATATCAGCTGATACTCTTAGCTAGCGCGGGATAATTCTGATATCCGGCGCTAGCGACCACCCTATCGAGTGGCGGCACCTCAGTCAACTTTTTTGCTCGTGCTGGATCGGACCAGCGATGATCTTCCTGGCCCGCCCCGCCAACCGTTCAGCCTGTTTGGGCTTGTTCGCCGTCTGGTCCAATGATCTGAACAAAGGCCTTGAACTTCGGCTCGTTCCTCGCGATGTCAAAGCCTTACTGGTTATCTCGCGGAACCTCTCTTGAGGTGTCGGATTCTATCACGCAAAGCAACTTTGAGTTCAGGCAGCTCGTGCACAGTTCGCCCTATGAAGAAGACCCTGTATGCAACGTCTGCTCTCCTTGATTCTGGGTCAGCGCTTCGAACGAATAAACACTTCTCAATTTTGCCTGGATCAATCACGTATTCGATCTCTTCTCTGATCGTAGAGATATGGACGACGACAATTGGGGCAAGCGCGAATAGCCTCTGGAACGCCGGCCACCAGTCGTCTTCGGACCCAATACGATAATTGTCTAGCTCACGAGCAAAGCCAGTTGGGATTTTGGTCATTTCGGAACTGTTAAATTTCTGCATCTCGGCGTAACTTGGTAGACGATCAGGGGCGAGCATGTGGATTACGCGTAGGGGAGTCGCAACCGCAGCTATTTGGTTCGCAACCGTTTCGACCGGTTTGGCCGATTCACCCAGAACCATGACGCCCGGCGGCGTCAATTGTAGAAGTACAGAAGCGATCAGATACAGCACGACTCCCCACCAAGTCATATCGAGGAGGTAGAGGGATCGATCAAAAAGCACGTCAGTCGAATCGACGTCGCCGCCAAGTGTCATGAGGAGGACGTTGCCGAAAATCAATATGAGAGATATTAGCAAACCAACTGGAAATACAGTTGTCTTAAACAACCGCCACGGATTGGCACATGCGAGCTGACACATCATTCCACATTCCCGTATCGGGAGCTTCCGATAGACCCGTGCCGTTTCGATCACAGACAAGATCCGAAATCCAAGAAGCAACACGAAAGGTGAGGTGAAGAACAATCGAGTTAACACGCCTTGTCTCACAAGAGGTTGGAGGCTATCAGGCAAGCGTCCATTGATGCTTCACCTGAGCGAGGTAACGAATTGCGACCTATCCGGCTCAGGACGAGACGGATAAACGCGACATTCGTTGCAATTGCTAATTGGCTAGAGTGAACGGAAACGTGGAATGGAAACTCGAATTAGTCCAAACCGCGTCGATCGCCTTCAACCTCCTACCGTACTTCTGAGTTCCTTTCCAATGCCTCTTTCTCGGCGTCGAGTCGCCTCACCATATCACCAATCGCCGATTCTCTCTGCTCTGCAATCTTAAGAAACTCCTTATGATCCGCTTCCAATGCAACAAAAATGGGCTCAAAAAATTCCTGCACTGCACGCTCATCACCCGATGCTGTTCTCTTGCGATAAACGTCGAGATCCAGTCTTCGTGACCTCAGTTGATCTACCGTTGCCCGGTAGCGATCCGCATTCTGTCGATTCTGATTCACAGCCGACTGCGAAATGACCAGTGCCGCGTACGCGGACGCGATGACCCCTACCCCTGCGACCACGGCCAGGTGCGGTTGCATCACCGACAGAAGCCCCGCGACGCCTGTGAAGGTCGATGCAACGAATACGCACAGCGTTGACTTATTGAGGGCGTTGCCAGCGGCCACTCTATGTTCGTCGCCGCGTTGTTCGAAATAGTCGATTTGATTGTCGAGCAGAAACCTACGCGTGTATTCGAGCCCAAGGAGTTGATCCAACGGCGTGTGCGAAGCGTTTTCCATCACTGCCTTGAAGTACGCGAGCCGCTTTGCCTCGGCCTTCGCTCGCTCACTGGCCCATTCATTGGCGAAGCCTCCACTTGTTATTCGACGGAGCCACATGGCTGCGAGACCGCTTACGACAACTCCCAAGAGGCCAATCACCCTGACTACCCAGGGCCCCAAACTACTCAGCGGCTCCTGAAGACCGCCAGCCATTAGAAGCAACGCACCAAGGCTAGCCGTACAGAAGACTGCATTGTCTGCCAGGGCAACGGTGCGCTTGAAGTTGTCGCGAGCGGACACCGCTCTTGAGTTCTGATCTTCATACATGTCCGCTATGCCCCTCGGGCATTCTCCGCGGAGATTCTTGGCAAGTGATGGCGCCTTCTCCGCGAACACCTCCGCGTGCTCGGTAGGGACGATTCTCCAGTCCGTGGCAGAGTCGCCGCATCCGATTGCATCGCGAGCAGCGTCTATTAACGAATCCTCATCCGGCATAGTAGTTACCTCCGGCGCCACCTCTGCTCTTGGGCCTTGCGTCCAAGCTGACCGGGCGGCCGCCAATCAGCGTTCCACTCGATTTCCACTGGATCGTCCGCTCCGGTCCAGCGTTTGGTCAGGCTGCGCTTTGTTACCGAATCTTGAAAACAGTGCTACCCTTTTTGCTGATCCGACTTGCGAGCTTGCCATCTATTACGAGTTGATTGAGCGTTTGACGGATTTCGTCAACGGAGTAATTGCGAAACACTCTGAAATCGGCCTTGTTGCCTCCCCATTGGTGGATCCGCGGTGCGTTAAAATACCATCTATCGTATAGTGAGAGAAACCTCACGACCATTTCGGCAAGTTCGTTTTTGCTAGAGGTTGTGCCAGACTCGAGATCGTCTATTTCGGGGCCGACCTCTACCGGTGCAACAGAGTCCCGTGAAGGCAACTTCTCAATGCCTTCGATCAATTTGGCAATGTCATGATCAAAACTGTTACCGGAACGAAGTGTCGCAGCGTTGATGTCGGGTAATTCAGACAGTGTATCTGGAAGTTGCTTCTCGTTCGGAATTGACGCTCCATTAACTAGAACAGGCAAGCAGGGAATCTGTTCTGAGAACGCTGCGTCAATTTCTACTCGCACCCAATCGCTCTGATCATGGATGCGGCTTTTGCCTGAATCAGCCGTAGCCAGCCACCGATCTCCGATCATCGCAAGGACAACGTCACAATCATGAAGGGCGTCTTGGATATACTGCCGGAAGTTTGCGGCAAGTGGAATGTTGTCGACGTCAACGAATACCTTGTCAGAACCAAAGTGGTCCTTCAATCGCTCACACAGCCACCCTGTGGCAAACGGCGTATCGTCTCTGCGATAGGAAACAAATATCTTCTTCATCACTGGTGCTCAGCTGCCTAACCAATAAACGATCCACGATCATCGCGGGATATCAGCTGATATCCTCAGCTAGCGCGGGATAATCGTGATATCCGGCGCTAGCGGCCACCCTATCGAGTGGCGGCACCTCTGTCAAT
>JASLPZ010000467.1:0-4677 GCA_030744725.1 Pirellulaceae bacterium
CCGATTCACGCACCATTGCGGCCGTAAGCGCTTTGACTGTGCCCTGCGTTCCAACCGGCATGAAAGCGGGCAATTCAACGGGACCGTGCGGTGTCTGCAGCGTCGCGCGGCGTGCGCGGCAGTTGGGGTCGGTCGTGTGCAGCTGGAACTGAATTGCGGTCGGCGCCATGAATCGGACTTCGTGCGAATCGCACGGACGTGTCGCGTTCCTGGCACCAGAGGTTCAGCGTTCTCCGGGCGAAGAGACGCTATTACACGGAGCCAGAGAGCCGCTCTTAATTGAAAGAACATCAGCCCGGCCATGGGGCCGGGCTGATGGTAGAGTCATAGTCAGTCGCCGCGCAGTTTCAGGTTAAGTTGCCCAAGCTTTTCACGCACTTCGTTCAGGCTCGTAACACCAAAGTTCTTGCATTCCAACAAGTCGTCCTGTGACCTCCGAGCCAACTCGCCAATCGTGGAAATGCCAAGTCGGACCATGCACTTACGTGCCCGCACGGACAGGTTGAGATCGGCAATCGGCCGATCCAGTAGCGCTTGCTCGTCCGGCGACATGTTCGATGTGTCAAACGACGGTTCCGGTTCCGAGCGTTCGTGTGCGAACTGACCAAGATCCAAGCCTTTGGAATGCAGCATGTCGCGAATTTCGATCAGCGACGTTTCACCAAAGTTCTTGCTGGTTAGCAATTCCTGCTCTGACGTCCGTGTCAGGTCTCCCAACGAGCGAACCCCCATTTTTTGGAGGCAGTTGCGGCTGCGGACGGACAGTTCGAAGTCGGTCACGGGGATACTCAAGACTTGCGACAAGCGGTCCGTGCGCTTTTGCGCCTCTTCATCGTACAGCTGGTCGCGCGAGCCGAGCGAATCCTTGTAGAACAGACGAGCTTGTTCGTGATCGGGGTAGACGTCGAGGATCCGCTGATAGCAGGATTGGGCAAGGTCATAGCGCTGCATGTCTTCATACATGATGCCCAGGTTCAGCAAGGCACCGACATGTGACGGAAAGCAGTTCGACGCTCGGCTGTACAAAGCCATCGCCTCGTCGTCGTTGCCGCGCCGGTCGTTCTCGACGGCCAGACCGAACATCGCCCCGGCATGAGACTCCGACGATTCGACCGCACGCTCGTACAGCGCAACCACTTCGCTGGGATTGCCACCTAACGAGTTCACCGTAGCAGCGCGCTGATAAAGATACTCAGACGTCTGCTCGATGGGGCCAAAAAGCTGGTCGAGTACGATCATCGCCTGCTTCTTTTCGCCACCGTTGCGCAATGCTTCGGCGATGGCCAAATCGCAGTCATCCGAATTGTAGCCAGAGACTTTCGCCGCTTTGTAGCCAGCGATCGCACCATCGTAATTACCAAGCTCAAATTGTGTTTTGCCGAGGTAAAACTGGGCGACGGCGCCACCATCGGCGCTCGACAAAGTCTGTCGCGCCGTTTCGAATTGGCACAGCAGATAATAGCAGACACCCAAGCGAACCGCCGTCGCTGGTGTGTGGTCCACGCGTGATTCCAATTCTCCGATTGCGTCGCGCAAGGCTGTGAAATTAGCGTAGTCATCGCTAATCGCATGTGCCAACTGTACAATCTCAGTGGGGCCAAATGAAGAATTCGACAGAACGATCTCACGGAGATCAGATGCCAAGTCCGTCGACATGAATTTCCTCCAAAAAACCGGGGGGGAGATGAGCGATTGAGAGCCAGCGGTGGGATTCGAACCCACAACCCCCGCATTACGAATGCGGTGCTCTGCCGTTGAAGCTACGCTGGCACGGAATCCAGTTTTCGCATCAGGTTGCCACGTGGTTGTGCGAATCGACCAATTCAGCAGTCTATCCGTGATACGCCCCACGGACAAGCCCGCGATTGTTGGAAGCAAACCGTAAGGCGGGCCGCCGCTGAGACGCTGGAGAGAGGCCGGACGAGGGGTCGTGAGTCTGTTCCTGGCGACGACTTACCGGCGGTCTTGTGGCACCAAATAACGGGCTAAGAAAAAGGGGGCCTCTGATGGCCAAAACACATTTTCTGGCAAACTGGATGGCCAGGGGCAAGGCAACCATCCCGCCGACATTTCATCAGAGGCCCCACGGGTCCGATCCATTTGATCTGTTTCCGGATGCCTTTGCATGTGGCGCGCCAAGACGCCGAGCTTACTGCATGTTAGGTCTATAAGTATTTGGCAAATAAGTGGTTGGGTCTTGTCGATCGGTTGCTTTTTTTGTTCGGGACAGTTGGGCACCAAAGGTCAAGTTCGCGTTTGAAGCGGAATGAAACAGATATTTCGCTACAATGTTGCGGGATGAAGCAGGTGGCGTTGCGGGAAAGAGCAGTGCCCTGTTATTTCGGCCCAGCGAACGTCAGGCATCGCAGATCTGCCCCTCCCTTTCGTTTCGCCCGAAAGCCGCGGATACCAGTGGCTGTGGAAAAAGGAAGAACGGCAGACAAGATGACGAACTGAGGACAAAGAACAGAACTGTGGATCAGAAGAAACGTGTCCTAGTCTCGCTAAATCCAAATGCGGGAGCCCGATCCGGGCAAACGTTGGTTGATACGCTCGGCGACCGGTTGGTAGGCCGAGGATTTCAGGTTGAGACGATCACCGACATCGATCATTTGGCCGCTGAGGCAGAAGCTGCGCTGGCGTCTGGTCAGCTACGGGCAGTCATTTCGGCGGGTGGTGACGGAACGGCGGCGCTGATCGCCAACAGGACTCCGCAGGGGACTCCCATCGCCGTATTTCCGCTCGGTACGGAAAACCTGCTGGCCAAGTACCTGGAGGTCACCGCAGACATCGACTGTCTGGTCGACACCGTAAGCCACGGCAAGATGCTCACGTTGGATGCTGGCGAAGCCAATGGTCGTTTGTTTCTTTTGATGGTTGGCTGCGGCTTCGATGCGGACGTTGTGCGGCGTTTGCACAGCGAACGCACTGGTCACATTCATCATCTCTCATATGCCAGGCCGATTTTGGACTCGATCTGGAACTACGAGTACCCCGAATTGCGAGTCTATTGCGACACCGATGACACGAGTGGCGAAGACTCCGACGAATCAGACTCCCTGGCGATCTCGGCGCGCTGGGTTTTCGTGGGGAACCTGCCTCGTTACGCCGGTGGGCTACGGATTCTCCCGGACGCCGATGGCAATGACGGCTTCCTGGACCTCTGCACATTCAAAGAGGGATCTATTTGGAATGGTCTCCGCTACCTGAGCGGTGTGATCATGGGCCAACATCAAACGTGGGAGGACTGTACGACAAAACGGACACGATGTCTTCGGATCGAATCGGAAGCTGGCGAAGTTCCCTTTCAGATGGACGGGGATCCAGGCGGGGTCTTGCCTGTCGCGATTCGCATTTTGCCCGACCGTCTGACGTTGCTCGTGCCACATGGCTTGGCGAGGGAGACATCGACAACCCATGATACGGCCACCGATCAACCCAGCACCGTGTTATCATCCAAATCGCCGCTCGCTACCTAACGAGGCTGTGCCTGGGACCGCCCTGAAATTCCTATCTAAAACCACCAAGTCATTCTAGCGGTTTCTAGTCGATCATTGTCAAGCAGATGAGAATAAGCCCCACCTAGTGCTTGTGGCCTGTACAACTCGTGATGCGTGCTATTTGAGTTCAATTTCCCAACAGCTAAACCGCTTCTCTGTCGTGGTAGTCAGCAGAGTGTAAATCCCCAAGGCTATTTTCTCTGCGTCACATGTGACGAAGCCTTCGGTTCGACGTGCTTCGTTTGCTCCAACCGTTCCACCGAACAGCGTTGTTGATTGGCTTTGCTGAAACACCGAACGGGCCTGCTTGATTCGGTAAACGGTGCCTCCTACGTCGGCAGTCAGGCAGATGAGAAAGCATCGCCATAAAAGATCTCGTAATCGACAGCCCACCGTAGGCATTTTAAACTTTGGGGATTTGGGGCCTGCACAGCACGCGAGACGCCCGTACGTGGATGCCCCTGGCATTGTGTTGGTTCTCACCAGCTAACAGCATTTTGTCTGTCAATTTCACGGCTAATCTTCGCCCGTCGTAAATCCCCAACAACTGATGTTTCTTTCCTGCGTCACAAAAAAAAGACCCTGGCATCGCAGTGGACACCAGGGCCTAGCGTTGAATCATTTTCCCAAACTCTTAGCGGGTTGTCAGTGAGAGGCCCACGAATACAACATTGCCTCTTGCACCGAATTTTTTTTGCCAGTCGAGCCTAGCTGTGACGGTGCTAATCTTCCTGGATGACAAAGCGGGGATTTTCTCTTGCTTGCACCAGTCTTCGTAAGTCGTAATCAATTGCTTGCGGCCCAGTCGAGTTTCTGATTTGGCTTTGCAGACGAATTTTTCAACGAACAGTTCAAAGCTGTTTTTCTCGATTTCTTCATCAGCGTAAAGACGTTCCAACGTGGCCCAGTTTTCTTGCAACCTCCGCATCACAACGTTCCTCGATATTACGCGGCCCTTTGTATCCTTGCCTCGCCCCTCCGCTGCTAAACGACGAGCAATTGCCCGATAACTGAAGCCACTTTTGTACCAGCGAAACGAATCCTTCAATTGGTCAACATTCAATTTCACTTCGTTAATCTGCTTATTTTTTTGTCCGCTCTGAAGTGGACCCCAATTTCTGGACAGGTCAATAAGGGGTAAAATCGTCAAGATTTCATCCTACCAGGAGGGTTCTAT
>JASLPZ010000468.1:0-4660 GCA_030744725.1 Pirellulaceae bacterium
ACGTGTGCCGGTCGGGAGACCGGCCCACAACATGTTGTATCATGTAAACGCCCCGCTTTGCGGAGCAATTCGACTACACGTTACTACGGTTGGTTGCCATCTGGGATGACCGGCTTTAAGCTGTCCACCCGAACCTCACCAATGCCTCGTAGCCAAGTTGGGAGTTTGCAGGATGGGTGGTCTGACGTGGATTGATTGGGCGATCGTTGTGATCTATGCATCCTCGACGCTCGCGTTGGGTTGGTACTTCAGCCGCCGGCAGAACAATACGCAGGAGTACTTTGTAGGCAGCGGCGGTATGAACTCGACACTGATCGGTGTGTCGCTGTTTGCCACGCTGTTGAGCACCATCTCGTACCTGTCCATGCCCGGCGAAGTACTCGGCAAAGGGCCCGTCTACATGTCGAACCTACTGGCTCTGCCATTGGTGTTCGTAATCGTCGGGTATGTCTTGTTGCCGGTTTATATGCGATATCGAGTGACCAGCGCTTATGAGTTGCTGGAAGCACGGCTAGGCTTGAGCGTCCGCATGTTGGGAGTCGTGATGTTCCTGAGCCTGCGATTGGTCTGGATGTCGTTGCTCGTCTATCTGACGGCCAAGGCGCTGACGGTGATGATCGGTGTTGGCGAGAACTGGATACCCGCCGTCGTATTTGTGACGGGACTCGTGTCGGTGACTTACGCTTCGCTCGGCGGCCTGCGAGCTGTTGTGATTACCGACTTAATACAAACAATTCTGTTGTTCAGCGGTGCCGTGCTCGTGATTGTCATGGTCACCATCGACTTTGGTGGTCTTGGATGGTTTCCTACCGAGTGGCAGACCAACTGGGACACACAACCACTTTTCAGTTTTGATCCGAGTACGCGCGTCACTGTTCTTGGTGCCATCCTAACGGTCCTTGTCTGGCAAGTCTGCACGGCTGGCGGCGATCAAGTCTCGGTACAGCGATTCATGTCGACGAAAGACGCGGCGGCGGCCCGTCGATCGTTCGCGACACAGATGATCGTCTCGACGACTGTGGCAATAACTTTGAGTTTGGTCGGTTTAGCTTTGCTCGCCTACTTTCAGGCGCATCCCGAGTCGCTACCAAGCGGTATGGATCTGAAAGCGGATGCCGACAAGGTGTTTCCACGCTTCATTGCATTTCATCTGCCCGTCGGCATCTCAGGACTCGTCGTATCAGCGATGTTTGCCGCGGCAATGTCGAGCATTGACTCTGGCGTGAATTCGATCACCGCAGTCGTCACGACGGACTTTCTTGACCGTTTTGGAAAGAAACCAGAAACGGAGCGAGGACAGCTCTTTGTTGCGAGGGTGTTGGCGTTTGGGATCGGAGCGACGGTCGTCGTTGGCAGCATGTTTGTGGGGCAGATTCCGGGCAACATTACGGAAGTGACTAACAAGACCGTCAACCTGATGGTCCCCATGATCTTTTCTCTCTTTTTCTTCGCTCTATTCGTACCATTCTCGAAGCCCGTAGCCGTGTGGATCGGCTGGGCATGTGGTATGACGACCGCAACCCTGATTGCCTTCTCCGGCCAGATCTTTGGAGTCGATCCCATCACAGAGCTACCGCCGGTCAGCTTTCAATGGATCGGTCCAACATCGTTGCTCGTCAACATCATTGTCGGGCTCGTCCTGAGCCTGGTTATTCCGTCGCCCAATTCGCTGCCAACGGAAGACACCAGATAACAGAGTCGGCGGGTGTCTATAGTCATCCGAGCTAGTAGATTCACAGCCTGGGTGTGAACAAAGCCTAACATTCACTTTCTGCTTCTGTTGCCAAAATGCAACGTCTGCGCACCGCTGATGTTGCTTGGCATCGTTGTCCTCTTAGCGGAAGAGCCCTTAGGGAATTAATCAGTGGCCATCCGCACCTAGGTAAAAGCCTTTGCATCAACACGTTGGTGCTTCCGCGCACCTGCCATACCTGGTGCTTCGGTATGCTCTTTGCAATTCCATCTCGCACCGATATTACCACGACTCAGATCTTCGGCGAATTCCTATGGAACCGAATCAACAACCTCTGTCGACCATTCGCTTGCTGGATGTGTTACGCACCATATTTCGGCATCGAACCAAGTCGAGTGTCGCGTTTATCGTCGTTCTGGCGGCCGTCGCAGCTGCCACCATGTTGTGGCCGAAAACCTACGTGTCGGATGCCAAGTTGTCGATCCGCATCGGGTCAGGAGTCAAAATCGACACCACTGCTACGGTCGGGACGTATGTGTCGCCACATGAAACTCGCGAACGTGAGGTGAAATCGATTCAAGAGATTCTCAAGAGTCGTGATCTGATGGCCACCGTCGTTGACAGAATTGGTGCCGTCAAGATTCTCGGATTGTCAGAGACCAAAGTCGAGAGCAGCGTTTTGCAGGAAAAAGCCGTCAACAACCTCATTCGGTCGATCGAATGCACGGCACCCAGAAACTCCAACGTCATGACGATTCGCTGCAAGTCGGCATCGGCCGAACTAGCTCAGCGAATTTTGAAGACCCACTTGGATACATACTTCGCACGACCGTTCCATGTCGCCCGTAGCTCGTCTGCCTATGAATTCTTTATGGGACAGTCCGAGCAGCTAAGCACACGGCTCACTCTTGCGAAGCAGGAATTGCGCGATGCCAAGAACAAGATCGGACTGGTCTCCATCGAGGGGCAGCGACGGATGTTGGAGACACAGATCTCCCTCCTGCACGCCGAGTTGCTGGCGACGCAGACCGAACGAGCGGCTGTCCTGGCGAAGATCGCCGAGATTCGTCGCCTGCACCCGGACCTGACACCGATCGATCATGAATCAGCGACAGCGGGGTCCGTATTGGCCACCGACAACATGCGAAGCGAACTCTACAAATTGGAAATCCAGAAGCGTGATCTGCTGTCGCGGTTGTCTTCTCGTCACCCGCGCGTGATCGCCATCATCGAACAAGTTGCCACCTCCAGTGTCCTGCTGGCGCAGCAGGAACTGGCCACTGCTGAATCCCAGGTGATGGTGATTCGCGCCAAGGCGGGCGAGCTTGCGATTCGGTTTGCCGAAGGACAAGCGGAATTGAGGGTATTAAACGAAAACGAAGTGCTGATCACCGAACTTGAGCGGCGCGTAATCCAACTGAATGACAGTCATCGGACATACACCGACAAGCTGGAACAGGCCCGCATCGACAAGGCGCTCGCCGCACAGCAGTCCTCCAATATCGAAATCGCCCAGACGCCCAGCCTGATTGCCAAACCCGTCAGTCCCAAGGCCGCGTTGATTATCGTGTTGGGTTCGCTTGCAGGGATGTTCGGAGCCGTCGGCGTCGCCTGCCTGACCGAGTATTTTGACGACTCATTCCAATCACCTGCCGACGTCGAGCGAGTGTTGAATGTGCCTGTCGTCTTGTCGCTGCCATCATCGCCGAACTTCTTTTCAATCTCATCCTGAGGTGCTTCATGAGCCAAGTGTCCAACACCGGAACAATGCCCATTGCGGTCCCGGCACATCTGTCGTCGCCGGAAAGCGCACCGTATGCGACGCTGATTCGTCGTCTCACCACGACGGCAACCTCACAAGCAATTGGGCTGACCAGCTGTGCCCATGCCGAAGGTGTTAGTACGGTGGCCGCGAACCTGGCCGTCGCCGCGGCCGGCGAGTCGGCGCGGCCCGTACTGCTTATCGATACCGACTTCGCGCAGTCGCCAACACAATCAATGTTCGGATTGGCACCGGGGCCAGGTTTTGTTGACGCATTGTCCGGTGAAACCAAACTACCGGAGTGCATCCGTTGGACCAGCATTCCCAACCTTCACTTGATGGGGCCCGGCGCACAGGCGGTCACGTTAGGCGCTGCTGGGGGCCCAGCAACATTCCACAGCCTGATCGAGATACTCAAATTGGAATACTCCTGGGTACTGTTCGATCTACCGATTGTATCCGAGTGTCACTTTCCGACCCTGATTTCGAATCTAGACGGCCTTCTCCTGGTTGTCGAGGCGGAACGACTGCGACGCCAAGTCGTCATGCGAGCCAAAGAGCAGCTTGAAAATAACGATGCCAAAGTTTTGGGCGTGGTTTTCAACAAGCGGCAACACCACGTGCCGAATTGGATCTACAACCGCGTCTGATCGGCTGCCGCCGCCTGGTGGCCGCAAGGCCACACAGTATTGATTCTCCACAAGACGCCGCGTTGTCATACACAGTGGAAACCAAAATGTTAGAGAAGCTACAAGATCATGTTGGCGGTTCTCATGTTGCCGCCGAGAACGGATACTGCCTGCCGCCGGTGAGTTTTCAGCGTATTCTGCAACGCGAACGGATGCGATCCGATCGCAGCGGCGTTCCATTTGCGTTGCTGGTAATTTCACCGGAGGCAAATCGTCTGGCGGCATTTCAGCAATGCGAAATATCGTTGGCGAATCGACTTCGTGAAACCGATGTTGCCGGATACTTCAGCGATGAGCAACTGGCGGTACTGCTGACGGATACGAATCACGATGGTGCGAAGGCGTTGGCCAAGGTGATCGTGGCGGACTGTGACCTGGCGGACAATGTTGAACTCGGTATTTATGTCTATCCAACATTGCCGACTCAGGTGCTGTTGGCGACCACGTGCGAGCTTCCACAAGATGCATCCAAGATCTCAAACGAGGGTGCATCAGAGGTTGATTCGCCGGCGCCGA
>JASLPZ010000469.1:0-4644 GCA_030744725.1 Pirellulaceae bacterium
ATGAAGAAGTAGACCCGAAGGAAAAGTGGTCGGCCTTCAATGATCGATACTGGCTGGTTTTATGTGATCGCTATCATCCGTCGGCAGATTGGGCTTCTCGCCGATCGTGTCGCGTTGATGATTGAACTGGATCCCAAGCTGCCGACGAATGAACTCGAGCGACGAAGCCGGATCTTTCTGATACGTCAGCAAGGCCTGCCGGTTTTGAATCTCGCGCACGGCGGGCGTCTCGTTGTATCGTTTGATCCACGCTCTGAGCAGCTCATCAACTTGATCGAACTGCTCGGTGTTTTGATAGTGCAGGCAGTGGTAGTAGTAGTATTCCTGCGAGCCCGGAATCAGCAGCTTCAACGCTTCGGTCCGATCCTCTGTGAGAGCAAACTTCTCGATGAATCCAATCTCCTGAGCATCGGCCGCGACCGCGCAGGCGATCATCAATCCCGCCAAAACTGCTGTCAAACGTCTCATCGCCAGACTCCTTGTATCGGTTGTTCTGAGCCGCCAGTACCGACTCTTCGCTTTGCACGAGTGCGCAATTGTAGCTGCGCACCGCTACCTTGAGCTGTTAGACGAGCGAGACTTGCATCTGGTTTTGTGCCTCAGACCGAATCTTACGGCTAACATCCTGCTGATTTTCGCGTACGCTGGTAACAAGGAGCGATCACGACGCAGTTCCGGCGATGGAAACGACTTGTTTAGCCACATTGCCGAATCGCGGATGCTACGGCTTGGCACTGTCCTCAAGTACGCAGCAGTGGTCCTGTTTCTGGTCGCGATCGTCTTGATCACATACCTGGTACAAATTGGCGTACTGCCTGCCGAGGCCAAGTAGTCGTCCGGCAAGTTGAGACAGGTTGAAGGGGCTGCTGTGCCACCGGCAGTTCACCGGTACGCCATATGCGAGGTCGATTCATGCTCAGCGGATTTGAACGTCATCAACTTAGCGACGAGCACTGCTTGTATAGCAGCCTACTGCCGGATGAACTCCGGTTTTCTGAACCGGCATTTGAAGAGCTTTGGAATCTGCATCCCGATGAGTACCACGAGATTGAGATGCACGGGCGTGTCGTCAAGACACCACGTTGGCAGCAGGCGTACGGAGTCGATTACTATTACACCGGTCGCGTCAACAAGGCACTCCCCGTGCCCCCGTTGCTGCAGCCACTCCTTGATTGGAGCCGCAAAGAAGTCGCCACAGAACTCAACGGGATCTTGCTCAACTGGTACGACGGAAGCAAAGGGCACTACATCGGCAAACATCGCGATAGCATTAAGAACATGATCATGGGCAGCCCGATCGTCACCATCTCGTTTGGCGAGGAACGCACCTTTCGTCTGCGGCCATGGAGACAGCCCAGCTTCAAAGACTTTCCCGCACGAGACGGTACGGTCTTTGTGATGCCATACGACACCAACCTTGCCTGGACACATGAAGTCCCCACGCGTGCGAACCAACAAGGAAGTCGAATATCAGTGACAATACGAGCATTCGTGTCTTGATCGTTGGCAGAGGGCGACTTCCCGCGATTTCTAAATCCGTAACTTCCCGAACGCCCTGCGTCTTCGTTGGCCCCCAGCTTGCCGCGTCAGTGTATCACGGTTGGTTCAAGACACAGAATGCCATGACTTACGAGAACACACCAAGACCATTCGTCGTAACGATGAGCGATGGCAGCACGGTGTCGGGAAAGAGCGACCAGAACGAAGTACGCTGGTCATGCCCATGCGGTCGTGAAGTCAACGTACGGAACTCACGAGTTTCGCCTTCTGGAATCTCACTGGTTGTTCATACGGCCGAAAATGTGCGATTGATTTGGTCCCGCCGATCACTCTGTGACTGGCTCCAACATCCCAACAGGCACATAGAACTTTCTGTACCGCTTCCCGTTTGAATAAGGCTGACCACTCTCGTCTTCCACCAGCACTGTCGCCCTCTTCGTGATCCGGTTTACGACTCCAGTGTGGTGCTGTCCGTCAATGCGAAACGAAACACGGTCACCCGTTTTGATGCCGAACTTGGTGAATGCCTGCTCGCGTGGTGTGATAAGTTGGTGCCGATGGTCGGTGTGGCCAAAGAACCTGATCGCGATTGACTGGAATCTTGGAGCCGAGCAACTCGAATCCGCCCAGATCAACATCTCCACAAGATGGATCATCTCGTGTTCCATGACTCGCTGGAGGGCGGCTAGTCGATCACAACACTCGATTCCCGACATGATGACAGGTCGGTGATCTTCCTGGAACGTTTGAAACAACAACGTGGTGGCAACAGCTATCTCGTATTCTTTCCGCACAACCTTTCCACTGTCATCGCGAAGTTCCCGATGACCGGCCTTGCCTCCGGCCTGTGTCATTCGCTTTGACAGTCGAAAACGCATTGGTGTGTCGCCGAGCAACTTCCGGCTGCCGCCGTCAAAGAACAGGCTGTCATAGAGGTCAAACAGTCGTTCTATGTCGGCTGGTTGAATCCTGGTGAAGTTGCCAGCGTCAATATACTCAGATTCGCGGAGAATCGTGTCGTAAATCTTGCGAGTTCTAGCCGTGATTTCTTCGGGCGAGAACTTCTTCGTTTCGACGAGTCGTTGCACATCCGTTGCCATCGCTGTTGCTCCTATCGCGGTCATTGGGATTCTACCGGAATCGTCAAGTGCTCAGTAGAATGCTTGACAGACTGCGTGCGATGGAGACGATCATCGTCTCCGGCCTGCACGGTCTCGCTGATCTGACCGCGAGCTGATTGTTTGAGGTCACGCGTGGTTTATAGCGACTCCTCAGGCCCCGAAAACGCCCCTGGAGGCCGCCATCACAAGCATCGCAGTATCAGACTGGCGGTTCATCACCGCTCTTTGAAACTCGCTTTTTCCGCTTTGCAAGCAACTGAGCCGTAACGCCACCAGCGAAAGCGACAATCAGTGCCCACATGGAATGACCGATGTTGGCAAACGAACGCGGGTCCACCGTCGGTCGCACTGCTACCGTCGGATAATACGTCGGGGTCGGAGATTTTCCGACATTTACAAATGGAGGTGGCAATGGCGGTGGAACCGGTGCCGTGTACACCGCCGTCTGAATGCCGCTCACACCAACAGCTTGATACACGGCACGATTCGATACGTATTCTGCACCATGCACCGTGACAAACAGCCGATTCATTGCCGTTTCAGTCAGCAAATACGGGCGAACGCTGGTGGCGTCAGAAAACACGAGCAAGAAATACATCCATCCTGTCGCCATGAATCCAATCGCAAAAACCCGTCTGCGTTCCGTCCAGAAGATTGCTCCCAAGCTGAACAGCACGAGAATGGCGATCGTCAGTGTGATTGCAACTTGAGGCCAAATACCGGTCGCGTTCACGAGGGCGGCACATCCAACTGACAGATAGAGCAGTGCCAGAAAGAGCGAGCCCAGTGAATAGCGAAGCATGATTGGAACTCCTCCTTGAAAGTCGCGGCTGGCCGATTGAGAACAAATTCGACTTTTCCCCTGATGCCCCAAGCTAAGTGGCACTACTTACACGGCGTAACATCCGGCACCGGCTGCCTTCGGATCGAGCGAAAACTCGACCACGGCCTCGCGATCAGTCGACCGCTGTCGCACATGCACCTCGATTTCCCCGGCCTCGCAATGCTCCGGAGGTTGAATCGCAAGTAGGACCATACGGCAGGCAGCCATTTTGATCCATTTGGACTCCACGATCACGTTGTTCGAAGAGCGGCTTCCTAGCAACGACGACATTTCCGTGAAATCGAACAACGAGGCGTCCCAGTTGACGCCGTTGCCAGTCAACGCGAATTGATACTCATCCGGTTGGTCACCGACAAAGAAGATAGCCAGATTAGTACGACCAGCATAGACCCGGAGTGCTTGAGCCAAATGCCTCTCCACGGCGTGGTTGCCGATCAGCACGTTGATGTTTCCGGCCCAATGCGCACCGGGACGTGAAAGCAGAGAAAGAGGATCGGCTGGCAATTCAGAATCCTGTTCCGTCTGGATGTTACCTCGGAGGAGACTCCGCAGGGTCATCGCGATGGAGTTTGCCGAAGTCCTGCCAGGTGGTGATTCATCGCTGCCCCCAATTGCCGTCAGCAAACGTCGGGGTGGGACGCGGGAGAAGTCGCCCAGAACGCTGGTGCGTGGTGCAGCAACATCTGCTGCTACTTCCACCGATTGGTGAGGGCCAATGGACGGCACATTCACCGAAGTGAGGTCTTGCCACGAGACAAACGCACCCAGAGGTGCCGCCTGCAATGACATGGCTGTAGGCCGGGAGGGGACATTCCCATGGTTGGTGACGGTCACGCTGATTCGCAGACGATTCTGTTCGATGTTCCGAAATTCAATGTCCTCGCGACGGACCTGCAATTCGGAGATTTGCACAGGGGCGACAACCCCACGCTCCAAGAGAGATACAGTCATGTTTCGGGCTCCTTCGTGACAGCGTTGACGAGTGCGGGAATTCTACGTGGGCACCGCCTGTGGGCAAGCAAATACATCGCGGTTTCCTTCGTCGCTGTGAGGCAGGTCGGACAGTGCCTCCGAATGCTCTATTCCTCCAACGCATTGTCATGAGCCAGACACCTAGCGTGGGCACCGAAAAGGGGATAAGTCCGAATGGCATTAACAACTTCGTAAGGGATGTTGCGC
>JASLPZ010000046.1:0-27333 GCA_030744725.1 Pirellulaceae bacterium
TGTCGGAATAGAAAAGCGTAAACAAAACCCGAACGATCGCCCAGCTCAAGCAATACTAACTTTGGCGCAGCCTAGGGGTACCCTTCTACCTGGTCTGGTATGCCGCAGTCTTCGTGATGCTGATTTTCTACGATGCGCGCGTCGCGTGGGCATGGTCGATCTCGGCACCGTTTGCCGGTTTGATCGCACTGCACTACTGGCGTCGAGCTGGCCGGACCGTGTTGCTGCTGTACCAGGAGGCGCGTGTCATCGTTGGACGCCGGCAGTTGAAGCAGCTTCGCCAGCAGCTCGCCAGGTTGCGCGGACGGCTCGTGGGCTTGGCTGAAGAATACGCGAAGGTCAGTCCAAGGTAACGAGCAATCATGCGGTCAGTTCGCTTGATGGACCGCGGGCCTGACGTCTACGAAGATTGGCTCGCCCAACTCTTTGCGGAATCGCAAATCGCTTGAAGCGGCTTCCCTGCTGGCATCTCGGTAACCGCGCTGGATGCTGGCTGCTGGCTGCGATTAGATTGTCCGCGAAATCGAGCACGCACATATGCGGCGGCTCCGGTGAGAGGCTGAAGACGACCACCTTTCCACGCGACCGAGCGTCCAACAACTGCGCCTGACGATGCAGATGACGGAATGACGAAGTCGCGTTCTTCAAGAAGTTGCCTCGCTCGCTCCGTTTGTGGGGTGTTGCTTCGATCAGCACGATATGTGTTGCTCCCCACAAGACCGCCGCTTCGACCGGGCTGTTGTGCGCGAAGCCACCGTCGACAAGTTCGATCTGTTCTCCATCCCGTGGAATACCATCGATCTTCCGCGCCGGAAAAACAGGAAAGATCGAGCCGGATCCCATGACGACGTCCAACAGAATGTGCGGCCGTTCGAGCAGTGACAAGCCTCTTTCGCCAAACGGTGGCGTCGTCGTCGAGGGATCGGCCGATGCGTAGAAATACAGATCGCTTGGCAGTTCCTGGCTCGTTTGCTCCAGGCAGGAGCCCGTGATTACGAGATCCCGCTTCAGTAAATGACGCTGGATCACCTGACGACTGACGATTTGCAGCCGCTCGCCTGAGTCAGCTGTGTTGTTAAGTTCTAACGGTGGCAGCTTCCCGTGGGCGAGGTGCCGATCGATGAGACGTGGAAACTTGTCTGCCAGAGCGCGCTGCATACCTTGCCCGCCCGAAAGCGTCTCTTCGTAGGTGAGTATGGTGGCGAGCTGCAACAGTGGTAGGCCCAACAACCCAACGGCCAGCGCCGTCTTCGTCAACCACTCGGGGATATTGATGTGACGTCCTCTCCGAGCTCTGAGAGTCTCCAAAACCAGTGCGCCGATTCCGATCGCGAACAGACTCCAAGCTGAGGCACGCACACCGAAGTTCAGCCACAACCAGGCATGATGCCAGACGTGGTTGGTGCCGAGCCACCTCCACGGCGATCCCGGTAAGTAACCGATCAGGATCTCAGCGCCAGCTAGGGAAGTGTAGGCAATTGCGAATTTCCGGGCGCGGCGTTCGGGTTGTGGCACGAACCGCCGCACGAACCAGATGACAAACGCTGTCTGCAGCAGAGCAAACCAAAGCCCCATGTTGGCGCGAATCATCAGCGAAGGCCGAACGACATCGCGTTGATCGAGTTGCCGCCAGGTGTCGCGAAGCGCTTGCTGCCCTGCCTCCGTGCGCGAAATCCCCATGGCAACGGGCAATGAGTTAATCGCACCGCCAGATGTTCCAACGACCAGTCCTATGTCGAGTTTGTGTTCGGGATTGTCGCGACGAAGTTCTGCCAGCTTCTCCTCGAGTGCAGTCACGGCGCCGACCTGGTATGAGCATTTCGCGCCGCCACCGGATAGCACCAACGCCAATCGCGGTGGACGCGGCTGCGATCCTGAATAAAGCAGCAGCGATTGGCCGATTTCGTCGAGCGATGCCTTCTCTCCATCTTCCAGTGACGAGGCAGCGCCGGCCGCGTCCAACCAGTCGCGAACCAAACCATATCGCGCCTTCCAATCATCGATCCGTGTGAATCGATAACGTTCTTCGGTGTGGAAGGACTCGAGCAAAAGGTTCCGCAGACGGCTCCCATACTGGAAATCGGGCCGCGCGACGATAACGTCGTGCGGGATCTCCAGTTTTTCCAACCCAGGAAACGGCAGCTGTCGGACGTCCTTCTCCAATTCGAGATCGTTGCCGGCGGCGTCATCCCAAACAAGAGCGACACGTTCTTTATTCGAGAATACATCGTTCAGCATTCGAATCGATTGACTATGCGAGTAAGTGAAGTGAACCTGCTCTTGCGTCGGTTCAATCCCTGCTTGTCGAAGCGCTTCTCGCGGAACGGCCCGACCGGAAACCGACAGCGGATGCACAAACAGAAACTCCACTCGGTCTGCGAGGAAGGCTCTGCGCAGATCGTCGAAGGTTCGCAGTGCCGACGAATCCGAGACCAGGCAGACCGATCGATAACTGTCGTGAAAGCCCTCCGTCCGGCGCTGGCCAGCGGCCCATTTGGACTTGGCGGGAGGAAGCTGGACGGTAGCGAGATATCTGCAACCCCTTGGCTCTTGCCGGCCATCCGATGGCAACAGGCTCGCAAACGCGCCGGGTGTTAGAACCGCAACATCGACGAGTTGTCGATCGATCCAGTGCAACACTTCGCCATACGAGCCAACGGCCAGTTGAAAACGCAGCGCTGGATCGTGTTGGGACAGTTCGACAAACAGATGCTCAAAGTGCTTGAACTCACCGTGGAAGTCTTCGTATGCGACAATCGCCACGCGGACGTTGGTCGATTGCGGCGACGGCTGGCCGACGCCACTCGAGATCAATAAGGCTGTAATTAGTGAAAGACCGACCATGGTGTCTATCGATCCAGTTCCGTGGCGGGTTCGAGCAGTGTTCGCTGGCCCAAACCGCGGCGGTCGCCTCGTCCGGCATGCTTCTTCGCGATTCGCAACACAAGGGCACCGCGATGTACGACGCCGTGCTGGAGATCGCGGCGGCTGCGAAGGGCACGGACCGTAGGTTGGTCGGGGAACGGGTCGCCGCAACCGAGCGATAGCTCGCGTCGGCCCGAGGCACAGCCACGCTAGTCTTTGGATGCTGCGGCCAGTTTCTTCACTTTCAGATTGCGGAACTCCACTCGGTAACCTTCACCTTCAAGTCCAACCTGACCTTTGGGCTGTCCACAGTTGTTGAATCGGCACGTCACTGCACCGTTGACCCAGAGAGTGAGCGCTTTTCTTTGGGCGGTCACTTCCATCGTGTTCCACTGGCCGGCGGGTTTAACGCGCCCGTCCTTGACCTCTTTCCTCAGGCTGAAGAATTTGGGTTTACCTTCGGAAGTCGGCGTCACGCCAAAGAGGAAGCCATCCTGAGCGTCGCCGAACTGCGCCTGATGCCAGATGGCGCCATCCGGAGAGTTGCGGACGTAGGCTCCGCTGTTGTAACCCTTCCGGCCCTCGATTCTGGTGTAGCGAAACTCGAAATGGAAAATGACGTCACCGAATGCTTCTTTCAACAGCAGCATGTCGTGCCCGCCGTCGCCATCGCAAATGAGCAGCTTGCGATCCGCGTCCACGTGCCATTGGGCGCGACCTAGCTTGGCCTTGGGCGGCACCGGCACGCGCGACCAGCCATCCAGATCGCCCTGCGGCATAATATCGACCCACCCTTCCGGATCGGTCTTCAAGGCACTTTTGGTTGGCACGCCCGCGGATTCGACGACTTCGATCTTGCTCCCGTCCGGACTCTTGCCCGCGGCCAAACTGACCCAGACGCCTGTATAAAGTACGACTGCCAACGACACACTCGTTCGTGTCAACATATTCTCGCTCCCTTGGGTGCTTCCGCAATCGACTGTTGCCGCCGCGATTGCAGGTTCGTTGCCGATAAAATCCGTGATCCGTTTCCTTGATCATCGGTTCTAGCGACCCCGATGGCAAGAAGTGAACGGCCTCTCGAAGCAGCTGGGCTTGTTTTCTGGGCCATCGGACAGCTGGCCGCGACGCACATTCCACGTGGATTCGTGTTATAACCGACATGGAATTACGCGCAGCACGCTAATGTTATCGTCGCCCAACAGACCCCATTGGCCATTCTGCGAGCTGCCCGATGTAGAACGGTTTGCAACATGGCCGACAGGCAAAAAAAGTTCGATCGAGGTTCGATTGATTCGGTGATGGCTGAATTGGCAGGTTTGGGCACGCCCGGACCTCCAAGCGATTCGGCGGGCAATGAACATGAGGAATCGCGCGAGCCACAAAACGCATCGCACCACATCCGGTACGGTGTACAGCTGTCGAGTCAGGGACAATACGAAGAAGCCATTTCCGAATTCGACCAGGCCATCCAGCTTGATCCCAAGTCAGCTCGCGCCTTCAATAACCGGGGTTACGCGTACTTCTCGCTGCACGAGTACGAGCAGGCGATCAACGATTTCAATATGACGCTGAAGCTCAACCCGAGGTCTGCCAGCGCTTACAACAACCGGGGGTACGTGTTTCTCGCCAAGGAAGAGTACGCACAGGCCGTCGAAGAGTTCAACCAGGCCCTGAGTCTGGACGACCGTATGGCATTGGCTTGGCACAATCGCGGTTTCGCAGCGGCATCGCAAGGACACTACAATGACGCGATTGTCGACTTCGACCAGTGCCTGCGGCTGAATCCAGAGTTGGCCAACGCGTATCAGAACCGCGGTGTCGCGTATCTGGCCAAGGGTGAATTTGACCCGGCGATCGCTGACCTCGATCAAGCTCTAGTGCAGCAGCCGGACTATGCATCGGCCTACTATCATCGGGGATTTGTCTATGTTGCCCAGGGCGACTACGACCACGGCCTACACGACTTAACCCAGGCCATTCGCCTGCAATCGAACTTTCCCGACGCGTATTACGTGCGGGGTGACATTCACCGCGCTCGAGGCGACTTTGACCAGGCCGTTGCCGATTACTCCGAGGCGCTAAGCCACGATCCGCAGTTTACGTTGGCTTATTATCATCGCGGCGAGAGCCATCATCAATTGCGCAACTTCGACGCGGCGATCGACGACTTCACAGCATTGCTTCGTTTGCAGCCGGACAATCCCTCCGTGCATTACAGCCGCGGCCTGGCCTACGCCGCCAAGAACGACGACGAGCGTGCCAGCGCCGATTTCGATCGTGCCAGGCAGTTCGGTCAATAAAGCTAGTTGGACTATCCTCAATTGTCACTCGCCTTCAATTAGAGTCTGCAGCATGATCTTCCGACCACATTCTGTTCTCGCCGTCATCGCACTTCTTCCAACTCTTCCGTCTGTCTCTGCCGGAGAGAAGCCGGTTGAGATTACAGCCGTTGTCCGACAGCGTGTCCATCCCGTGCTGATTCGCAACGATCGCAACCCGCTATTGGAACTGACAATCGAAACCGAGCAGAAAGACGTCTTCCTCTATTCGCTGACGTTCTCCCTGCAGGGCACAGACGACTTGGACGATATTGAGAGTCTGCAGGTCTTTTCGTCTGGCGACAAACAGAATTACTCAACACAGGAAACGTTCGGCGACCGTGCCAAGCCGGCCAGCGAGGTTGTCTTTCGCGGCAACGTGAGGCTTCGCCGCGGCGTCAATGTTCTGTGGCTCTCATGTCAACTCAGCTCGACAGCAAGGCTGAACCACAAGGTCGACGCCACGTGCACGAAAGTTGAAACGTCTGACGATACCGTTACTCCACAAGCTGAAACACTGAACATCCGCAAGCGAATTGGCTTCGCACTCCGTCGGCATTTCGACGACGGGGTGCACACATATCGAATACCAGCACTGGCTACAACACCGAATGGGACTCTGCTCTGTGTTTACGACATGCGGCGGCGGGCGGGTCGCGATCTGCAAGAGGATATCGACATCGGACTGCTGAGGAGCACTGACGGAGGTCAGACGTGGGAACCCCAGCGCGTCATCATGGACATGCACGAGTACGGCAAGCTGCCGCAGGAGCAGAATGGCTGCAGTGATCCAGGGATTCTCGTGGACCCGGCGACGGGAGAGATCTTCGTCACAGCCGTCTGGACGTGGGGCCGCCCCGGCACGCATCAATGGAACAAAGGTGGCTCCGAACCAGGCTTCGATATTGGCAAGACAGCTCAGTTTCTGATGGTTCGCTCGAAAGACGATGGTCGAACCTGGTCAGAGCCGGAAAATCTGACTCGAAAGCTGAAGAAGGAAGAGTGGATTCTCTTTGCTCCGTCACCACAACAGGGCATTTCGCTGCCCGACGGAACGCTCGTCATGCCCACCCAGGGACGCGATGAACAGGACAGACATTTCTCGAACCTCACCATCAGTCGCGACCACGGAAAGACGTGGACGCTCAGCAACTCCGCCTCCTTCGGAAATACGGAATGCCAAGCTGTACTGCTCGGAAATGGTTCGATCATGCTCAACTGTCGTACCGAACGGCCGACGAAGTATCGCACGGTCGCAGTCACATCCGATCTGGGAAACAGCTGGAGACCGCACGCAACAAACCGGAACACCCTGATCGAACCGAACTGCAACGGCAGCACGTACCGGTTCGACTACAAGAAGAACGGGGAAAAGAACCACATCCTCGTGTTTGCCAACCCGCATACCCAGGCGGGCCGCGATCATCACACAATCCAAATCAGCTTCGACGACGGCCTCACGTGGCCTAAAGAACACCATCTCCTCCTCGACGAAGGCCGGGGTGCCGGCTATCCTAGCCTCAGCCGCGTCGACGAAGGGCACATCGCCTTGGTCTACGAAGGAAGTCAATCTCAACTCGTCTTCGAGAGATTTTCTCTGGACGAATTACTGACACGTCGATAATGTTTCCTGCGCGCCTGCTGAAGACATAGACCTGCTCGGCACAATACAATCACATCAGATGCTTCGTCCGCCGACTTCATGCTACAGCGCGGTATCAACCAGCTGGTCATTCGAATACCAACGCGGTATTTCAGTCAAGCGAGCAATCCACTTACGACGTCAGCACCGGTGACGCCACTCAACCGCCAATCGAGGCCCTGATACTTGATCGTGAACCGTTTGTGGTCGATGCCCAGGCAATGTAGGACTGTGGCGTTCAGGTCGCTGATGTGTACTGGATCCTGGGTAATGTTGTAGCAGAACTCGTCCGTTGCTCCGTAGTCGATACCACCCTTCATGCCGCCACCAGCGACCAAAGTGGTGAAACAGCGGCCATGGTGGTCGCGGCCATGGTTGTCCTTGGAGAGCGTACCTTGGCTGTAGATCGTGCGTCCAAATTCACCGCCGAAGATGATGACCGTGTCCTCGAACATACCTCGCCACTTCAGGTCCTTGATCAGCCCGGCCGTCGCTTGATCGACAGTCTGCCCATTACGGCGGAGATCCTTCGGCAAGTTGCCGTGCTGGTCCCAGCCACGATGGAACAGTTGGATGAACGGCACACCGCGCTCGGCCATGCGTCGGGCCAGGACGCAGTTGGAAGCGAAGCTCCCTTTCTTACGCGACTCGGGACCGTACAGATCGAACGTCGTCTCTGGCTCGCTGTCGAGATTCATTAAATCGGGTACCGATGTCTGCATACGAAAAGCCATTTCGTACTGGGCGACACGGGCTTCGATCTCTGGGTCGCCGACCTGGGCGAATCTCTCTTCGTTGATCTTCGCCAGCCCGTCGAGCATTTTGCGTCGTAGTTCACGGTCCAGGCCAGGCGGATCGGAGAGGTAGAGCACCGGGTCGGCACCGCTGCGGAACTGAACGCCCTGGTGTCGGGACGGGAGAAAACCACTTCCCCAAAGGCGAGAGTATAAGGCCTGACCTGGCCTGGCACCGACAGAGATCATGACGACATAGGCCGGCAGGTCCTGGTTCGGGCTTCCCAGTCCGTAGCTGAGCCACGAACCAAAACTGGGGCGCCCTAACTGCTGCGTGCCCGTGTTGATGTAGGTGATCGCCGGATCATGGTTTATCGCTTCGGTGTTCATCGACTTGATGATGGCGATGTCATCGACGATCGATGCGATGTGCGGGAAGACCTCGCTGTTGACCCATGTGCCACGTTCGCCGTAGCGTTTGAACTTGAACATTGGGGCGACGCAGAGAAACTTCTTCTGGCCACTGGTCATGCCGGTCAATCGCTGGCCCTGGCGAATCGAATCGGGCAGTTCGATGCCATGAACCTTTTGCAGGTCTGGCTTGTAGTCGAAGGTGTCAATATGGCTGGGACCGCCTGCCATGAAGAGATAGATGACTCGTTTGGCCTTTGGCCTGAAGTTCGGCAGGCCGGGGAGGCCGCCGGTGAATGACGGCGTCGAGTCAGCCCCCATTGCCGGAGCGCCATGCCCCATCAGCGTAGCGAGTGACGCGCCGCCGAGACACCCTCCCGCTTGTGACAGCCACTGGCGGCGATTCATGTGCAAGCGAAGTTCGTCCATGGGGTCCATAGCGATCATTCCCGAGTGAGAGTTTCGTCGAGGTTTAGAATCATGCTGGCAGCGACGGTCCAGGCCGCGTGTACGGCGGCGTCAAGGGATTCGTCCCGCTTCGACTCGCCGAAGCTGAGCAGCTGTTTGGCAGCCTCGGCATCATCTTGATATCGTTCCTGGGCCGTCTGTTGGACATCCAAGAGCGCCGTACGTTCCAACTCGCTGGGGCGGCGGGAAGTGGCAAGCAGGAATGCGAAGTCGACACGTGACTCGGGGGTCGCGCCCCCCTCGATGATCATCCGTTGGGCGAGGCTGCGAGCAGCTTCGACAAATTGCACGTCGTTGAGCGTAACGAGCGCCTGCAACGGTGTATTGGTGCGTGCTCGCCAGATAGCGCATTTTTCACGTGTCGGCGCGTCGAAGATCTGCATACTCGGCGGCGGGGCTGACCGTTTCCAGTAGGTGTACAGGCTGCGACGATAGAGGTTGTCGCCATGGTCCTGCACGAACTTGGGATTCCCGCCCAGTCCGACTTCGGCCCACAAACCGGGCGGCTGATACGGCTTGACACCTGGACCACCCATCTTTGCGTTGAGCAGTCCACTGATCGCCA
The DNA here is from genome assembly GCA_030744725.1 of Pirellulaceae bacterium. Taxonomy (GTDB): domain Bacteria; phylum Planctomycetota; class Planctomycetia; order Pirellulales; family Pirellulaceae; genus ARS98. The sequence goes on from JASLPZ010000046.1 coordinate 9,007, forward strand.
ACGCATTGTCGCGGATGAACTCACCCTGCAGGCGGAACCGCGGGCCGCGGGCTAGCAACAGGTTGCCTCGATCTCGCTCGATCAACTCCGCGTCAACTTTGGTACCTTGGCGATACGTGGCGGACATGACGATCTGTTTGACCATGCGTTTGACGTCCCAGTTGCTTTCGCGAAAATCGACGGCGAGCCAATCAAGCAGTTGTGGGTGGCTTGGGAACTTGCCCTGTGATCCGAAGTCTTCGGGCGTGGCAACAATGCCCATGCCGAACAGCATCAGCCAATAGCGGTTGACAGCCACCCGCGCGGTCAACGGATGATCCGGCTGGAACAACCACCGCGCCAGTCCCAGTCGGTTTCGCGGTGCGCCTTTCGGCATGGGAGGCAGCATGTCCGGTGTGCCTGGCTGGACTTTCTGTTCGGTTGGCGAGTTATATGCGCCGCGAGACAGCAGGAATGTGTCTCGTTTCGTGTCACGCATGACCATCACCGTTGTCAGCGGCTTGCGCAGTTCTGCTTCCTCAGCCTTGAGTCTCTCTTGTTCCTTGACCAAATCCTTCTGCTTGGCATCTTCATTGTTGAGGTAGTGTGCATGGAGAGTTTTGATTTGCTCTTCGGACCGCTGGTCGGCCGGCGTCGCCAGGATTGGGAGCAGCGGGTTCGATCCCGCCAATGCCTGCACCTCGGTGCCGCTCAGTTCGCGCGAGAAGATGCGCACGTCATCAACTGTCGCTGTCAGATTGCCTCCGCCGTGGCGGCTGCCAATCAGTAGCGATTTAGGTGTGCGAATCGTCTCGCTCAGACCATCCTGTTCAATGTCCCATTCCCACGACTCGCCATCAACGTAGACCTTTACGCCCGAGGCTTTCGAAGACCCATCGTAGGTTACCAGTACGTGGTGCCACTCTTCCGGCTTCAGCTTCTTCTTGGTCTTGACCTTGATCGCGTTCCCTGGCCACTGATGAATGATATGGGCTGTGACCATATTGTTCTGGACCAGGATGTCGTAGCCGCGATGGGCGTTGGCACTGTCCATGCGAGCGACCAACGCACCAGTCGTATTCGGTGTGGCATACAGCCAACCGCCGTACGAGAACTTATCGGTGCGCTCGAAATTGCCCACATCGCCGAGATCCACGAGCGTCTTGCCATTCAGTTTGAGCCCCTGACCGAATCGAGCCTCTACCCATTCCGATGTGCCTTTGACCTGCCCTTTGCGTTTGGAATCGACGACGTCGGCGATCGTATTGCCTTGGCCCTCGTCCAGCGTGTAGTGGGCTATGGCATCGGTCGGAGCCAGTGCCACGTCGCCGGCCGCTTTCACTTCCGCCTCCAGCTTCGCGACCCACGCAGTGACAAACGGCCCGATACTGTCGCGATGAGCAGCCATCACCTTTTCATGTGCGGAAACAGCGGCCAGCACTCCAGGCAGCTTCTTCTGTCGCTCGGGGTCCGGAACCTCGACCAGCGGTTTGGCGTTCCCGTTGCGCGTCTGCATGCCTCCGTCAGCGCTGACATTGAAGAATGCATAGAACCGGTAATACTCGGTCTGCGAAATCGGATCGAACTTGTGTTCGTGACACTGACCGCACTCCATCGAGATCCCCATCCACACGGTCGACGTCGTCTTCACACGGTCGACAGCGTACTCGACGCGATATTCCTCCGGAATGACGCCACCTTCATCAGTCGTGCCGGTGTTTCGGTTGAATCCAGAAGCGACTTGCTGCTCGATGGTCGAGTCTGGGAGCAGATCGCCGGCAAGTTGCTCGGTGGTGAACTGATCGAAGGGCATGTTCTGGTTGTATGCTCGTACGACTTGATCCCGCCATGCCCACATGTCGCGTGGTCCGTCGGCGTGGAACACGCTCGTGTCACCGTACCGAGCGGCATCCAACCACATCAGCGCCATTCGTTCGCCGTAATGGCGCGAGGCCAGCAGCCTGTCGACCAGGCGTTCGTAAGCTGTGTCCGACGGGTCATCGACGAACGCCTCGACCTGTTCAGGGCTGGGTGGCAGACCGGTCAGATCAAAGCTCAGGCGGCGGATCAGCGTCCGGCAGTCGGCTTCCGCCGACGGGCTTAATCCCTCGCTGTCCAGTCGGGCCAGCACGAAGTGATCAATCGGATTTCGCAGCCACTTGGTGTTGGAAACTTTGGGAAGTTCCGGTTTGCGTGGCGGCTCGAACGCCCAGTGGTCCGACCATTCCACTCCCTGTTCGATCCATCGTTTGATCAGATCGATCTGTACGGGCGTTAGTTTCTTGTTCGAATCCGGTGGCGGCATCAATTCGTCCGGATCATCACTAACGATTCGAAGCCAGGAGACGCTGGCCTCCAAGTCGCCTGCCTTCAACGCAGGCTCACCGTCGCGATCCGCCAATGCGTGCTCTTTCAAGTCCAGTCGCAGTTCGCCTTCCCGCGTGCGATCGTCTGGGCCGTGACATGGGAAGCAGTTGTTGGAGAGGATCGGACGAATGTCGCGATCGAAACGAACCACTTTCGTCTGGCCGTTCGTTGTACCTACGGTGCCTACTGCCAGGACGAAACTGCTCAAAGCCAAGAGTAGACATATTCGCATGACGTGAACCCTTTATCGTTCTCGACTTTGTTTCGGACGCGGCTAGTGCTGTGTCAATTCTTGATTCTAGGGTTGAAGGATGGTCGTCTGGCGAGATAGTCGTTGATCGCTGTGATCAATACGTTTGGGTCGCGGAGCGAACCACAACAATCAGGCTCGACAATCCTAATTCTTAGTCTTGACAGAGCACTAGTTTGTTCAAGTCCAATCGACGGAAGAAGTAGTGTAGTCCGCTGTACGACGAACTTCAATTCCGGCGGACTTGGGATGGGAGCTATATTCGACTCAGCTGTGATTTGGTGGATTCTGGGAGGCTTCTGCCATTGGTCACGCGTCCTGTGTTAGAATAACACTGACTAGCTAGCTTCACGAGAGTCGAACAATTTCGGGGAGGTTATTCGTGCTAAAGGGTGCTTACCTGTTGATACTGTTTGCTGTCATTCTCATGAGCGATGCCGCGGCTGAGGCGCAGCTGTTCGGTTCACGAAGTTTCGGCCAACCGCTGCAAAGACGTGTCGGGCCAGCGAGGTTCTCGGGGGCCGGTGACTTGCAGGGCAGCGAGCGGTTTTTGAGAAGAAACCGCGGAAGAGCAGATTTCGTCGGCTCGGATCAACGCGAGCAGCAAGGATTCGTAGGCAGCGAACAAGCGAGAGTGACAGGAAGGGTGATGTCATCCATAGCAGGGTTGCGCGAGCGAGTTGACCGCACTTCTCAAATCAATCGACCGCTGGCGCTTCCAGATACGAATGAGATGTATCATCCCAAGCTAAGACTTGACTTCGCACCTTCCAAACCACCACTCACGGACGTGGAGAATCGCTTGACGGATGTGATGTCGTTGTCGAGTCGTTTCTCGGAGCGAAGCCGGATCGTGGTGTCAGTGGAAGGGCGGACGGCCATCCTGCGGGGTGAGGTAACCTCCGCAAGGGAACGCGACCTGGCTGAACTCGTGGCTCTCTTCGAGCCGGAAATCTCGAAGGTGCAGAACGTGTTGAAGGTGGTGAAGCTGATGAAGTTGCCTGGCCCTCCACCACCTGTGAGTGATTCGGAAGACTCGTAATCGGAAGCACGGATTTAGTCGGAGGTACAGATTCTTCCGCTGCCTGCTTCGGCCGACTAACAGCGGTTTCACGCGCCGGCTGAGGTGATTGAGATTGGGGCACAACACCTATCAAGCGGCGCTGGAGGTTGGGTGGCAGTGTGATCGTTAGCGAGTTGATGCTCGACTTGGTGTCTTCCGATTCGGTATCAACTTCGACCGCCGATTCGTGCGAAACCTTGCGGATCGGAGAGGGTGCGGAATCCTTGCTCCGGACTCCAGGCAACTGCTTCGTTAACGGCTGACCTAAGACTGTTCCCCCTTCACGTCCGTCGAAGCGTACGACGAGGCTCAGCGTGCGGTTTGGTCCCCCGACACGATCCCAAGGAACCCAGATGCTGTAGGAGTGCCCCAGGCTCGTCTTACTGTGATGCGATGCGAGTTGATCGGAAGTTACGACATATTTCTTCAGGGGAGCAGCGTGAATGGGATCTCTCGTTTTACTATCGAACACATAGACGGTAACACTACCGTCGACTTCTACCGTGTCGTTTCCACCGTCCTTGTAGAAATAGAGCCTGCCTCCAAATCCGCGAACTCCCGGGCTGCCGGCTTGGTGTAACACGGTGTCGGTCCAGATTGCCAGAATTCGATCGGGCACCGCGAGTGGAGGCGTTTCGCCGAACCACGATTCATCCCACTTCGGTTGCATCGACTGGCATCCGCACAGCAACAGGCAGATGACTGCCGAGAACGTGCAGCTTGGTTTTGAGATTTTACTTTCCATGGAATCGTCAATGGCCAGATTCGGTCGGGGTCTACCTAGGGAGTATGCGGCGCGGCACTGCGATTGACTGTTCGATCGGCGACGGCTCACCACTTGGATTCACGTCGGGGAAGATTGTCTCAGGCGCGCCTCGATCGATCATTTCCACTTGGGAGTCGGAATAGAAACCGATGTCGCCTTGTAGGTCAAAGACGTCTGCGGCGCACCAGCTCATGCGAGCCATCTCGGCTTGGCGGACGAGTTCGTTGTCTTCCGGTGTACGAATCACATGCGGAGTGAGAATGATGAGTAGCTCCGCTCGACGAGATTGGAATCCATCGAATCGAAAGAGGTGTTTCAGAACGGGCACATCACCTAGCCACGGAACCTGGCGATGGACCTCCTCGGTTCGTTCCGTGATCAGTCCGCCCAGCACGATTGTCTCGCCATCAGCGGCACTCACCGTCGCCTGAGCGGTGGTCGTGTCGATTCGCGGCGAGCGGATGACTGTGCCGTCGATCGACACAGCCACGGGAATGCCATCTTGTTCGGGGCCGAGTTGCGACTTCTCGGCATCGATCTCCATCACGACATTTCCATCCGGACTGATCCGAGGCGTCACGCCGAGAATGAGGCCTACGTTTTCCAGCGTTACCGAATTCGATTGCCCGTTTTGATTCACCGTCGAGCCGATAATCCGTGGTACGCGCTGACCAACCTGTATGAAAGCCGGCTGGTTATCGAGTGTACGAATTTGAGGCCGGCTGAGGATGTCGACGCGGCGAGATTCCTGAAGGGCTCGTATCAAAATGCTCAGATTCTGGTTACTCGCTGAAAGTACAAGCCCACCAAATCCGAGCTGATCATTCGCACGTCCCACGGCGAAATTCGAAATTCCCTGACTGCCAACTACATCGGCGTTTGCCAACGCTCCCGCACTGCCACTGTTCCCTAGGGGCAGAGCGTTGTTAAAAATGAAACCGGGGATATTCGTCGCGGACTGAATGATCTCTTCCGTGGCAATGACGCCCGCAGATCCTGTAGCTGTGCTGGTGGTCGTGAGGAGATCGCCCAGTAGGCTGCGGTCGAACAGAACAGAATCCTGCAGGCCAAGCTCCACGCCGAACTCATCGGTGTCGTTCAGCGCAACTTCTGCGATCAGCACCTGGATCATGACCTGGGGCGGCTGTTCGTCGAGCTTCTCGATCAAATCGTTGATCTCGTCGAAATAGCGCGGAGTCGCTGCGAGAACCAGCTTATTGGCCACGGGCTCCGGCACAACAATGACTTCGCGTTCGAGTTCCTGAAATGGGCTATCCGCGCCCGGTGCAGCTTGCTCGACTAGTCGACGATTGACGAGGAATTGATTGATCGCGTTGGCCACGTCGATGGCCGGGGAGTTCTTCAATTGAAAGACAGCAGTCTTTCGCTGCATCGTGTTGCTCTGGTCCAGCTTGACCAGCAGCGCTTCCACAATCCGCAAATCACCTTCTGAACCGGTTGCAATGAGACTGTTGCTGCGCACCTCAACGGAAAATCGTAACGGTGCCAGAGATGTTTCGCCAGGAGCGCTTGGCAACTGAGGCCCCATGGTGGCCCCCGGCTGCGACGGCAGCAGCGAACGCAGTGTGTCGACCAGGCTCGACGCGTCACCGTTGACGATCTGAAAGACCTTGATTTGGGCTTGGACAGCTGGTGAATCGAGTTGACGAATCAGCGCGGCAAGCAGCTCCAAGTTCTCCGCTGGGCTGGAGACGATGATGGTGTTATTCCGAGGGTTCGGTGTGATTTGAACATTCTCAAGTGTGCCGGATCGGAGAATCCGTTGTCCCTCGGCATCGAAAGTTTGTAACTCCAGAATCGCTGAGCGGTCGGTATTTCCGCTGGCGGCTTCGATGGCCTGCTGCAGAGTCTGCGCAACATCTGCGGCCAAGGCATTTTGGATCTGAAAAATATGAGCGCGATTGACTGCAGCACTGTCGGGTCGATCGAGATCCTGGATGATGCGGCGGACTTCCAGCATGTCCCGCGGCGCTGCATAAACGATCACCGCGTTCGTGCGGGTATCGATGGTTGCCTGAACCTTCGGCCCCAGCCCGTTGCGATCGGAAAAAAACGAATTGAGCGTCTCTTGCACGGCGCTGGCGGTTGCGTAGCGCAGCCGGAAAACGGCGGATTGCGTTTGAGCGGCAACTGGTTGATCGAGTTGCTGAATCAACTGAACAACCGAGGTCACGGCATCGCCCCAGCCGATCAGCAACAATGCATTCGGCTTTACCAACGGTGTCACGGAGACTTTGCCCGCGCGGCCGCTGACGAGATCATCACTCGCTTGTGAAACGATCTCCGCAACCGCTTCGCTTTGCGCATGACGAAGTGGATAGACGCGCACCTCCGGCTGAGTCTCTTGGCTGATGCGTTCCAGTTGTCGGATGATCTCAGCGAGCTGATCCAGATCCTGGTCGCGGCCGCGCAAGATAATCACGTCAAGATCCGGCAGCGACTCGATCTCCACGCCCTCGAATTGCCGTAACGGACCCGCCGGAAGTACAACTCCGTTTGGCTGATTCGCAGCGGGTGGTGCTGCCTGATTTTGCGGCACATTCTCTTCCTGGTACAGATAGCGAGCGGGCGAGACTGGACCGCGCGATGATCGTGGCGCGGCGTTATGCCTCGGTTGGTAACCGGTCGCTGCAGGGGGCGGACTGGCTGGCGGAGCCGGTTTGATGATCTTTTGCAGTGAGCGATGGTTGATGCGGTGAACTCGAAAGACCTGCGTGCGAAAGCCGTTTCCACGTTGGTCACCAACGAGTGCCTGGACCAGTACGGCGAACTGGTTGACTGAACCGGTGGGCCCTCCAATTAGAACACCGCTTCGTACCCGATCGAATTCAATCTCCAGTCGGCTCGGCGGTTGTTGCGACAACCCGAGCAGGAGAATCTCTCGCGGCCCGATGCGGCGCAAGCTCAGACGATCGCCGAACATCCCCGACAGTTGCTGCTGTAGCCGGACGAGACGGTTTTGCGGGACGAAGACAAAACGCGCGAGACTGTCGTTTCGAGTGGATTGAAGTGAATTGGGTCTGGCTTGCGCCGGCAAGGGGCGTGGCTCCTGCGTTGGAGGACGGTTAACCTCCGTTAACACACGCCGAGCGATGCTCTGCACGTCGTCCGTTCCGCTGAGGAGGATGCGGTTCTGATCGCGATCCACGACGAGTTGCACAGATCGAGCCTTGGGCAACAGCGGACGCAAGATTGCCGCGACCTCATCCGCTGACTTCTGCCGACAGTCGTAGGGTGTGAAATGGATGGCACCGACCTGAGCGTGACCATGCGCAGCGACAGACATCACCAGCGCTAACACCTGCAGAATGGTAGCACACTTGATGGGCATAAGGAGCTTCCGCTAAAAAACTTCGAGCTGTTGGCGCGAACGCGCCGCTGCCATCCTCGATCACAGAGAAGAGGCGGAGAGAGTAGTGAAATGATTGACACGTGTCAATGCATCGCGTTGCCCTTCGGGGCAATACTTGTGTTTAGCGGCGTAAGCTTCCAGCTTGCGATTCATGGACGCGAAACCCAAGGCAAGCAGGATGCTTACCCCGCTTTCTAGCCCGGACTAAGCGCAGGGAGCGAACCAAGCTGGTCGACCTACCGCACCACAGTCGTGCTAGCTTCGCTGGCTGACGTCGACGCGGCTAGCGTCTCGTGGATGGTCCTTCCCAATGAAAGTCGTAGCACGTCGCCGTCGACTTCAATCAAGACCAGCTGTGGTTGGATGTCGATCACTTCCACATGGTGCGATGTGATCCCTAATGACTCGCCGCGATGCACGACGTACGTTTGGGCGTTGCTTCCGGCGGAAAACCAGGCTCCGGGGGTACCACTGCGGTCGAACGTGATGGCCGTCAGCATGACGTCGCGCAGCGCACTGACGCCTTCCTGCGAGAAGAGATTCCGGCGGACAATGGTCTCGTACGATTCCAAGTTATCGAAGGCGAGCCGATTTGCCACGGCAGTCGAAAGCTCGCCTTCGCGCTCGCAGCGAGTCAGCCCCAATGCTTCAATCCCCATGGTCACGTCCAGTTGCTTTCCGCCTGCGATAGGATTGAGTGCCATCGTTCGTATCTTGTGCAAGTGGCCACCCTGGTAGAACTCGTACAGCAGCCGTGTCACTTGCCGTAGCGTGCCACGTCCTCGTAGCGAGAACAAATAACGTTTGAAAACCTCTTTTGGCTTGCGCGTGTTGCGATCCTTGATCGACACGGTAACGGGTGTTCCAGCATCGACGCTCCCTTGCTGCAAGTCGACCTTTTCCACCAGAGTCAGCAACCAGTCTTGATAATGGGCACGAGCGAGCTCTTCGTCATAGGGGAGCGAGTATTGTTCCAACGCCAGCAGTTCGTCGGCCGCCGCGGCCGACCTGAAAATAGTGTCTTCGGCTTCTTTGATCTGTTGATCGAGTTTGCTCGCTTCGCGCTCGCGCTTCTGTGCCGGCTCTTCGACCAGGCGACGGTAGCCTTGATCGCCAAACACGCCGACGCCCACCACGGCCAGCGCCGCTAAGAGGAATTTGGTGCGCGTGTTCATTTGGGCGAACCTCCTTCCTTGGCATCGGACTGTGCAGCGGGCGAAGATTCCGAAATTGCCAGACTTTGGTCTTCCTCGCTTCGATCCGAAGTCTCGCGAATTCCGCTACCTTCAGCGATTTCATCCGGTAAGGGTAAGTCGGGAGGATCCCCCGGCCTGAACGTAATGCGCGTCTCGAACGTCCAAGGTAACCTGGCCCTTTCGTCCGACTCCGTGACACGTTTGCTGCTAACAGAATGAAAATCGTCTCGGACCGCGTCTTCTAGATTCGCGACGATCTCCGGCTGACTCACTTGGACGGCCAAGTCAATCACTCCGTTTCCTTGGGAGTCCGTTGACATACTCATGCGCCGAATCAGGGCCTCTTCGCCGCTGGGCAAACGATTGGACAACTCATGCAGCTTGTCGAGCCAGGCGATGTCGTCGCTCCGCCAAGCGTTGGTGGCATCCGCGACCTCCTGCAGCCCTTGCGCTTTACCGGCGCGTTTCGCCAAGTTCTTGAGTTTCTCCTTCTGTTGATTGATCGAGTCGAGCTGATCGGCTTTGTGCTGCGAGGAGACATAACCCATCCCCAGGAAGATTGCCGCAGCGATGGCACTCCAGAACGCGACGCGCCGCCAGGGACCGGCCTTTCGCGGAGGCCGCCGCGGGTCGAGCAGATCCAGGTCAAGGCCATCGCCGCTCCACGCGCAAGCCATTCCTATTAGATTCGCATAGTGTGCCGGGGTCTCAATGTTCGCTGCAGACTCGACATGCGTGAGTGGGTTGACCACGGACGTCGAAACAGAGAGTTGCTCGGCGAGCAACTGAGCGAGTTTCTCATGCCTATCGACGTCGCCGATCAAGTAGAGACGCGTTGACTCGTCATCACCGCGGTGCACTAGTGCCAAGGTGCGACGAATCTCAGCACTGAGGCGTTCCGCACGTACACGGTCTTCTTCCGACGAACAGGGAATCGAACGAAACAAGAGTGGACGGCCGTTCTCTGTCACGGCAAGATCGATATCGGCGTCGCCAATCGCCACGGTGACTGCCGTTGACGCTGGGCGCTGGACCACTCGCTGAAGCAGCTTGACGGCCCCCAACCCACAGAAAGTAATGGCAAGCAAATTCAAGCCAATGGCTTTGAAACGGTGCTTGAAATCACTGCTCCGCTGATCGCACAGTGAGAAAGTGAGCACTTCGTTTCCCGTGGCATCGTGATGTGTAACGAGGAAGTCGCTGACCTGTGTGCCCCCGGTATCGTCGAGCTCTGCCGCCACGGCGCTATCGACCAATTCCGGCAACTCGTCGTTCGTGGCAGGCGGCAACTGATGCGACGAGACTTCCAATTCGGCTCGCGGCAACAACAACACGGCTTGGCGACAACGAATGTCTTGCGCTGCAAGTTGCTCTTGCAATTGCTCCACTAACGGCTGACTCTCATCAGCCTCCCAACAACCCACCGCCTTAATCTGCGGAGTCGGCGACGCACGTTCAACGAGTAGATATCGGCAGACGGGCCGCGTCCATTGGACGAATAAACAAGTTCTAGGTTGATTCAGTTTGTTTAACATTGCTGGTTCGCTTGTTGCGATTCGCTTGTTGAACCCGTAACGCGAGGTCATCCAATCTCACCCGCGGCTAGGGGCTAAATGAAATCTCGTATGGTTGTAATTGCTTCCCGTTCATTAGTTCACGAAAAAAGACTTGTCGAGCGGTCTGGACGGTCGCGTCGATGACCGCCTCACAGCGATACACCGGAGCGTGCTGGCCCGTGCTTCCCAAAAACTCGCCGTAAAAGACATCGCCTCCCGCGTTGACATTGGGCAGCAGTTTCCGCATCGTAGCGAGGTCCACAAGGTCTTCTGTGAGCAGCCAAACTGGGTGATCTCGACCAGCATTGTTCTCGCCCGCCATTGAACGTGCTGCAAGGACGCGCTCTGCCAGGCTCTCGTCAATGCCGGGGACGGCCAGCAATACCTCGCGAGGTGCAAGGTTGATGTTCACTCGCCCCTCGAACCTCGTGTCCGATGTGACGGTGACTTGATCTAGAAACTCTGGAAGCTGACTCTGCATCATCGGCGGCTCGCTGGAGAAAGGACTGGCGACGCTAACCGTTTTTCCATTCCATGGGACGGACACGGTGACATCGATCAGGTCCAGCGGGCTTTCCATGCGGTGAGCTGCCGGCAACGTGAAATCGAGCGTGACCTGGTCGGGCGTTGTCGCCTGATCGGAAGATCCGCCAAGGCCGTACTGCCGATAGAGCACGATGAAGTTTGCCCAGGAAATCGGCATCCGCTCGACCAACTGTTGGTGCAACGAATCGAGCTGTGGATGGTTGAGAAATACCCGCGGCAAGCCGTCACGAGACTCGTTGCGTTCGCCACTATAAACAGTCAGGTAGTCCCTCCACGCATACGGCCCTTCTTCAGTAAGCAGGTCGGGTTCGTTCGCCAAATCGGTCGTTACACCAAAGAGGCGGGCCTCATCGACGCCCCGCACCAGCAACAGCTCTTCCATATCAACAGGTCTTCCGTTCCGTGGTTTCACAGGAATGCGATGCCCCGCATAAGTATCGAACTCGGCACCCTCGAATCGTGGCTGCGAATCGGTATCGACCCAATCAAGAATCGCGTCGGCTACGTCTGGCGTCATGCCGGGCAAACGCAAAAGAGCCTGCCTGCCAGATTCTGGCTGCAACTCATCCCACTCGACAAGTTTGCCCAGATGTAACTTCGCAGACTCGTCCACAGCACCGAATCGAACTGAGACGTCTTGCTGAGGCGCTGAATCTGGCGCAGCTACAATGAAGCGTGGAACATCTTCGTCTGCCGCAGCCACCGTGTCATCCAACGGCACGCCATTGAATAAGTCTGGATTGTTCGTGACGCCACCAAGTTCTCGACGCTGCACCCGCGGCATTTCGAGCACGGCCGAGAGCAACTCGATCGCCGAAAATGCGGACTGCTGCGCAGTCAAATGGTCGCCGCTGGCCCCAGCTGCGACATTTTCCGTCTGCATTGACAACAAGAAACCAAAAGCCGCGACACTCATTAGGAGCACGAGCACTAACACGACGATCAAGACGACACCGTTGCGCCTGCACTTTGCGAATCTCGTCATGGCATCATCACCTCCTCGTTTGCGCGAAGAGGCTTTGTCGTGTCAACGGCGATTACAAAGCGGTACTCCTGTTCGGCTTCATCGGCAATGTCGTTGTCGGCAACCCGAGACATCTCGACGACACGTGAAGTGTCTTCGAGGAACTGTTGATCTGCATGGTTGCCTGCCGTGAGTTGTCGCTCGTCTGTTTGCTGCTCCTCCAGTTGCTGCTCCTCCGCTTGCACGTCAAAGGCGATCTCAACCGCAGCTGGCAAGCGGCCCGTCTGCCTGCTATCCCAGTGACTTAACCAGACAGTTCCATCGAAGTAGCGAAACTGCAGGGTGACAATTTCCGGCACCGCGTCCTCATGTATCATCTGTTGCTGCAGACGTTGTGGATCCATGTCGGCCCCGCGACCACTCTCGGATGATCGACTCGGGGCGGTGCCATTTTCGTTAGACCGAGCGGTGTCTTCATCAGTGTTCGGCAGGAACCAGGGAGTCACTCGGCGGACTAGCCCCGCTGCTTGACCTTCATCTCCAACGTCAGCGAAACGCTGCTGGACATCGTCTTTGGCTGGGAATTCGTCACCTGGTGGCAGGAGTTCAGGGCGAGGTTTCCAAATATACTCCACCACATCGCACAGATCCGGCGGGGGGACCTCTTCAACAGCGGTCCTTTCGACCGAGCCGTGCGCCGCACGTCTACGCGGTGCTCGCACCACCAACCGAAATCGTGTGTCACTTCCCAGGAGTTGCGCGCCCGGGGGCAACGAAATCAAATCGGTACCATCGCCGGCAAATGCTGTTGAGGCTCCGTCGTTCAGCGTTTGCGAAACCGCCGGAAAGCCATCCCTCGTTGACATCCAGGAGCTTCTGGCGTGGTGCAGGTCCGAGTGCAACTGACGCATCAAAGAACGCACGATTTGCAGTTCCGTCGCTTGCCTGGCACCCTTGTCGTTTAGCTTCGAATAGATACTGAACAAGGACCACACAAGCAACATTAACGTCGCAGCCAGGCTGGACGCAATAATCACTTCCAAGAGCGTGAAACCATTTCTGTTGCGTCGATCGTTCATGGCAAAGTGGGAGACATGATCGAGTGGGAACTGCGATCTAGTGTGGAGTTGCTGTGAGTCTCGTAACGTGTCCAACGAACCAGCTCAAAGACGTTGCGATCAGAGACGGTGCCGCGGTTCTCCAACTGGTCAATTGCATCGACATGTTTCACCGAAACATGCAGGCGCACGAGTCCCTCGATATCGGTCGGCGTCCAGTCGACCGAATAGGTCCAATCACCGTAACCGGCCAGTAGCTCGTCCTCGACGCGTTGAAGCTGCGACGGATCGGCGAGCAGCTCATCCAACGTTGATTGACATAGCATCTGGGCGAAGACGCGTTCCTCCGCCCTTTTCGCGTGCCGCTCGCCCGTGGCGAATAGGCTCAGCAAGAGGACCGTACTGGTGGCGAGAATCCCAGTGGCGATGATGACCTCCAGCAATGAGAAGCCACCGCGCCGTTCGGCTTGACTGGTCATGGACGTGCCTCGGATTGTGAATCAGCCTCCGAAAACAGTTCGTCTTCCTCCACATGTTCCAGCAGCGTGGGGGCGTGCTCGACAGCACGGATCCGGACAGCTCCAGTCAATCCGCGCAAATGCAGCGCAATCACTTCGTGCGTTTCTGGGCGCACCAATTCGACGATGGATTCCGTGGATCGGCCGTCGGGAAAAAACTCCGCCGCAAGCACGCCGTCCGTGAGAGATGGGTTCGAAAGAACGGCTCCCTCGTCTTCCGTCGCCAGGGGTACCACCGAGCCAGCCAATTGCCGATCTACGCCGACTGGGGTGTCATTCTGTGGAAAGCTCACGCCGTCGGGAAGCTCACGAGTAAGAGTGGCTTGCTGCTCGAGCGCCCCCGGTCTGGGTTCGGAGAAGTCAAGTTCTGCCTCTTGCTGGGCGAGAACGGAACCTTGCGCTGCGCCGTCGGGCAGATTGGCAGGTCGATCAATAGCTGATCCGATCTCGTAGCGGCCAGTCCCCGGATAGACGCGCAACTCCAGCACCTCGCCGGTGCGAACGGCGCGCTGGCGGGCTTCCGCCAAGTCCGCCTTAAGCTGCAACGCCGCATCACGATGCGACGAGCGGCGCAGCAGCGGGCGCATCCGCGGCCAGGCGATCGCCGCGACGGAGGCGAGGATTGCCATCACGATGACAAGTTCGAGCAACGTGAAGGCGGCATGTCGATTCGGCCAGACACGCGAAGCGGGCCGACTATTCCGTCGACGCCAATGACTCACTCCAACGTCCCCTCAGCTTCGATCTGTCCGTCTCCTTCGCTGTCTCCTTCGTCGCTTCGCCAGTTGATGATATCGTCTTCCGTATTCAATTCACCGTCAGGACCAGGAGAAGCCACATTCGGAAAATCGCGTTTACCTTTCGCCGGCGGGTACTCGTAGATGAACTCGTTGTCCCAAGCGTCGCCCGGAATGATCTCGTCGTCGAGGTAGGGGCCTTCCCACTTGCGGGCCTTTTTCTCGTCGGTAGGCGGTTGCAGCAGTGCCTTCAGCCCGTCTTCGGAGTTCGGGAACGTCCGCATATCGACGGCGTACAATTTCAACGCCGACTCGAGATTTCCAATCTGCGTCTTCGTGTTCTTGACGTCGGCCTTGGCCTGCGTCCCCAGTAATCTCGGACCGACCAACGCGATCAGCCCGACTAAGATCACCAGGACAATCATCAGTTCTAAGAGCGTCAAACCTGTGCGTCGTCTTTTGTGAATTCGTTTCATGTTTTTCTCCCTGCGTGTTCATTCGCGGCCGAAGTTGCAGGACTTCGGACACCTGAAGTCTTGCGACTTCGACTACAGTTTCATGTTCTGGCAGTTACAAACCTGCCTACTAAGCGATCAGTCGATCGCGGAATTCAAGTCAATTATGGGAAGCAAGACGCCGACGATGATGAACATCACGAGGCCACCGATTGTGAGCAGCATGATGGGCTCGATGAGCCGTACCATCATTTCCAAACGACGTTCGATTTTTTGGTCCATACGGTCTGAGATCTTCACGAGTACCTGGTCGAGCGTGTTCGACTCCTCGGCAACCCGAATCATCGCCATCACTTGGGCCGGAATCAGCCCGCTCGTCGCCAACGGCTGGGACAACAAGTTGCCAGACGAGATGTTTACGGCGGAGTCCTTGATCGCCTCTTGCAACAGCGTATTGCCGGCGAATGCGCTGCTGATGTCAAGTGACTTCAGAATGGGAACCCCGTTTCGAAGCAACGTGCCCAAAATACGGCAGAAACGCGAAACAGCCGTGTCGTGAAAAATACTTCCGGCGACGGGGATGCGCAACTTGACACGATCCAACCAACGCGTCCCGCGTTCGGTTGCCATGTACTTTCGGGCCAAGACGACAAGACCGGCAAGGCCGAGACCGACAAAGACGCCGTACCGCGTCAGCGTGTCACTGATGGCAAGCAGGATTAAGGTGACGATCGGTAAGCCCACGCCGCTGCGCTCCAACCGATCGAAGAAAGACTCAAACATCGGCACGACCAGGACGATCAGTACGACAGCGACGATCGACCCGACGATGGCCAGCAGGATCGGATAGGTCATCGCGCTGATGACTTTGCCGCGCAGCTCGTTGTGCTTCCGCATGAAGGATGCGATGCGTTCTAGCGACTCTTCCAAAAACGCCCCTTCCAAGCCGGCTCGCACCATGTTGACTGTGAGCGGCGAAAAGATCTCGGGATGAGCGGCTAGGGCGTCGTCCAAATTGGCCCCATTCTCGACATCCTTGCAGACTTCTCCCAGCACTTCACACATTCGCTTATCGGTGGATTGCTCGGCGAGGATCCTCAGCGACTCCAACAATGCGACGCCATTAGCCAGCAAATCAGCAAGTTGCGTCAGCGTGTCCGCGATGATTTCGGCTTTGACTTTGCGCGACAGTTGAATCGGCAGCTTGAAGGATCCGCCGGCGGTTGCCTGGTCGCGGACTTCGAGTGGAAACAACGCCTGCCGCGTCAACAGCGAAAGCGCTTCGCGATGGCTTTCGGCGGAGATCACTCCATCCGTGTTCTGGCCCGCGGCCGTCTTTGCTCTGTACAGGAAGTCAGGCATGATTCGTGGCTCGCTCCGTGAACCTGAAGTCCCACGGCGTCCTTTCGCGGAGCGAAAGGCGACTCTCAGTTGTAGACCGGAACAAGTACAGCGACGTTCCGGCTCAGGAATGGCACAAAGCGTTGGTATTGCCGAAACTGCGCTGCGCTGGTTCCAGCCTACTTGGTTGAAATTCGATAAATCCTCAGTCTCGAAGCGAAAAGCGACGCTCAGTCATCCGCTTTCGTGACGCGCAGTACCTCGTCGATGGTGGTGTCTCCGGCCATCACCTTCTTCCAGCCATCGTCACGCAATGTTGTCATTCCGGCCCGACGAGCGGCCTTCTTCAGTTCCGTCGAGGGCGCGCGCTCGGTTGCCAAGTTGCGAAGCTCCTCGTTGGTGGTCAGCAGTTCGTAGATTCCCATGCGGCCGCGATAGCCGGTGCCGCGGCAACTTGGACAGCCCACGGGCCGATAAATCGTCCTGCGGCACTCGCGCATCACTTCCCACGGAAAGTCCTCCGGCGCTTCGCTCCGCGAACGAATGTCGGGCTCGCAGCAATCCGAACAGAGCTGCCGCACCAGCCGTTGAGCCAAAACACCTTCGACGGTGCTGCTCACCAGGAACGGCTCGACCCCCATGTCGCACAACCGCATGAACGCGCCAGCCGAATCGTTGGTGTGGAGCGTGCTGAATACCAAGTGCCCGGTCAGAGAAGCTTGTGTTGCGTTCTCGCCTGTTTCCAGATCGCGAATCTCGCCAACCAGCACGATGTCCGGATCGTGACGCAGAATACTTCGCAGGCTGGCGGCAAATGTCATCCCGACCTTCGTGTTCACCTGAATCTGATTAATGCCTTGCAATTGGTACTCGATCGGATCCTCAGTGGTGATGATCTTGTTTTCCTCGTTGTTAATCTCGGCCAATGCGCTGTACAGCGTCGTTGTCTTGCCAGAACCTGTCGGCCCTGTGACCAGAATGATCCCGTGCGGCAAACGAATCAGCTTTTCGAAACGCTGGTAGATGTTCTCGGACATGCCAATGCCGCGTAAGGAGAAGTTCAAATTCTCCTTGTCCAACACACGCATGACGACACCCTCGCCATGCAGCATGGGAATCATCGAGACGCGGATGTCGACTTCCCGGCCTTTGACGCGCAGCTTGATTCGCCCGTCTTGCGGAACGCGCTTCTCCGCGATGTTCAACTTGGCCATAATCTTCAAACGAGTGACGATCGCATTACGGAACTGATTCATCTCCGCCGCGGTTGGTTGCTTTTGCAGCACGCCGTCGATGCGGTAACGCAACTTGAGTCCCTGCTCTTGAGCTTCGACATGAATGTCGCTCGCTCGCGTATCGATCGCAGCCGTCAGAATCTCGTTCACTAACCGCACGACCGATGCCTGTTGAGCCTGCTCTGCGTCTTCGAGATCCTTTCCGTTGAGCGACCCCAGCACTTCTGAATCTTCACCCTTCTGCAGTGCCAGCAGGCCATCGACCGTATCCGCACCGACACCCAGGTGTGACTTGATTAAGCCGCGAAGCTGTTCGCCGTCGGTCAACACCGGTGTGACCGCTGTACGAGTCTCGGCACCAATCGCATCAATCGCGTGGATGTCGAAAGGATTGCTGACCGCCAGGGTCAGCGTGTCGGACGTGCGTCGTAGGGGAAAAACCTCGAAACGGTGAATCAGCTTGATGGGGAAATCTTCCAGCAGTGAACTGTCGACTTCCACGTGTTCCAGATCGACCAGGTCGATCCCAACCGTGGTGGCTGTCGCGTCTAACAGATCGTTGACCGACGAAAATTCCAGCTCCGCCGCGACTTCTCCGAGCGGCCGACCGGTCTTCATCGCGCGCGAAACCGTCTTCAGGTGACACCTATCCAATACCGGGAGGTACGTACCCTGGCTCATGTTGCCTGGTCTTTCGAGCCGCCAGCCAGCGGTGGGAGTGAGGGCCGGCGGAATGTGGTTGGTGGGGTTGGTTGGCCTTAGTGGCCTGCGGGGTGCATCCGTGTCAACGCATCGGCTCGTGCCGATGCATTCCGGCATTCTAGACACTTTCTGCCAGTCAGGCAAGGTCTAGGCTGCGCCAAAGTTAGTATTGCTTGAGCTGGGCGATCGTTCGGGTTTTGTTTACGCTTTTCTATTCCGAC
>JASLPZ010000470.1:0-4617 GCA_030744725.1 Pirellulaceae bacterium
ATGGTAAACTTGTCGAACCTGACGATGCAGTACCTGACATGATCGGCCGCCGGACGTCATCGTGAAGAGCGTCAAGAGATGCCTGGATTCGTCGCCTCCGAGTTGGGCGAACTCCACATTGGATCAGTCGCTGATAGTCGTTGTGGTCGCGGAGAGGTTGTGAAATAATCAAAATACTATCGCAAGATGCTGTAGTTTGACGTAGGTCTAGTTACCGACTTTTTTCAATGTCGTGATAAACTCGACGACGTCTACCAGGTCGCGGGCGGTCATCGTTTGTTGCAGGTCCGCGGGCATGATGGAAACGGTGTTCTTGACTAGCTCTTCGACCTCGGACATCTGGTAGGTCTTGTCGATCGCTTCGGCGTTACGCAACGTCACTCGCTCGTCGGTACGGCTAACGACAATGCCCGTGACGATGTTGCCGCTCTCCAAAATAGCCGTATAGCTTTCGTAGTTGTGGCTGATCCCGGCACTTGGATCGAGAATCGAAACAAACATCGCTTCTTTGGAGAGCTTACTGCCGATTTCGGAAAGGTCGGGGCCAACCTCCTTGCCTTCTCCACGAACTTTATGGCACTTAATACAGGTCCCAGTTGTCTTGAACAGCTGTTGCCCGCGCGACGCATTGCCAGCTTGTTTGACAAGTTCGGCCACGGGTGGCAAGGGGACTCCTTTGGCCGCCGCGGGCAACTTTAGGTACTTGGCAGCTCGCCGGCGAATGTCTTGATCGGGTGACGAAAACAACGCATTGGCCACGGCGAAGTTCAAGTCCTGGGGAAGTTCCCCCGCTGCAACACGCTCCAACAAGAACCGCTGTCCGATCAGATTTCGACCAACGGCCATGGCGGCAGCCGAACGGACGACACGGCTATTCTGAGGGTCGGTGACCAGGGGTTGGATGAGCTGGAGTGCTTGAGAGCTACCGACGCGACCGAGCACGGCGACGGCGCTTGCCGCTTGGGCTTCGTCGCTGCCGTGGATCACGTCTCTGATCCGTTGGGCTTCCTGGTATTCGAGCAGAAGTTCGGCCGCACCGACGCCTTCGGTACTGTCCGGCTTATCAACGGCCAATCGCAACAGCTCGGCTTCGACACCGCGCACCTTGAGCGACTTTATCAGGTCGACGTATTCGGGCTTCCCTTCGACCGTTTTCAGGTGCCGCAGCACCGCTGCCTTCAGTTTTGGCGTCCCGTCGACATCGATTCCCTTCAAGCGCAGGATCGTTTGCACGATCGTGGCGTCCTTGGCTGCCTGCACGTCCGTCGAGTCGGCGACGGCCGGCATAGCCAAGGCAGATGCGACGGCGATCAGAAAAACGTGTTTGATCATGATACTGCGTAGCCTACAGTCCTAACAAAATGGCCTTCAAGGCCTGGTCCTTTTCAGGGCCACTCAAGAAGTCGAACGCTCGCATGTATCGCGGATGCGTCTCGGCGGGGGTCTTGGGATCGGTCACGATTTTCGCCAGAAGCTCGGGCGTCCGTTTCGCTCGACTGCGCCAAACAATGTCACGGCCGGCCGGAGTTGTTGACCAGGCGTCTCCGGATCTCTTGAGCCACGCATCGAGACAGGCGTTCCATTGCCGGTCGGCGGCGATTCCCAGCGCCTCCAGATACCATCGGTCTTTGCCGTCGTACTGCCCGGCAAGATCGGCCCACAGTGCGGGGACTTCCTCGGATCTGTTGTGGCGGATCGCAACGGCGACTTCACGTCGGACGTGCGGCGACGCGTCTCGCACCATTCGCCGGGCCAGCGGGATAACGTCCAGCTTTAGTTGGCGAGCCAATCGCAGTCCGACGATGCGGATGTTGGCGTCCTTGTCACTGAGCGCCAGTTCGACGTAGTGCGGGCCGCGGCCTTCGATTTTTCCAAGCAACCACAAGGCTCGCGCCCGCGCTCGAGCATCATTCGACGACTCGAACTGATTCAGCAGCTTTGATTCGGCTCGCTCGCCCTGTTTATGCAGCGCCGTCCAAGCCATCGTGCGAACGACAAGATTCGGATTATTCAAGGCGGCAAGCATGCCGTCCAGCGACGAAAAATCTTGCTTGGGTGCGACGTATTTGCCGTCGTGGCCGGCGGGTGTAACGCGAAACAGGCGACCATGTTCGATGTCTTCCATGCGATGTCCGCCGACGCCTGGATCGTACCAGTCGGCGACCAGCACCGATCCATCGGGAGCTACACAAACATCGCTGGGGCGAAACCACTTGTTGTCGGCACCCACGAGCACATTAACGGACTCGGCCGAATACCCCGCTCCATCCGGTTTGGCAGGGTACGCGCGGCAGACATTCGGCCCAGCGTCCGTGTGCAACAACTCGCCTTGGAATGCCTTTGGCAGCAATGTCCCTTCGTAGACGCAAATCCCGGTGGGCGAGCCGGCGCCGGTCTGCAGCAAGTTGGGGACGACGCCCGGGTCGTTCAAGTGCCAATGGCGTAGTGGAATCTCCGTGTGCATGCCGGGGCGGTCGGCTTTCCAGGCCGCGCCGGAGAATTCATCGACGTAGCCATAGTTGCCGAACTCCATGACAAAGTTGATTCGCGTGCCGCGATTGCCGTCATCGTCGTTGTCGGACTGCCACAGCGTTCCGAAAGAATCGACAGTGACTTCCCAATTGTTACGAAAATTCCAGCCGAGCGTTTCGAAGTCGCTCCCGTCAAGATTACAACGAAACACCATACCTTGTTGATACGGCTTGCGACGGTCGTTTACTTCGTTGCCCGCGAGGTCGATGATCGGCTTGCCATTGCGATCGCAAATCTGTTTTCCTTGATTGCCGAAGTTGAAGTACAGTTTGCCATCAGGGCCGAACACAAACGCATGGATGCCGTGATCATGTTCCGTTCCGGCAATGCCCGTGAAGAGTAGCTCCTTGCGATCGGCTTTGAGATCGCC
This sequence comes from Pirellulaceae bacterium, assembly GCA_030744725.1. Classification (GTDB taxonomy): domain Bacteria; phylum Planctomycetota; class Planctomycetia; order Pirellulales; family Pirellulaceae; genus ARS98. The sequence goes on from JASLPZ010000470.1 coordinate 2,903, forward strand.
ATCATCGTCAATCAGATAGAAGACACTATCTTTCGCCGACACGATGGCTCGCGTTCCTTTCCCCGATGGCGTGGCCAACACGCAGATCCCATGGACTGAATCGATGTCGCGTCCTTGATAGAACGTGCTCGCCTTATCCGCTTTGCCATCATAATCCGTATCTTCGAGAATCAGGATCCGGTCGCCCTCTTTGCGTTCACGTTTGTTTTGAAATAACCGGTAGTTAACGACTTCGCAGACCCATACACGGCCCAGGTGATCGATATCGATGTTGCTGGGGTTCAGCATGATCGGTTCGGCGGCGAACAGCGAGACGTCCAGTTCGTCGTGGACTTCCAGCTGTTCGACGGCGTCGTCTGCTGCATGGCTGGCGGGCTCATTGTTGTTCTTTGCCAGCAATTTGAAATGCGGCCGCTGTGTAAAGACTTGAAATTTGACAGAGGAACCGTCGCCGCAGGCAGCCTGATCCGTGCCGCCGTTGTCGAGCCCGCCGCGGGCGGTAAACCGTGTGTATCCGGCGGGCAGGTCGAAGGCGATCAGCGAATTGGCATGTGTGCCAATGCCGAACTCGACCGACTCGCCGGCGATCCGCAACGGGCCGCCAGTGGCATTCTTGCCGATACGCACCTGCCCGAATGCCGTACTTGCCGATGTCCATTTCAACTCGGTCAGTTTCTTTTCGCCGCCCGGCCCAATCAGCCGTGGTTCGGCCCAATCAGCCCAGTCGCACGAAAATCCGTTGCCAGCATCGGTGACGACGAGGAACAACTTTTTTGCGCCGCTGATGTCTACGTCGATCTTCGCCGCGTGTCCAGGAGTCTTCGGCGTCACGACGTCAGTCGAGAACTTTGGTTTTGGCGCGGGGCCACGTGCCCGTTTAGCCTTCTTCCCGGAAGCATCTGATTTCGCACTGGTCAGATGAAACCGATCGCGAATTGCGTCGCGGTTGAAATTGTCCGGTTGCTTGTAGTCTTGGTTCTTTTCCAACTCCTCGAATGAAACCGGCTTATCGCCGATGCCATTTTTGGGGACTTCACCGTGGGCCGCCCACACGATGGCGTTGAGCACCAGTTTGCGGAAGTTGGGGTCTCCCCAATTCCAATGGTTGTGGCCACCGGTGAACCCGAAACCGCGTCCACCGTTGGGGCGTTCTGACGCCCAGGCGACGTGTTGCGGTTCCTTGCGATCCAATACGGCCGCGCGCACATGAGGATTGCCGCTGTGGGCACCGTCGGGCCGCTTCAGTGTATCGGGACCGGGCAGGTCGGTCAGGATTGGTGTCACACCCTCCATGTTCTCCCGAAATCGCATGTGATAGTACCATTCGTCATTGATTTCGAACGGCTTCACACCGCGTGTCGTGGGATGGTCCGGGAATGATTCGAACTTTGCGGTCCAGTGCGGATTGACAGACCAATTCGGTTCGAAGTAACCACCGATCCACTTGAGAAAATAGTCGCCAGGCTCGCCTTTGGGAACTTCGACCCCGTAGTGAAGGCAGACGATTCCCACGCCGGCGTCGGCCATTTTGTCCATGGCTTCCGAGTGCGGAATTACCGGGTGGCGACCACCGCCGTCGGCGTACATCACCACCGCGTCGGCATCCGCAAATACGCTTTCGTCTTTGGGCCAGCCGTTCTGGACGACTTCGATTTGCAAGCCTGGAACGGCTTGCAGTGACTTCGCCAACAGGACGCAGCCCGCATAATGTTCGT
>JASLPZ010000471.1:0-4606 GCA_030744725.1 Pirellulaceae bacterium
TGAACGAAGACGAAGGGGTAAACGTGTTGTTGGCGCGGAAGCCGACTCGCGAGGTTGCTGTGAACCAGCCGTCAATCCTGGACGATCTAGACACGGTCGATGATTACAGACGCTTGTCGGCCGAAGAGGGACATTTTTGATTGGCCAGCCGGTGACTTCCCTCGATCCCTGCCACTTCATACACTGAGAACGGTCATTTCTCAAGCACTGCTTCGTTGTTTTCCGCTCGATTGAGGCCCATTCGCACGATGAATCCGAGACTTCGCTGGACGGTTTGGATCTGCCTGGCCATTGTGCTGGCAACGTCGCTCACTGGTTGCACAGGATGCAATCAGGACCCTTTAGTCAAGCGAAAAAAAGAACTGGATGACATCGACAAGAAAAAGAAGAAAGAGAAACGCAAGGAAGATTTCGATCTGAAACCGGTCAAGACCGTGCCAGCCGACGAAGTGGCGGTTCGGCCGTTTGCCAAACCGGGGCACTGGCTGACCACGATTCACGAAATCAAAGCCAATAATTTCAATTTCCCGGCGCAGTTGTACACGGGTGCCACCGACAGTCGCGGTCAACCGTACCACGTCGAGTCAACTCACTACGTCCTGCAAGGCTCGCGTCCCGCCAAACTTGCCAAAGGGCAGGGGCGTTTGTTTGAGACGACCTATTTCGTCCCACGCGAGGGGGCGATGCCATCGAAAGTGATCTGGCTGAATCGAGAATTGCGTGCCGCGCGTGGTGGACGCCTCGTCACACCGCCGGATCGCTCGCCAATCACGGCGATGCCAGGCTATCAGTATTATTTCGTGGTGCTCTCCAGTGCGCCCAGTCGGTACGGTTTTCTCCAGCGGTTGACTGCAATGAACACGCCGACAAGCAAGGAATTCGAGGACGAGACGCTGTTGTATTATCGCGTCTTGCAACCGCAGGTTGATCGTTTTGTTCCGCTGCCGTCCAACGCGCTGACGTGGACTTGTATCAGCTATTTGTTACTTGATGACTTGGATCAAAGTCGATTTACGCCGCCGCAAGAACGAGCCCTGTTGGATTGGTTGCATTGGGGCGGCCAGGTGATCATCAGCGGCCCAAATTCGTTGGACAAACTCAAGGGCAGTTTTCTCGAAGACTACTTACCAGCGCAGTCTGGCGACACCATCGAGATCGATCCGGCCGCCATCGAGGAACTCAACGAGCATTGGTCGTTGCCGAGTCATCCACGATCCGGGCGTACACGCAGATTGGAGGTACTGCCGCAGACCCCGATGATTGGTGTCACGTTACACCAACACCCGGACGCTGTCCCGCTGGCCAATACGGCCAATCTGGTGCTTGAGCGACGGATTGGACAGGGGCGAATTGTGGTTTCGTCGTTCTCGCTGACGGATCGTTACTTCATGCAATGGGGAGCCAGCTACGACAGTTTCTTCAACGCTTGTCTGCTGAGAAGACCTCGCCGCGAGTTCATTGGCAATAACACAGGGCTGGAATTGCTGAATACTGTTTGGAAGGATTTTCCTGGTGTTCTCGCCAAGGATCCACGATTGGTTACCACCCAGCGGTACTTCACTCGTGACATCGGTCATGCCCTTGCCAGGAACTCAGTTGCCGTCGAGCCTGGTGAAGAGAAGAACCTGCACGCTTTAGAGGCGTCGGATACTACCGCGGTAAGTGATCCGCGAACCGCAGATAACTCTGTTGCTATGAGGTCATCAAATTCTGCAGAAGGCAATTGGCATTTCGATGGCTATCCTTCCCGCCTTAACTATGGCCTGGGAGCTTGGAATGACCGCAGCGGTGCCTCAGACGCGGCACGGCAATCGCTGGAAGACGCGGCCGGTATTTCGATTCCGCAAAGTGGTTTTGTGTTACGCGTTCTGGCTCTGTACCTTCTGATCCTGGCACCCGTGAACTGGGGGCTGTTTCGCATGATTGGTCGAGTTGAATGGGCGTGGATGGCGGCTCCAGTGATTGCGATTGTGGGCGCCTTTGTCGTTGTTCGAACCGCGCAGTTGGACATTGGGTTCGCTCGTAGTGTTACCGAAGTCGTGGTGGCGGAAGTTCACGGCGACTATCCTCGTGCGCACGTCACGCGGTATTCCGCCATGTATACGTCCCTGTCAACGGGCTACGACTTTGTCTTTGACGACAATTCGGCAGTCGCCCAGCCGTTCGGTTCAGTCGATTTCAGGCCCGATACGGGCGAGTCTGTCCATACTGTGACGATGCACCGCGAAGGCAATTTACGGTTTGGTGGAATACAAGTTATTTCGAATAGCATCGGCTATATGCACTGCGAGCAACATGCCGATTTAGGTGGCGTGTTTTCGTTGACTGGAAACGACACGCAGGGCTTTCAGATCAATAACGGTTCAAAGTTCAGTCTTAAAGGTGCCGGGATCCTTCGAGGTGGACAGCCGAGACGTGTAGCAGGCGCTCGCGTCGACGGACCGGTCCAGGCGGCTTGGGTCGGCGACTTGAAGGCGGGGTCATTTGCACCGCTCACGTTTGTTGATCTGCCCTCGGGCACCAACCAGTTGCCGCAATGGGATGACGCGCTGGCCACGCTCAGTTACAACAGACAGGCCAAAGCGTTGCTGGAGCGGCTCGATGCAAATCACGACAAGGTAATTGATCGACGTGAAGCCGCTGGCGATCCTGAACTATCGGACAAGTTTAATCTCGTTGACATTGACGGAGTACCAGATCAGCCGCCGGATGGCCGCTTGGTAGATGCTGAAATCAAGCATTGGTGCCGCAAGACACGCGCCGGCGAAGTTTCGATCGGCCAACTGGTCGAACTGGCCAGCCAAGGGCTGACACTGGACGAGGGTGAAGTCCGATTGATCGCCTATTCCGATGACGAAATACCCGGCATGACCATTCGTCCCAGTGCGGCTCAAGTCATGCGCCGAACGTTGTTCGTCGTGCACCTGCGTCGCGCCCCGATGTCGCCCGCCGTTCGGGATGTCAATTGCAAGGCGGACTTGACCGATGAAAAGGAACGCAAGCTCGACGAAAAAGACCTAGAAGACCCCAACCAGGATGATGCCGCCCAGGGTAATGCCGGAACTGAACAGGACACAGACGGCAAGGGCGACAAAAAGCCCACCGACGACGGGGCCAATGACTCGAAACCCAGTGACTCGAAACCCAGTGACAATTAGCCCGATGGCAATGCAGATATGATCGAACTGATCGACTTTGGCAAGGACTACGGCGATTTTACCGCCGTCGAACGCCTGAATTTGAAGATCGAGGCGCGTGAGATGTTCGGGTTCATCGGACCCAACGGTGCCGGCAAGAGCACGTCAATTCGGTTTCTGGCGACGTTGCTGAAGGCCAGTCGCGGGGAGGGCATCGTCAACGGGTTCAGTGTAACCCGAGATCCAATGAGTGTCCGGCAAAGTGTCGGCTATATGCCGGACAACTTTGGCGTTTACGACGGCATGAAGGTATGGGAATTCCTGGATTTCTTTGCCGTGGCTTATCGGATCGGACGCACGCAACGCAAACGTGTGATCAATGATGTGCTGGAACTCTTGGATTTGGCGCATAAACGAGACGATTTTGTCAATGGTCTGTCTCGCGGTATGAAGCAACGCCTGTGTTTGGCGAAAACGCTGGTACACGATCCTCCGGTCTTGATCTTAGACGAACCGGCTAGCGGTCTCGACCCACGTGCCCGAGTCGAAGTCAAAGCGCTGCTCAAAGAACTGCGGCGGATGGGCAAGACCATTCTGATTTCCAGTCACATTTTGACGGAGCTGGCCGATTGTTGTACATCGATTGGCATTATCGAGCGTGGCCAGTTGTTGATGCATGGTCCGATCGACGACGTACACCGCCGAATTCGCGGTAACCGGATTGTGGTCGTCAAATTTACCGACAAGATGGACTTAGGGCTGACCATTCTGCGCAGTTCGGAAATCACTCGTGACATTCAAATTGACGATCACATGGCCACCGTCGAACTGGAAACGGACGATGACGGTGTTGCCAGTTTGCTGAATCGGCTGATCGGTCAGGGCGTCGGCATTCGTAGCTTTGGCGAAAAAGAACCAACGCTTGAGGACGTGTTTATGCTCGTCACCAAAGGCCTGGTAAGTTGAGCGTGGCATGACATAGCCACCGAGCCAGCGGGATCCATGACGCATCGAATCGCCTGCTTCGGCGGCATCTACAACAACTATTTGGCGCTCGAAGCCGCCATCAGCGACGCGCACGCACGCGGCGTCGACGCGATGTTCTGTCTCGGCGATATGGGTGCCTTCGGCCCGCATCCGGATCGTGTGTTCCCATTGTTGCATGACCATAACATCGCCTGCGTTCAGGGCAATTACGACGATTCTATCGGCAACGCTTTGGATGACTGTCAATGTGGCTATACGGATCCGCGTGACAACCACTTCGCGCAGCTTAGCTACGATTACACGCTGGCCAACACATCCGATTCGAATCGCGCCTTCCTCTGCGACTTGCCCAAGGAAATCCGTTACGAACTGGGGTCGCTTGCCGTGTTGCTTGTCCACGGCAGTCCGCGCAAGACGAACGAATTTCTCTGGGAATCGACGACCTCGTCGCCTTTCCTGTCGGCATTGGCCAAAGCACATTA
>JASLPZ010000472.1:0-4604 GCA_030744725.1 Pirellulaceae bacterium
GGCTCGACAGCCGTTTCGAGTTGCCGATCAAACTCGATCTTGGCCAGCACTTGATTCAAGCGATCATAAAAGACATTGGCAGTCAGGCGATATAAAGCATTCCAGGATGCCGCCGAGAACGGCGACGAAATAGGGGCAGCGCTTTGGAAAAAACACGGGAAGTCCAATTTGTCGCTCATCAAGAAGTGGAACCAGGTCCACAAGGTGATAACCACCGGGAAGGGGGAAATTGATCTCAGTTGAAGACTAAGTTTGGCCACGACGGTCAAAACTGACAGATCTAGCCATCGTCCCATTGCCTGTAATTCGCGACTCACCGATGGATGTCGTTTTCGGGAGTTGGACCTATTTCCTTTTCCGTCCCCTTTTCCGTCTCCATCACCGTGAGCGTTAGCTGAACTCCGTCAGACCGGGTACGGACAGCGGTGGTTCGTCAATGTTTGTGTTCCAATCCAGTTTGTCTGGGACGAGTTGTTGCTGTGAATTCAGCGCCTGATCCCATGTAATCTCCTGTCCCGTGTAGGCGGCCATGCGGCCCATGAGCGCCATCAGCGTTGTGTGTGCCATGCGAGTGCCGTCGTCGATCGGTTGGCCTGCCCGGATCGAGGCGAACAGTTCGTTGTGTTCGACCTGATACATCGATTCCTGTTTCCGATCTCGCGGCCTGCGATAGCGCCAGTTCGTTTCGCCTTCGATCACCGGTGACCGGCCGCGGCCGATGGTGCAGATGCCTTTGGTGCCGATGATGTAGTCGGCGTTTTCCGAATAACAGCCTGCTTGAGACCGGCAGCCCAAAAAACCGCGAATCCCGCTGGCGTATTCATAGACGACAAAGCCGTTGTCAAAGGTGTTGTGGTCTTCGACAGGAAACGCCCGGCTTCCCAGCGCCACGGCCTTAATCGGCATTTCGTCATCCAGCCACCACGACATCTTGTCCACGCTGTGGCCACCGGAAAGCAGAATCGTCACGTCGCCGGAAAGCCAGAGGTGACCGTACCAGTCGCGGATTTCCCATTCCAAATCGGTCATCTGTGGCGTGCGTTTACCATGGTACTTGTGGTCCAGACTGCCACGGTAATAGGTCGCGTAGAGAGCGCGGATATCACCGATCGCGCCGCCGCGGATCTGTTCGGACACGGCCCGCAGCGCCGGATCATAGCGCCAACAGAAACCGGAGACGATGGCTAGGTTTTTCTTTCGCGCCAACTCGGCCGATTCCAGCACACTGCGCACTCCCGGCGCGTCGATGGCGGCAGTGATCTCGACAAACGTGTGCCGTCCAGACTGCACTGCGGCATTCAGGTGCTGCGGGCGAAATGCGGGTGGCGTGGTCAGCAGCACGACGTCGACATCGGTGTCGACCACTTTTTGGTAAGCGTCGAAGCCGACGAAGCAGCGGTCCGCAGTCACTCTCACTTTATCCGGCATCTGTTTTCGCAGCAGCGCCAAACTCTTTTGCAACTGGTCCTCAAACACGTCCCCCATAGCGACCAGTTCGACATTCTTGTCGGCCCGTAATGCCTGCACTGCCGCGCCCGTTCCTCGCCCGCCGCAACCGATCAGGCCGATGCGTAGCGTCTCGCTGTTGCCTGCGCCGGAAGTGACCGCTGGAAAACCAACCTGACTTGCCAGTGTCCCACCAACAGTCGCCGCGGCGGACGAGTGCAGGAACCTTCGGCGCGACGTATTCGAATCGTCAGACTGGTTCATGGCGTTACTCCTTCGAGTCGGAATGGTGAAGTTGATCGAGTTCGTTATTCATTTCGGCGATGAACGCCTGATACAGCTTCAAAGGCTGGGACAGTTCATCATCGAGCTGCGTGACTGCCAAACGAATCTTGACGGTTCGCTCACTCGTCGGCAACAGGTCGTCGCCGAACAGCGAGAGGTCGAAGGCGCTGTAGTCGGTCAATCGGTCAGTTTCGTTCTCTGCGTGGTAACGTGTGCTGATGGCATAACAGTTACTCGGGCGCGACATCAGCACGACTCCCAATTGTTTGTCGGGATCAGCCATGAAGCCCATGCAGTGTGCGTAGTGCCGTACGGGACACATCTGGACGGTTGGCGTACCCCGTTCGTTGCGTTCCCATCGACCGTCGACGCAGCGCTGGGCCGCGTGAGTGTCTCGCGGAAACACTAACACCGTGCCGCGGAACACGTCGCTAACCGTGGGCAACACCAGGTCGTGCTGTCGCCTGCCGCGCGACCATAGATAAACGTGAGGCCGCAACAGCTTGTCGAAATAGCTGGACATGAACAGTTCGTAACCGCGATACGCCCCTTGCGATTGCACCGTCACCGTCACATCAACGGCGTTCGGCTGGACAACTTCGTAGCGTGCCGTGATCTGGGCGTTGTGCGACTCGGTAGCGGACCACTTCACTTCGACCCAATTCGCAGCGACCGCGATCGTGCGCTCCATGTGTCGTGGCTGATCCATCGCCTGGTTGACAGACATCAGTTTGAAGAGGTTCAGCGCAGAGTATCTGGAATCGATCACTTGCTTTCCGGTCCGCTTGTCAACCAGCCGCGTAACTCCGTGGTATGGTCCGTCCAGCCGAATCGTTCCCTGGATCAGGCTCGTCTCGAAGTCGAAGCTGCCCTCGGAGCGACTGGGTGTAAGCCGCGTTCCGGGAGGGTCGCCGGCAGTGGACGACCCCGGCGAGCGATTGAGGCTCGGAGGGTCGGCGAAGGCAAGCGGAGAGGCCGCTACGAACAAAACGGCACTCACTACCAGCAACCACAAACATCGACCGCGTTTTGTAACGGACTGCGACTTCATCTGTTATCTCCTGATAGGGCTCGGATCAGCAATTCTACTGCCGAGCCGTGACGAGAGGAACGATTATAGGCTCGTTCGCACGGAGTTCTTGCCATGTACCCGGTCGGTCGGTAACAACGCACGGACCATTATCTGAATGAACCACCGGCAGCAAACCTAAGCTGCCCAACGACCGTACTGACAATGTAGTAGTTGTAGGCTGGAACTGAGCTGCGCTTGTTCCAGATCAAGAATGGTACATATCAATTCATAAGCTCGGAGATTCGGCTGCCTCTTTTTGCGTTTGTAGGGTTCCGAAGCCACAACCGGTGGCGATAAGATGTTCCGTTAGTGTCGAGTCTCTCGTACCACTCGCTTGTTGTAAACATGCACCTTTTCACACAAGGCAAGGCAGAATGCCATGAAGACAACAATTGCCACATTAATACTGATGACGATCTACACCGGTTGTTGCTGGGGTGAGACGGCAGACGAAGGCACGCTCGACAAACGCGCCAAGGATGGACCGGGCTTTGTCGAACTCTTTGACGGCAAGTCGCTCGACGGATGGGAAACGGCCGACCGCTCCTGGTGGTCGATTGAAGATGGTGCGATCACAGGAACTATTACCGCGGAGCGGCTGTGCAGCAAGAACCAATATCTGTTCTCCACCGTCGGCCAAATGCACGATTTCGAGCTCAAGCTGGCACATCGTATCCAGTCCGATCACAACATCAACTGCGGGTTTCAGTTCCGTAGCGAGCACTACGAAGACGCCGACTGCAAAGGCTACCAGATAGACAACAACCTTCCGGAGTTGATCCGAATCTATGACGAGTTCGGTCGCCATACTCTGGCCCTTCGCGGCGAGCGCACAGTGTTCGACGAAACCGGACAGAAGAACGTAACCGCGATTCCGGAAGCCCAGGGCAAGCCGTGGTTCGACTTGAAAGCGTGGCACGAGTACCACTTGATCTGCCGGGGCAACAAGATCACTCTCAAGGTGAACGGCCGACTCCTGGCCGAGGTGATCGACAACGACCCGAAGAATCTGGACCTGTCCGGACTGCTGGCGCTGCAACTGCATAGCGGTCCGCCGATGAAGGTCCAGTTTAAAGATATCCGCTGGAAACCGCTTAAAACGAAGAGTGAGTGATCAATAGCAATTCCCGGTACCACAGCTTCCGCGATGAGTAACTACTATCCCTGGAGCCAGCCATGAACGACAGGATCAATCGACGTCAGTTTAGTAAAGCCGCGGCAGTCGTTGCGACGGCAGTGCCCATGGTTCATGCAGCGGGTGCGCGGGCTGAGACTGAGAAAGAAAAGCCGGTGCGGATCGGCTTCGTCGGGGTCGGCGGACGCGGCACGGGCATGATGCACTATTCGCTGGGCATCAAGGGCGTGCAGGTGCCAGCGGTGTGCGACGTCCACGTGGGTCGCGCCGACAGCGCGGCAAGCGCCGTTGAACGTACCGGGCAGAAGCGCCCCGAGATCTATACCAAGGGGGAGACCGACTACGAGCGCATGATGGACCGCGACGATCTCGATGCCGTGTACATCGCCACGCCTTGGGAGTGGCATACACCGATGGCAGTCTGCGCGATGAAGAAGAACAAGTACGCCGGTGTCGAGGTGCCCTGCGCGATCACGCTCGACGAGTGCTGGCAATTGGTTAAGACCAGCGAAGAGACGGGCGTCCCATGCATGATGATGGAAAACTGGTCGTTCCGCCGCGACAACCTGGCCGTGCTCAACATGATCCGAAAAGGGCTGTTCGGCGAAATCGTCCATTGCCACTGCGCCCATTCGCACAACTGCGTGTCCTGGTATTTGGGTAAGG
>JASLPZ010000473.1:0-4587 GCA_030744725.1 Pirellulaceae bacterium
GGCCATGCTCACACGACCTTCGCCACCGATGACTATGGCCTTCGGCCAAACACGACCAATTGCTTACGATTCCTGGGCGATGCCCCAGGCTACGTTGACAGGAGGCCGTTGGCCAAAGCTAGTTTGCAATTGCGCAATTTCAAAACTCGCAGGCTAGTGAGTAATCCAACCTAGGGCGCCATTTTCGGGACGGATGGTTCCTGGCTTTCCGCGAGGTCTCCGTGCACACAAGTCTGGTTCCTGCCCCTTGTCTTTGCGGTATACAAGGCCGTATCAGCCCTCTTCAGAAGGTTGGCTTGAGGTTTCCCCGGGATCGCTTGAGCAACACCACAACTGACAGTGATCGCGATTTCTCGGTCGCCATAGTGTAACGACGCCGATTCAATTTCGTGGCGGTAGCGTTCAGCAACAAATTTCGCCGGTTGCTCCGCGCATCGTGGTAACAGGACAGCAAATTCTTCTCCGCCCACGCGACAAGCGAAATCAGCTGTCTTGCAGTTTTCGCGCAGAATGCGAGCTACCAACACAAGTAACGCATCACCTGCGGCATGTCCGAAGGTATCGTTGACCGCTTTGAAGTGGTCGATGTCGAGCAAGATCAGAGAAAACGGTTGGCCATTCTGATCCTGTACTTTCTCGCATTGCGTAAACGCCTCCTCCAGCGCCCGACGATTGGGTAGCTCTGTCAAAGTATCTACCCGGGCCAACTGCTCCGCGGAGCTAGCTCGTGAAAGCAGATGAATAATCTGATCTTTGCCGGCCGCAACTTCATTCTGAACGGTTTTGTGTTCAGTGCGGAGCTCACGATTCATGTCTAACAGAGTGCAGGCGATGTGAACAAGTAACTCCCCATGCTTGATGCCTTCGCGTGCTGTGTCGATTGCGATCGTTGTCTCTTGAAACGCTTCAAGACTGGAATGCTCCTCACTCAGAAGGTCATCACAGGCAGCCACAAGACCCGCGATCGTCGTTTCGATGGCTTGCTCGGCGCACTGGTTTGCTCGCCGAATCCCGCCCAGGGCAGGGAAATCACATTGCGGATCATTGGCAAATTGCAGCGATCGCTCGAAACTACCGAGTTTCTCCGAATGATCGGACAGTGTCTTGCCTGCAGTAGCCAGTAGATTGCAGACTTGGGCACTGTCCAACCCTTTGTCTTGTTCGGGTTTTTGGACAGTCAGCGCATTGCGGATCGCCGAATCGTTCCTACGAGCCAGGAACCAACCTATCAATCCCAACACGAAGCACTGGACAACAATCCCGACAACCCAATCCATATACCCATCCCCGGTTCAACCTATGGAAGATGCCTGCCACATCTACCAGCCAACAGGTTCCTCGCCCTTATTCGCGTCAGCTGTTCATTGGTCTGTCGAGTGGCTTGAAAAACGACCCGGCTGTGCCGGAGAAAATCAGAGAAACCGTTACAACCAAGCCACATCGCAAAACCACAATCTGGATAGCCCGATGACAAAAAAAACCGCCTCCAGTCGGGGCAGAAGACTGGAGGCGGTCGGGAGAGGGAATCGCCCCTCTTGTCTCAGCTTCTAACAACTCTCGGTCAAGAAATTGGGTTTGAAAATGGGAAAAAGTCCCATTAGTGAAGATTATTGAACTGTCTGGATCAGGCGGACCAATCTGGGAACGTTGTCTACTTTCATCTTTTCCAAGATGTGAGCGCGGTGATTGTGTGCCGTCTTGCGACTGATGCCCAGTTTGTTGGCAATTGCTTTCGTCTCCCAGCCGTCGGTCAACAGGTTCATCAACTCCTTTTCACGTGGAGTAAGCAAGACAAGGCGAGCCGCTACGGTATCCCGTTCGCGTTGTCGCTGACGGTTTTCGGCGTCTTGTTCGAGAGCAACGTTGACTTGCTCCAACAACTCCGCTCGTCCAAACGGCTTTTCAAGGAAATCCACGGCTCCTTGGCGAAAGGCGTCCCGGACGCGGGACACATTCGCAAAACCGGATATGACAATGAACGGCAACGTGTATTTCATTTCCGCTAATCGGTCGTACAGTTGGAGGCCGTTAATCTCCGGCAACTGAAAGTCCACAACCAAACAACCCCCCATGCTGCATTTGTAATACTCCAAGAACTCGCTCGGCACACGAAAGCACTTTGTGTTCAACGAGGCTTTCGTAAGAGTCTCATGCAGAGAGATCCGCATGTCATCGTCGTCCTCGACAACGAAGACGATCGGTTCAGCACTTTCAGAGTGGCTTCTGTCTTTGTCAGTCAACACGAGTTAGTCGTCCCTTGTCTATGGATTGAGAGGTAATTGTACCGTGAGCAACGCCGGCGTGGCAGGAGGACAGTGACGCGAGTTCCTTCACCGGGTCGACTGCTTTCACGCATTGTTCCACCAAGATTTGTGATGATCATGATCGGTGATGATACCGTGTGCGATGCTCAATCCCAAACCAACGGCATTATCATGCAGCCGCGTCGTGTAGAAAGGATCGAAGATCTTCTCCCGCTCCGACTCAGGCTCTCCTTGATCGTGCGAGGATTCTAACCGAATTGCGAACGTCTGTGGGACCCACGGGTGCAACGGCGAGTCGTGCGAGCACGTGCCCCCCCGCCTCAGTGAGCTTTCAGGTCGATATTGATCCGTGCGCATCGCCGTAGGCCGAGAAGGGGCCGGGCCGACGTTGTTGTGGCAACTCACCGATTGACCTTCCCGAACGTGGGCCGGGTCGGGAGACCGGCCCACAACGTGTCTTGGGCAAGAATATGGGTGGTGAGAAAATAGAAGTACAGATCTTCGGCGCATGTCCTTGTCGTCTTCGATATCGAAGACGAACGGTTAAGAGCGTCCAAAGTGACTTCTGCCGGTGTCAGTCGACAGGCCTGAGCCGTCCTTTGCTCATGGAGTGAGGGGGCTTTATACCGTGAGCAACCTGAGCTCCTGGAATGAGTATGGTGACGCGCGTTCCTTCACCCAGTTGACTGCTTACACGTATTGTTCCGCCGTGATCTACAACGATACCGTGAGCGATACTCAATCCCAAACCGACAGCATCGGTATGTAGCCGCGTCGTGTAGAAAGGATCAAAGATCTTTCCTAGATCGGAAGGAGCAATACCACAACCTCGATCTTCAACGACCACAGTACATCCCTCTTGTGACGTAGAAAGCGAAACTGTGATGGCTGACCCTGATTCGGAAGCTTGAATTGCGTTGGCCAACAGGTTGACAAACACTTGCGCCAACTCGGTTGAGTTTGCCAACACGTCGAACGATCCGTCCTCTTGGCGGACGAGAAAATCGATCCGCGACTGGCCTGCCCTGTGACGAATTAGATTAACAGAATCGTTGACGATTGTTCGCATGTCTTGAATCGACTTCGGGGTCGGCTTCTGATCCGCGAATTGGAGCAGGCGGCTGACGATCTCTGAGCATCGTTGTGACTGCGAAACGATCCTCTGCAACGACGCCTCGACAATTCGCGGTGATTCTGATTCTCCGAGATCCGATAACGCTTCCTCGGCGGTAAGGACCATGGCACCAACAGGATTGTTCAATTCATGGGCCACACCGGCAGCCAGAGTACCGATGGAGACGAGTCGTTCGGTCCGCTTCATCGCTTCCGCCGTTCGCCGCCGCTCGACGATGTTCTTGATGGCGCCAATCGAAAGGACCACCACTCCGAATAACGCGCAGGCGAAGGCCGACCAAAGCACGAACTGGCCGTACTCGCGGTCCACCTGGACCTGCACGGTGGTAGGCGTTGTGGAATAGGATAGGTCACGGTCGATCGCGGAGACTTCGAAGGTGTACTGGCCAGGAGGCAAACGACCGTAGGATGCCTGGGGTTTCTCAGTCAGCTTCCACTCGTCTTCAAGACCGCAGAGACGATATCGGTAGCGCATTTCGTCTGGGAGTGTTGCAAAGCTGATTCCGTGGAAGGCGAAGCGCACAAAGGGTTGAGATGAGCCAAAGCGAACTCCGGCAACCGAATCGTGTTCTTTGTCCGTGGATACGCTGGTGATCGAAACGGAAGGGTGACTTGATTGAGGACTGTATACGGTCAATCTCTTACCCACGACCATGACTGCGTTCTCACGATTGTGCCAGAGAACGTCCCAGCACGACCAACGAGTAGCATCATCTGTCGTAAACGTATGTGCGGCGAAGCCATCGTAGACCTTCAGGCCCGCACTGGTCGCTATCCATAGCTGCCCGTTGGTGCCCTGGGCCAGTCCGTACACTCTTGACTTGCCGCAAGCAGCAACATGATTCCATCGACTGCCGTCGAAATGATAAAGCCCATCGCCGCCGCCGCCATAGAGTTCGTTCGTGTTGCTCTTCAGAAAACAGCGGACTTCGGCAGGCCCATCGAATTGCTGTACGACGTTGTTCTGCCACCGGCACGCGGGCCTGTGCATCAGCCCGATCCAGACGGACCCGTCGCCGTCGGCAAACAGCGAACTGATATGATTGTGTGGTAAACCGTGCATCGTTGTTAGGTGCGAAAGATGGCCTGCCAGTGGTGCCCTATTGGGACCTGCTCTAGGCTGCGCCAAAGTTAGTATTGCTTGAGCTGGGCGATCGTTCGGGTTTTGTTTACGCTTTTCTATTCCGAC
>JASLPZ010000474.1:0-4574 GCA_030744725.1 Pirellulaceae bacterium
TCACGCCGTTTTGCTCCCACCCCCGCGTGTTCTGGTTGTAGTCTTTTTTTTTTTTGTGTGTTTATTGTTGTTTTTGGGCCCGCTAAATTTCTTTTGGTGGCGGGCCCCCACCCACGACTCTACGGACTAACTTGACTCAACTGTAAAGATGTCGCCGCGTTAGCGGAAACGCAGAATGCTGTTGGCTGCGATCGATCAACGGCCAGACATACTATCTGTTTGCACCTCAGCCGTCGAAACGGTAGCCCGCGTTATGTACCGTTCGGATGATACACGGCGACTTGGCATCGGCTTCGATGCGTTTTCGCAATTGTGAAATGTGTTGATCGAGTGTGCGGCTATTGGGCAAGTAGTCTTGGCCCCAACAGCGATGGAAAATCGTACCACGGTCCAGCACTTGGCTGCGATGGCGATAGAACAATTCGAGCAGTGTTACGTCGCGGAGACTCAGTTCGATCACCGTGTCGCCCCGGCGCGCTCGAAGTTCGGTGGGGATCACCAGCAGATCGCACATGCGAAACGGTGCCGCCGCGGGCGTCTGGCCTGCTTGATGACATCGACGTGTGACCGCGCGGATGCGCGCTACCACCTCCTTGACGCCAAACGGCTTGACGATGAAATCATCGGCACCCAATTCCAACCCCAACACTTTGTCGATTTCCTCCGATTTTGCGGTGATGAACACGATTGGTGTTTGCGGACGCGCGCCCCGCATTCGTTGACAGAGATCGTAACCGTTGATATTCGGCATCATGATGTCGAGGCAGACGAAATCGGGTGTATGCATTTCAAATATCTCGAGCGCCGCCTTGCCGTCGGCGGCCTGGAGCACGCGATAGCCTTCGGCTTCGAGAACGTCAGCAAGGCCTTTTAGCGTCAGCGGGTCGTCTTCGGCGATGAGCACTTTCATAGTGGTATTAGCTCTTGGCGAATAGGTTTCGGGGGCTATTCCTTTGACCTTGGTGTGTGCAAGTCGACTTGGAACCGCGCTCCTTGGTTGGAATCCAGTAACACCAAGTCGCCGCCGTGCTGGCGGGCCAGGCGGCGCGCTATGGACAAGCCAATACCCGCACCGGCCGGCTGTTCCAGCCGATCGCTGACACGGTAAAACGGTTCAAAGATATTCTCGCGATCGGCCGTCGAGACACCTGCGCCGCGGTCGGAAACGATGACGGTCGTGCGCTCGCCGGATTGCCGTGACGCAACTTCGAGCGTTTTTCCGTTTGCCGCGTACTTCTCCACGTTGCTGATCAGATTTATCAGAATCTGCTCGACTGCGTCGAAATCAAACTCGACGACCAGGTCTGCCCCAGCTTCGAACCGTACATCAACGCACCTTTCGCGCATTGTTGGCTCGAACTGCTGGATGACGGCGCGGATTGCTGTGTCAATGCGGCCAGCTTTGCGTTTGAGTGCTACTGGCTGGCGCTCCTGCCTCGCGAACATCAGTACGTTGCCAATCAATCGGCTCAGACGCCGGCTCTCGGACACGATCACGCCCAATCGCGGTCGCAGCTGAGCGGCTTCGTCAGGCGAAAGTTGCTGCAGGTCGTGCTCGAGCAGTTCGGCGTACATACGGATGTTGGTCAGGGGCGTTTTCAATTCGTGCGAAACGTGGTTCACAAAGTTCACGCGAGTGGTGGCTTCACGGGATTCCCGCGACGATTCGCGATAGAAATAAACAGCCAATCCCAGCAGGCCGAGTCCAAGAGCCGCCAGGCTGGCTAACAAGTTGACGTAGGCGCTGCGCCCGGTCAATGTGACGAAATTGTCTTCGACAACATAGTATTTTAGCCGCCACGACGAGAGTGGGGCGCGCAACGGCAACTCGACAAAGGGCAGAGCGCCGTCGGGCGGTTCCAAGGCTCCCCATTGATAAGCCAGTTCATCATTCGAATCGACCAGTTGAATACGCGACTGACCAGTGGACGTTGTTTCGAATGCCGTTTGAGGCAGTTCGGCGATCAAGTCAGCGATCCAGCGAGAACGTTCGAGTTCGACTCCCACAATGTGACCGCTCTCTAAACGCTGGTAGAATATCAGATTCAAACCTCGGCCCCAGTACCAGACGTACCAATTCCGCGAGCCGGCAGCCGGTGGTCGCATCGCGTCTGAGCCGTCGCGGAGGTTATCACCATCGGCCGCCGGATTGCGAGAGTCTGTTTCGCTGCGGGCGTTGCGGATCAGGTCCTTGTCGAGCAAGAACACCTGTGCGCGGCCGAGAAACTCCTGCTCGGCTTGATTAAGCGGCTCGTTCCGGGGCGGATGGAGCAACCGGCCATCCGGCTCGAGCACAAACATCTGACTCACACGCGGGTGTTTGCGGACGACGGCCCGCAACTGCTCGGTGTCGAAGTTTGTCCGTTCAGTCAGCTGCAACAGGTCCCGCCGTTGTAGTGCAAAGAATCCACCGATGACTTGATCGGTGTCTTTCAACTGTGCGGTCAACAGCTCGCGCAGCTTTTGCCGCATCATCGCTCGTTCATTGCGCGCAAGTCGTGCGCCCAGCCATGCCAGCGAAGCCAGCGGCAGGCAGACAATCAGCGACAAAACGATAAACTGCTTTTTCGACACGCGATCGTCGTGAATTCCGTCTTGAAGTCTCGGCGACTTCGTTTACGAATTGTGTAACCAAGGTTCAGCGCTTCTTGCCGTCATAGGCTTGCTGTATGGCATCGTTGTTCTGTAGTTGCCGCATCATCTTGCGGTTCTTGGCCCACTTGACGGTATCCAAGTTCGACGCTTGCACTTTGTTGTCTTTGCCGCGAACAAGCAAAATATTCGATTTGTACTTCGCGGCATTCTCCTTCAAAAACCTGCTGTTGACCAGAAGAATGCGTCGAGCGCCCTCTACGTCGCCGCGATCGCGCAGCGCGGTCGCCAGGATGTTCTGTTCGTTGGCAAGCTGCAGAACGCAATCCGTGCAGACTAGGACGTTGATGTTCTTTTCGACGACAGCTACCGAATCGCTGAAGTTGGCACTCACACTGCTGCTCAGTCGGTCGGTGGTGTGAGTCAGCATATTCGCGTAGGAAACCTTGACCTCGGCGATTTCCCGCGACTGACCCGCCTTGCTGGCTGGTACCTCGACTTCCAACAGGACGTATTTCTCCTGTTCACTGTAGAGTTGGTTCATAGAGACGATGACCGTCTGCCCGTTGATTTCGTTGGCCAAATTCAGCACGCGAACCGGACGGACGCCTTGGGCGGTGCGAATGTCGATCGCCACTTCCTGGGCCACCACCGAGAGCACGTCGTTGAATTCGTAGTTAAATACCTGCACCAATTGGTCAGCCTCTTCGATAAAGACGTGATTGCCGCCACTCTTCTGCGCCAGCTTCGTCATCAGATCTTCGTTGTAATCCAACCCCAGACCCATGGTCGAAACGGCGATGCTCTCCTTCATCAGCGAAGCGCCGAGGGCTCCCAGTTCGCTCGGTGATTTCGGGCCTACATTGGCTAGGCCATCGGAAAGCAGGATCACGCGATTGACGCGTTCCTTTTCAGCGAACTTGCGAATCTCTGCGGCGCCTTTGCTGACACCCGCGAATAGTGCCGTCGAACCGCCTGCAGCGATGCGGCGAACTCTCTCAATCAATGACCGCTTGTCGGTCAATTTCGTGGCTGGTACGACCACCGTGACCGTCGAATCGTAAGCCACCACGGAGACAATGTCGTTCTCGTTCAAGCGTTCGATCGCCGCGATCGCCGCTTCCTTCGCTTTGGCGATCTTCTGTCCCTGCATCGAACCGGATTTGTCGAGCACGATGGCCACGTTGACAGGCGAGCGCTCCTTGCTGCTGTCCGTCTTGAATCCGGTCAAGCCGACTTTGACAAAAGTGGTTTGTTTCTTTTCTGCCAACAGCGTCGGCTTGTCCAGAGACACTTCCAAGCGAACCTGCTTCGCCGTCGCGACCGGAGCGACGAACGTCCAAACGAGCAAAACCGAGAAAACGGTCAAAAAACTTTTCATGGCAAATCCCTTTCATGGAGGAGAAAACGCCCGCGCTTGAGGTCTGTCGATTCAATTTCTCCATCGGCCGTGTGCCGGTGGAGACCAAGTTCCAATCGACTAAATCAACAGACCCCTTGCATAGTGCATTAGACCGTGTTGGACCGAGCGGGTGGTCAGATTGA
This sequence comes from Pirellulaceae bacterium, assembly GCA_030744725.1. Taxonomy (GTDB): domain Bacteria; phylum Planctomycetota; class Planctomycetia; order Pirellulales; family Pirellulaceae; genus ARS98. Next base: position 4,138 of record JASLPZ010000474.1, read on the forward strand.
TGTCACTTGTTTGTAAAAGATTTGTCACGCGGAAAGATGCGAGGAAGCGAACGTCCGTCTTCTGACGAAGAGCTGGCCGCCAAACGGCGCCTCGTCGCATCGCAGCATGGTGTGGTTTTTCTTACATGGCTCGAAAACTGGATGGGCACGCTGCGCAACAAATACCGGGCGTGCGTCAATCGAAACGTACGAATCGAGTGGCGTCATTGTGATTGGAGCGGGGGCTAAGGTCCGAGGTCGTCGACAGCCACGCCACAAGTGAATTTTGTCTCTCGACGCCCTTAATTGCAGGCATCCCAGGCAAATCCGACAGCTATTCTGCGTCCAACCACTACCCCTCAACGAGCCGTTCTCAGAGTGACTCTAGGCCGCGCCAAAGTTGGCATTTCCTGGTGAACTGAGCTAGTTTTTGGAGGGCAGTTTTGTTTCACTGTTGC
>JASLPZ010000475.1:0-4572 GCA_030744725.1 Pirellulaceae bacterium
GTATCGCCATTTGTTGCTCATCGTCGTCGCCCTGGCATTTCACGCGTCTCCACTGCTCCATGCCGAAACACCTGATGGTTTCGTATCGCTGTTTGACGGCAAGTCCTTTGCCGGATGGAAAGTTCCTGAAGGCGACAACGGTCATTGGAAAATCATCAAGGGTGTGATCGACTATGACGCGTCGAGCGAGGCACCCGAGGACAAGAACCTGTGGAGCGAGAAGGAGTATGGCAATTTCGTCCTGTTGGTCGATTGGCGCATCAAGGACACACCGTACATCAATCCTCGTGTTCCTATTGTTATGCCAGACGGGACGCACAAGTTGGGAGCGGATGGGAAAGCGATTCGAACCTCAGTTCCCGATTCCGATTCAGGGATCTTTCTGCGTGGCGTAGGAAAGTCACAGGTGAATATCTGGTGTTGGCCGATTGGATCGGGCGAGGTGTATGGATATCGAATGGACCAATCAATGACACCTGAAGTCCGGGCCGGAGTTACACCAAAGACTAACGCGGACAACAATATCGGTCAGTGGAACACGTTCGAGTTAACCATGCGAGAAGATCGCCTGTCGGTAAAACTGAACGGCCAACAAGTTCTTAAGGATGCACAGCTGCCCGGCATTCCGAGCCGAGGTCGGATCGCCTTGCAGCATCACGGCGGAAAGGACAAGGAAGGAAACTGGCGAAGCCCACCGGCGCTGGTTCAATTCCGAAACATCGCAATCAAGGAACTTGACTAAGCGATACTTAGCCGCCCCTTTGAGTGTTATTCCTTGTCCACCTTTGGCGGGAGACACAGCAAGATGCAAACAACACGGTTCGTACCTATCGTCAACACGATCCTGACCAACACGGTCCTGATCTGTTTGTCGCTTTCGACGACCGAACTTTGGTCGGCACCTCCCACGGACTTAGCAGGCGCCGTTAGGGCGATCGCCAACGAGGCCATCGAGGCAAATCGTGCTGTCGGTGTGAGTATCGGCATCGCTCGCGGAGACGATATTCTGCTTGCCGACGGTTTCGGCTTCGCCGCACTGGAAACCAAAGTGCCGGCAACGGCGACGACGGTCTACCGGATCGGGTCGATTACCAAGCAGTTTACCGCAGCTGCTATTCTTCAGCTCGCGGAACAAGAGAAGATCGCACTGGATGACCGAATTACCAAGTACCTCCCAGATTATCCAACGCAGGAACATGCGGTCACCATACGGAATCTGCTGCAACACACTTCTGGGATTCAGAGCTTCACTGATCTGCCGTCGTACCGCCTTCTCATGCGCAACGACGTGTCTCACGACGAGATGATCGGACGATTCAAGGAGTTGCCGTTTCACTTCAAGCCGGGTGAGCAATTCCAATACTGTAACTCCGGTTATTACCTGCTGGGCGTCATACTGGAAACAGCCGCAGAGAAGTCGTACGAGCAGTACTTGCAGGAATGCGTCTTCACGCCACTTGGCTTGGAACAAACATACTACGACAGAGTACGCCACATCATTCCAGGCCGCGCACGAGGCTATCGCCGCGTTCGGGGAGACCTTGAGCACGCACCCTTTCTTAGCATGACGCAACCGTTCTCGGCCGGCGCGATCGCCTCCACCGTCAAAGACCTGATCAAGTGGCAACGTGCGCTCGTGGATTATCGAGTTCTATCCAAGGAGTCCTATCAGAAGATGACGACCCGGGGTGTACTGGGCAACGACAAGGCCATCGCATACGGATTGGGCCTGTTTATTGGCCAATCAGAGGGGCGCAGGACAATCGGGCATGGCGGAGGGATCAATGGGTTTCGTAGCCATCTCGCGTACTACCCCGAAAGTGATCACACGATTGTGGTCCTGGCAAACAGTGAGAGCGCAAAGCCCGAGGGGATCTCCAAACGCATCGCCAAGCATTTGCTTACAGCACCGGCATCACCGCCGCCCAAACGCGCGGTTAGCATTTCAGGTAAACAGCGGGCGCAGGCACTGGCGAACTTGCCGGACATCGTCTCATTTGCGACAAACAAATCCGATCGGTTCATTGTCGACTTGGATGTCATTCGCACCGGCCATCCGTATCGAGGTGAGAATGCCGAGAGACCGCACACTGGTGGGCATGTGTACTTTAAGCTACCGAACGAACCGATACCGGTGAGCCAAGTAGAGCAGTTTCCGGCTATCTATGCTGTCGCTGATGGTGTTATCTCGCGGATCGACTTCTACTTCCGATTGCGCGAAATGTTTGAGCCCGCACTCGATCGCCGAGTTGCAAATCGTCGTTACGGAATTGGCCTGACGTTTGCCGGCGCAAATGGAAACGCCGTGGACTTCCACTACAGCATCGAGCCCTTTGTTGATCCCGGTGACGACACGTTTTATGAGCCGTTCATTCTGGTGAAGCGCGGCGATCGAGTGAAGAAAGGTGACGTCATTGCTCGCATGTATCTCCCAGCAAACCAAGAACTGGCGCAGAAGAGTCACATTCATTTCAACTTGAACGGAGGCAAGGATCGTCGGTTCATGGCACCGGTGATCTTTACCGACGAGATTGCCCGTCGATTCCACTCCACGTGGCGAATGGTCGGCCGCAACAACGACGCTCACATTCCACCGTGTTTGGGATACGAGTTGGCGCCTCACGAGAACCCTTTTGGAACTGGGGCCAAGAAGAAACTTTAGGCGAAGGACGTTCAACCGTTTGTTCGAGGGGAAGTCGGTCAGCGCAGGTTAATCCAGTTAAGAATGTCATCGACAACCAGCTTGGACACGTTGCCGCGCAAAGCGTACTCGCTTGGCGTGCTCTTACCATGTCCGCTGATGAAGAGATGATTCAAGTCGGGATAATTCTTGAATTGAACATCGTCGCGCGACGAGAGTGCATCTTTCCAATTCTGAAAATCCACCATTGTGACCTGATAATCACGCTCGCCCTGAAGGATGATCATTGGGCGCATGATCTTCGTCGCTTGCCGTGCAGGTTCATAACCGCGTAGGTCGAGCCAATACGGCGAAGTCGCACCGAGGATTGAGGTCGCGGGCGACTCATCGGCAAGTCCGGCACTTTTGATCTTGTCGATTTGTTGTTTCAACGTGTCCAGGCGTTCCTGGTCGGCATCGGAAAGCGTCCCGTCCAGTTTCAGAATGTAGTTGGTTTGCTCCCACATGAGATCTTCAGTTGGTCGCGTGCTGCCGGCTAACACGACGTAGCCGGCGACCAGAGATTCCGCATCACGAGCGGCAATCCGGGGAACCAGATACCCGCCCAGGCTGTGCCCCAAGACGAAAATGCGCTTCGCATCGACGATCGCGTTCTCCTTCAAAAGTCGCACCGCCTCAATCACATCGTCAACTGTCTCTTGCTTGACCGTCAACGGGTTCTTTGACAGTACCATCTTGACACCATGGACTTTGGTTCGTTTGTCGTAACGAAGTGTGACGACACCGTTGGCCGCCAGGCCCATGCCCAAGTCCTTGAAAGGTTTGTTCGCCCCGACGGTTTCGTCTCGGTCGTTCGGCCCCGAACCATGAACGAGCACCACAGCGGGGAAAGGGCCCTTGCCGTTGGGAAGGGCTAGTGTGCCGGGTAGTTTCCACGGGTCATCGCCAACGGATATATCAGATTCACGAAAGGCCTTCTTGTCGACATATGAGGGCAGCTTGTACTCGCGTTCGGCTTTTGGTGGCACAAAGGCCAGCCCGGCAATCGCTTTCTCTCGGTCGAAAACGACCTTGATCTCCAGCGATTTGAGCTTGAATTGGCACGGCACGTAGACAACATCGTACGCCGCGATTTTCGCGCGGTATGTCGTGCCTCGACTTTCGAGTGCCCCACATGTTAGCAACAAACTTATCCAGGTCTGCCTCAGTCGTGTCGGTGACATGGCCTTTGTCATTGCCTCATCAAAACGCTCGGTTCCTTTTTCGAATTCCCCTCCAACCAGTTGGTCGATGAACTGATTTGCCGCCACGCCCAAGTCATCGGGAGTAGGGTTCGGCGGTTCGGCAAGAACGGGCCGAAAGCTGGTCATCAGAATCGTCACAGTGATTAGCACGAACTGTCGCATTGCATCCTCCAGCGGTGAGCTTTTTGGTGCGCCCGATCACCAACTGTCGCATAGTCGTTGTTCGCTCCGCAAACATAACGCCAAGTTTGTGGAGCGAACAGCCACAACTATTGACGCACCAGGGATCAGGCGTTGTTGCTTCCCGCGCCGGTTGTTATCTCCTCAAGAACCACCGCGGTGCCGTACGCCAACATCTCCGCAGCGCCATTCATCACAACTGACGTCGTGACACGGACGCCGACGATCGCATTGGCACCCAGTTCCTCGGCCTCGGCCACCATTCGATCCAACGCCTGCTCGCGGCTTTCAGCCAACAGCTTGGCGTATTCATGAATCTCGCCGCCGACGATGTGACGCAACACGGCCATGATGTCCTTGCCAATGTGCCGCGCCCGGATCGTGTTGCCGCGGACGAGTCCGAGTGTTTTCCCGATGCGCTTGCCCGAAACTTCAGGGGTCGTCACGACCATCACCTGTTTCATATCTGCACGTCCTTATATTTGTCGTGTCTGGCTGAGACTATTC
>JASLPZ010000476.1:0-4569 GCA_030744725.1 Pirellulaceae bacterium
GGAGGATCGCCTATTTCTCTCTGTTGATGGAAGGCCAATTTCAGCAACTACTTAACGATGAAACTGGCGCTGTCCAATTAGGCTTTGTCTCGCAATCCAAATACCCGTACTCTTGGCTGGATGCAGATTTTGAACAGGAGGACGCAGAGGAAGCAGAGTTCTCGATTCTGCCGTCTCTGTTTCCTCTGTGTCCTCCTGTTCATTTGTCCTATCCCTCTCCCACAAGCCAAGGGAGAGATGATGTGAAGAAGGCAAACCGTGCATTTGTATCAACACCAATGCCTACTGCCTTGTCAAAGCTAGAAAGTGGGGTAAGCATGTTGCTTGCCTCGGGTTTGGCGTTGATGAATCGCCAGCTGGAAGCTCACTCCACTGAATCACCGACCCCCAATCATGCTTTGACAAAGCGCAAGCCAGTTCGCGGGCGCTGGAAACTTGGGCAGCCAGAGCGTAAGGTAAGCATACATAAGCATACAGCAAATTTGATATTACCGATCCTAAATCGCACTTGAGGTGGGTGGGGACGTGAAGGTACTTCTTATCGCGATCGGCATTTTGGCTGTGCCGGTTATCTGCGTGGCCGAGCAGACAGTCAATTTCAACCGAGATGTCCGTCCGATCCTGTCGGACCGGTGTTTTCAATGTCACGGACCCGCCGAGAATGATCGAGAAGCGGATCTGCGCCTGGATCAGGCGAATGGGCCTGAGGGAGCCTATCGCACGCTCGATGAGTCACGAGCCATCAAGCCAGGATCGATCGAAGACAGCGCGCTGTGGTACAGGATCACGACGGAAGATGATGATGTGATGCCGCCGCCGGATTCCTCCAAACAACCACTGACTGCCGACGAAAAGGCGATCATCAAGCGATGGATTGAAGAAGGCGCCGAGTATGCAGACTTCTGGGCGTTTGTGCCACCGCGAATGCCCGACCCGCCCGCAGTCCAGAACGAACAATGGAGCCAGCGGCCGATCGATCGCTTCGTTCTGCGCCGGCTCGAGTCGCAAGGGCTGGCACCGAAACCAAGAGCGGACCGGCGTACCTTGATTCGGCGGCTGAGCTTGGATCTAACCGGACTACCGCCAACGCGCGAGGAGATTCGCAGCTTTCTGTCCGATACCTCCGCGGATTCTTACGAACGAATTGTGGATCGTGTGCTGAACAAGCCACAGTATGGCGAGCACATGACCAAGTACTGGCTGGACCTTGTGCGTTTCGCAGACACCAACGGTATTCACCATGACCATTACCGCGAGATGACACCATACCGGGACTGGGTGATCCGGGCGTTCAATGGAAACCTACCATATGACGAATTCGTCAAGTACCAACTCGCGGGCGACCTCTATCCCAAACCGACACACGACCAGTTCATCGCGTCCGGTTTCAACCGGCTGCACCTGATCATCGACCGTGGGACGGCGCTTCCGGAAGAGAGCTTCACGCGCAACGTCATCGATCGCATCACGGCAGTGGGCACTGCGTTCATGGGTCTGACGGTGCAGTGCGCCGCGTGTCATGACCACAAGTATGATCCGATCACAATGAAAGACTTTTACCAGCTCTTCGCCTTCTTTAACAACCTGGACGGTACGCCGGAAACCGGTGGCAGGCAAGGAACGGACTTTCAGCGAGGTCTGCAACCTCCGTATGTCAGCCTGGCAAGCGAGACGGAGCAGGCGAAGCTGGAAGAGCTCCAGCATCGGATCGACGATCTGACGAAAGAGATTCCGCGGATCGAACAGCAAGTCAAAGAGGCGGGCGACGAAGCGCAAAAGAAGACGCTCGATGAAGCGTTGGCGCAGGCGAAACAGGAACTCAAGAAAGTCCGGGGCGAGAAGCAAACTTTCGTGGCCACGATCCCAGTGGCGATGGTCATGAAAGAGAAAGCTGACAGACGGCCCGCCCACATCTTGATTCGCGGCGCATATGACAATCCCGGTGAACAAGTCGTCCGCGATTCGCCGGCTTTCTTACCACCGATGAAGAAGAAGGATGGGATAAAGTCCCGCATGGATTTGGCCGAGTGGTTTGTTTCTGCCGAGAACCCGTTGACCGCGCGGGTGGTTGTCAACCGGTTCTGGCAGCAGCTGTTCGGGGTCGGCATCGTGAAGACGGCGGAAGACTTCGGCGCCCAGGGCGATTGGCCTAGCCATCCCGATCTTCTCGACCACCTCGCTGCCTCGTTGATCGAGTCGGAGTGGGACGTCAAAGCGCTGCTAAAGCAGATCGTGATGTCCGAAACGTATCAGCAGGAATCCGAGGCGACGCTTGACGAATTTGAAAGCGATCCAGAGAATCGCCTGCTGTCGCGCGGTTCGCGTTTTCGTATGGATTCCGAGATGATTCGCGATCAATTGCTGGCGACAAGCGGCCTGTTGAACTACGACTTGTATGGCAAGAGCGTAAAGCCGCCGCAGCCGGCGGGTCTGTGGAAGGCGGTTAGTATGCCCAGCTCGTATCCTCGCGTTTACGAATCCGACACTGGCGAGAAGATCTACCGTCGTAGTCTCTATACGTTTTGGAAGCGAGGCATGCCGCCGCCACAAATGACCATTCTGAACGCACCGTCCAGGGAATCGTGTATCGCTCGCCGAGAACGTACCAACACTCCGCTCCAAGCGCTGCTGTTGATGAACGAACTGGAGTATTTGAAGGCAGCCCGCCACCTGGCCCACGAGACAATCGCGGACCGAGCGCTGAGTCCCGCAGGTCGATTGGCGATTATCTACGAGACCATCACCTCAAAACTGCCAGATGCCGGCGAAAGCCAGAGTTTTCTTAAGATGGTCGAAGACCTGACGTCGATCTACCGCGACAACTCGAATCTGGCCGACCAACTGTGTGAAGGCGTCGAGTTGCACGAAGGAGTTTCGACGGTGGAACTGGCTGCGTGGACGATGCTAGTCAGCACGATCAACAATCTCGACATCACAAAGACGCGAGGCTAGTTACCATGCGAGATATCCTCGAACAGCAGAATCGCCTGCAGGCTCGGCGACAGTTCTTGAAGACCTCGGGCATGGGCCTGGGCGTTACTGCATTGGCCTCGCTACTCCCTCAAAACGGCGCGGCGCAGACGGCTCGTCATCATACTCCGCGTGCCAAGCACGTCATCTTTCTGTTCATGGCGGGTGCGCCAAGTCAGATCGATCTGTTCGACTACAAGCCACAACTCGGCAAGCTGTTCAAACAACCGCTGCCCGATAGCGTCAGCATGGGGCAGCGTGTGACGGCGATGACAAAAGGTAAGACGCAGTTGGTTGCGCCGTCCATGTTCAAATTCGATCGCAAGGGGCAAAACGGCATCTGGATGTGCGAGCTTTTTCCCCATCTGTCCGAGATGGCGGATGATCTTTGCATCATCAATTCGATGCATACCAACGCGATCAACCATGATCCCGCCAAGACGTTCATCTGCACGGGCTCCGAAATCCCGGGCAAAGCAAGCATGGGAGCATGGTTGAGCTACGGGCTGGGTTCGATGAATCGCGACTTGCCTGATTTCGTCGTCCTCACATCGGCGTACTGGACGGGCGGCACGCGAAACGTCCAAGCCCTCTATAGCCGCTTGTGGGGAAGCGGCTTTCTGCCGTCCAAGCATCAGGGCGCAGCGTTTCAAACTTCAGGAGACCCGGTCCTCTTCCTCTCAAATCCTAATGGTGTCGATAGTCACGTCCGCCGCCGGATGCTCGACACCCTCGGCCAGTTGAACCAAAAGCATTTTTCCGAAATCGGCGATCCCGAGATTCAGACCACTATTACGCAACAGGAAATGGCCTTTCGTATGCAGGCTTCTGTTCCGGAGTTGGCGGACGTCTCGGGAGAACCCCAACACGTTGTCGATCTGTATGGACCGGAAGTTCACAAGAACGGATCGTTCGCCCGTAACTGTCTGCTCGCCCGGCGGATGGTGGAACGAGGTGTGCGCTTCGTCCAGATCTTTCACCGGGGGTGGGATCACCACACCATTTTGCCACAGCAGTTGCGGGGTCAGTGTTTCGACATCGATCAACCCTCAGCGGCGTTGCTGAGGGACTTAAAACAGCACGGTTTGCTGGACGACACCATCGTCATCCTTGCCGGTGAATTCGGCCGTACCGTCTACTGCCAGGGAAAACTGGAACGCGACGACTACGGCCGGGATCATCATCCGCGCTGTTTTTCTGCGTGGATGGCGGGCGGCGGCATCAAGGGTGGGATCAGCTACGGCCAAACAGACGAATTCAGCTACAACGTTGTTCAGGATCCGGTAGCCGTTCGGGACCTGCACGCGACCATCCTCCACCAGCTTGGTGTCGACCACAAGAAGCTGACCTTTCCGTTTCAGGGCCTGGATCACCGATTGACTGGTGTCGAACCGTCGCAGGTTGTCAAAGGGATTCTTGGTTAGCTGTGATTTTTCTCGCTTCAAGAGTTTGGATCTACAGGTTGTGGGTTGGTCTCCCCAGGTTGTGGGCTGGTCTCCTGACCTGCCCACCATTCGACCGTTGTCGATGGCGGTTTGGGCGCGTACCACTTTGGCGGCTTGGCCGGTCTTGCTGTTGCGTGATTGGTGGTTGGATCAG
>JASLPZ010000477.1:0-4546 GCA_030744725.1 Pirellulaceae bacterium
ATATCGAATGGTCGAAACAAAACGAACTTGGTTCGTTCAATTGCTGGCGAGATGGGGTCGGTGACTGAAATCTTCATCGGCGGGTGTCCTGTTTGAGTCGGCGAATATGTCACATTGTACAGTGCCACCGTGACTAGCAAAACTGATCTAGCAACTTGCGGGTCTGGGGCCCCTTGAAGTTTGCTACGATCTGGTCAAACTCGAGCCGGTCGACGATGCTGTCGCTATCTGCACCGAATGCGGGAGAATCGTACATGGACTATGATGTAAGGTAGTTCTAAGGATCGTTCGAGGAATCGCTGTCTGATAGTCGCCTTTCGCGGCGCGAAAGGAACGTGATTTCGCGGAGCGAAAGACGACAATATAAGATCGAACACTGCTTAAGCGGACAAACAGACACGCAACTGAAAGAAGGTCGCCATGCCAGTTCCAAATGTTCCCCGAAGAAGTCGTACGGAGTCGATTGAGGAAAAAGTGACGCTGTTGCGCCGCGCCTACCAGGCAGATCGTTTGGACCTGGTAGAATCGCTTGCCGACTCGATCAAAGACTCAGTCCAATACGATCGTCAGACCCTCGTTCAAAGCGAGCAAACGAAGCCCGGTCCGGACGACTTCGTGAAAGTGAGCGAGCTACCGAAAGCATGGGCGGATTGGGCGGAGGGCTGGCAGTACTGCAAGTCGGTACAGCTTTTCGAGACGGTTGGCATCGAGCGGCGGCGAGAACCGGTCGAACTGCTCGTCGGTTTTCACGGCGATGACATAACAGATCCCTATCGTGAGATTCGTGTCGCTCGAGTGGAAAGGAAGATGTCTGCGCTTGCCGAGATTCCGTCCCAGGTGTTGAACGATGGTTGGCGAAAGGAACAAAGAGTTTGCCGGCTAGCCTTTCTGGCCGACATCGATCAACACAGTAACGCAACCTATCTGATCTTCTATGGTAATCCGTTGGCCGAGTTGCCGAACTACACCACCGATCTGCAAGTCCGCGGCGAAAAGTGGAAACTCGATATCGAAAACGAATACTTCGTCGCCCAGCTATCACATCAGATGGGACAGCTGGAACGGATCACATCCAAACGTCAGCACGGCCTGGAACTGTATGCCGGCGGTAAGGGCCACGGAGAGCCACCGACGATCGATTGGGCACACGACTATGTCGAAGAGGGGGGATATCAAAAGCTTCGAATGAAGGACTGGGATCACTGCCGCAATTTCGAGGTAGTCCGCGGCCCCATCTGCACACGCGTGCGCCGATGGGGATTCCCTCGCAGCCCGATCCATCCCGTCATCAGCCCCTCTCGTATGCACATCGACGTCACCTATTCGTTTTGGGCTGGCATGCCTACCTTTTTTAAGGAATCGACTATGGAGGCAATTGTCGATTTTCGAATTGAGGCAATGCGTGATGACGAATGGGTATTTTCTGGCTACTCGTTTACCAAGTCGCTATGGATCGACGCATCTGGAAAACTGCACGAAGGACCCGTTCCGCCGGAGCATCAAAAGAACCTCTGGGGAGTCGGCTTTGCGAATGACACGAGTCTTGACGCGTTCGTTGCGCTGTGGCTTGAACACAAGGTAACCGGCCGCGATCAGATCAGTCATGGAGGAGCACCCACGCTGCAGTATGAAGGGCATGGACAATTGTGGTCTCGGTACCCTGCCGAGCGGACCAAACTGATGGCGGGCAGCAAATTTCAACAGCGCAACGCGTATCTGCTATTGCCTTGGAAGAATGACGCGGCTGCGGTAGTCGAGCGTGACCGACATCGTTGGTTGAATCCGGCCGAGCTGAGCGTTGATATGTTTATGCCGCCAGCCAACGCTGCGGCCGTCGGGCAGTTGGCGCGGCCTGGCGAGACACCGGAAACAGCCGGACCAAAGCTAGTCATGTGGAAAGCACTGCGTGAAGTCCGCGACGATCAGCTTTACGGAGCCGACGCTAACGTTGTCGATCTTGGTTATGTGTATGATCTCCGGTACCGGGCCGGAGTGGCCCACGTCACCGTGACGATGCCTCACCGTGGCCGTCCCGTACACGAGTTCCTTGTCACACAAGGAGGCGGACGGGTCAATGAAGGAATTCAAGAGCGGCTGATGAGTGTGCCCGGTGTAAGGTCCGTCGTTGTCTCGTTGGCATGGAACCCACCCTGGTCGATTGGGCGGATGACTAAAGCTGGTCGCCGCGCTCTGGGGTTGAACTGATCGCTATCAATTAACCCCTCAATTGGTAAAGCACGCAGTATGTACGTGACGGAAGCCGGGAGGCTTTGCTTCGGTTTGAGACCAAAACTGTTACAGGTGAACTTGTATTCCAAATGACCAAACGCCTTTGTTACACACGGTACGATCAACCTTATTGGTGAATATCATGAAATATCTCCTTTTCACAGTGTTGTTATATTACGTATCGGCGACTGGTCTGTCGCGGGCTGCAGATGGTCTTTTGCAGGCTGGTGCGGCGTCTGTGAACATCTCCCCCAGGACTCTGCCGGCGATTCGAAATGGTGGGTTTCTGCAGGCGGTGCCGGATCGCGTTGACGATCACTTGTATGCTCGGTGTCTGGTACTGGCAGATGGCAATGAAACGGTGGCAATCGCCATTGTGGATTCGTGCATGTATCCGACGGACATCTGCGACGCTATCAAAGCGGAGGTGTCGAATCGGATTGGGCTGCCGGCCAGTCGTATTCTAATCAGTGCGACTCACACACATTCCGCGCCGTCGGTCATGTCGTTTTGTCTCGGTACTGGTCGTGATGAGCCTTACACGGGCTTTGTCGTGCCGCGAGTGGTCGAAGGGATCGTGGCGGCGCATCAGAATCTGCAACCGGCGAAGGTCGGCTGGACGTCGGTTGATGCGTCTGGGGACACGAATTGTCGCCGCTGGATCACTCGCAGTGATCGCATGGGGACCGATCCGTTCGGGCAGAGCACGGTGCGAGCGATGATGCACCCGGGATACCAGAACCCCAGTTACGTCAGCCCTGCCGGGCCAATTGATCCACAGCTGTTCATATTGAGCGTCGTTTCAGCAAAGGACGATACTCCGCTATGCATCATGGCGAATTTCTCGATGCACTACTTCGGCGGCAGTTCAGGCTTTTCAGCCGATTACTTTGGTGAGGTCGCCGGGCTGTTGGAATCGAGGATTACTGAAGCAAGCGGAGAAGGAGAACCTGTCAGCGAGTTCGTCGGCATCATGTCTCAGGGAACCAGCGGAGATCTGCATTGGATGAACTACGCCGCGCCGCGCCGTGGCATCCGCCGTCAGCAGTACGCCGAGGGAATCGCTGGGAAAGTTCTCACCGCTTGGAAGCAGATCCAACATCGGTCAGAGTTGACGCTGGCCATGGCTGAATCACGCCTGAAACTGCGGCGGCGTGTACCAACTCCGGAAAGGCTCGCGTGGGCCGAGCCAATCAATGCAGAGCGAGGTAGTCAGCCACCTCGCAATCGCCCGGAAGTGTACGCTCAACAGGCTCGGTGGATTCACGAAAACCCGGAAACCGAACTAGTTCTTCAAGCCGTTCGTATTGGCGATCTGGCCATCACGGCGCTGCCCAATGAAGTCTACGGAATCACCGGTCTAAAGCTGAAACAGCAAAGCCCACTCGCGGACACCTTCAACCTGGAACTTGCCAATGGTGCCGAAGGATACATTCCGCCTCCGGAACAGCATCGGCTGGGCGGTTACACGACATGGCCGGCGCGAACAGCGGGGCTGGAGGAACAGGCCGAACCGAAAATTGTCGAGACGGTATTGTCACTGCTGGAGTCAGTGTCCGGAAAGCCACGCCGCCCACACCTGGATCCTCAAAACGGGTATTCTCGCTCCGTGCTCGAAGCAGAACCGGCGGCTTACTGGCGTCTCGGCGACATGGTGATCGACCGAGCGACGGATGCGTCGGGAAAGCTTCACGCCGAGTACAAAGGTGGCGTCGCGCTTTACTTGCCTGGACCGGATACTAGTCACATTTCATCTGGTTTGACGGCGAATCGTTGCGTTTATTTTGCCGGCGGATATCTGGAATCACAATTCGCGGCGCTGCCGGACGACTACACTGTTTCGCTCTGGTTCTGGAATGGCCTTCCTGCCGATAGCCGCGACAAGCTGGGGCCTCTTTTCACGCGAGGAACAGCCGAAAAGCAAGAATCACTGTCGATCGTCAGTAATGAAAACAGCATCGCGACGTTGGTCTTTGAATCCGGATCGCTGCAGCATCCGGGCAATACGCCGCTGGCAACACAAGCGTGGCACCATGTCACTTTAGTGCGCACCGATGACGATGTGCGAGTTTATCTTGACGGCCAGGCAGATTCTGAAATTGAGGTCGCTATTGCGGCACCGTCCGGTCTCTCGTCCCGGTTCTGTTTCGCGGGAGAGGGCGGTCCTGGCCCGACATTTGACGGCAAGCTGGACGACATCGCCGTGTTCGGTCGCGCACTTCGTGCGGAGGAAGCGGTTCGGCTGTATCGTGCGTCTGGGATGAAGCCGCCGAAACGTCCGAAGCCGCCGGTGATCCTTGGCGAAAAGCCCGCAGAC
>JASLPZ010000478.1:0-4534 GCA_030744725.1 Pirellulaceae bacterium
TGTCGATGGCGGTTTGGGCGCGTACCACTTTGGCGGCTTGGCCGGTCTTGCTGTTGCGTGATTGGTGGTTGGATCAGTGGTGGTTTCGTGGTTGCGGGTTTTCAGATGTGATAGGGTCGATGTCGAGTTGTCGGCAGAGATCTAGGGCTGCCGTTCGGAGCGAGAGGCCGCTGATGTGAACCCAAAGATCGAGCTGGTTGCCAGACCGCCGACAGCGGAAACATTGAAAGAGATTTCGGCCAATGTGCACCGAGAAGCACCGCTCTTGTTCGGCACCAGTACCGGTTGAGCAGATTGGGCAGTAACCACGCCATTGTGGACCGCGCTGGCTGACGGGCTGGTAGCAGAGCAGCTCCAGCACTCGACGGATGGAGATCCGGTTTCGGATTGCCCGATAGTCGAGCTCGCTCACGACTTGCGGTCGCTGGCTCCGCCGTTCTTGGTTGTTCCGCGTTTGGCGTGGCGAACAGCTTGCTGTTCCGCTCGATGAGCGCGATAGGACTTTCCCTTGAACCGTTGGATGATCGCGCCATCGACAACTCGATCCAGCAACGCCATCGCCAGTGGCGGATCTCCCAGGTAATCGGTCCAGTCCTTGAAGTCGATGTTCGTGACTAACGCCGTCGATCCCTTGCGGCTGCGGCTGTCAATCACTTTGTACAGCAGACTTGACGATTCCGGGTATTCACGGCGTTCGAGTTTGTCGAAGCCGAATTCATCAATGATCAACAGGTCAAAGCGACTGTAATAGCGGACTCGGGCCGAAAGCGTCTTGTCGCCCAAGGCGGCAGTCAACTCTTCGAGTAGCTTGGCGCTGGTGACATACCGCACGCGATAACCTGAAGCACAACAACATCGGCCCACGCTTTGAATGAGATGGCTCTTCCCCAGACCGCTCTCTCCGACGAAGACAAGGTTGTCGCGGCGACGAATGAACTCACCCGTGGCCAGTTCCTGGAACTGAACCTGGTCGATCGTCTTGGCATTGAATTTCCAATCGAACGACTCCAGCGTCGCCGCATCGCGGAACTTCGCACGTTTCAGACGGCTTTCGATGCTCGCCTCCCGCCGACGATTGGCCGGTGCCGCGAGAAAGCGTTCCAACAGCTGCACGTGCGACAGCTTCGTCTTGGCGGCAGCGGCCAGAATCTCGTCAACCTGCTCACTCGTCAATGGGATCTTCAGTGTCTCCAGGTGTCCGAGAATCTGCTGGCGGAGGGTCGAGTTGTCGTTCCTGGGGTCGGTCATCAGAGTCGTTCTCCTCAAACAACAGGTATTGATACTCGGCGCTGGAGCGCGGTCCGATCGACTCGGCTTCGCTCAACTCCTGGAGCGACTCCTGCTGGTGTTCGCTGACTGACTGCCAGGACGCCTTGGGAGTCGCCTGCATGCTGAGAATCCGTTCCAGCGACGACAACGCATACGCGTGGTAACGCACGGCCCGATCCATCGCGGCGACGATATCGTCACGGTGATACGCATGCAGCAACAACAGAACTCGCTGGGCTTGGCGTTTGCCGCAACGTTGCTTCTTCAGCAGTCCTTCCAGGAAGCGGCTGGCAACGTCGCCCAGTTCGGCGAATCGCTGGCGCAGCAACAGAACCTGCTCGCCATGATCGCGAGGTGGCCGGTGCGCCGGATCCACACGTTGCTGCCCGCTCTGGCCCACGAGCAGTTGATGTTGAGCCAATTGTCGAATGTGGCGGTCGTAGATGAACAGTTCCGTCTCGGTGACCCGCACCGGCAACACCTCACCCACCAACCGCCAGGGCGCGGAGTACTGGTTGTTCGCATAGTTGATCATGCCTTCCACATCGACGACCCGATAAACGACCCGCGCCGTGTCGTAGTCGCGCAGGGGAAGCGGCAGCAAGTGCGGTAGTTCCTCAGCGTGCGAGTCCAAGGGCCGCTTCTTCGTCGTGCGATGCGTGCGTACGTCGGCCACATTGGCCAGCCACCATCGCGTGACTTCGTTCAAGTGTTCCAGACTGCGGAAGCTGCGACCGTTGAGCAAGCTCGTTTCGACATAGTGGAAAGGTCTTTCGACTTTGCCCTTCGTTTGAGGGCGTCGCGGGCGGCAAGCCCACGGTCGGTAGCCGTAGTGTGTGGCGAACGACAGGAATCGTGTGTTGTAGATGGGGTGTTCGTCTTCCCAACGCGTGACGACAACCTTCATGTTGTCGTAGAGGCAGGTGGTCGCCAGACCTTGCAGGTGCCGGAAGGCCAGAATGTGTTGGCCCACCGTGGTCTCGAAGTCCTGCCGCTCGGTAAAGCAGAGATACTGTCGTCGCGAGTAGCCCAGCACGTAGCTGAACAGATTCACCCGGCGACGGCCTTCCTGGGCAAAGTCGATCTGATATTCGGCCCAATCCATCTGTGCCTGAGCGCCCGGCGCCGTCTCGAATCGCTCGACCAGCGTTTTTTTCGGCTGGCTCCGCAACTGTTTGATCCGCTCGCGGATGATCGTGTAGCCGCCTTGGTATCCTTGCTTCTTCAATTCCTCGAAGATCCGCGTGGCCGTCATCTGGGGATAACGCTTGAGCAACTCGCCGATGGTTGACTCGAACACGTCCAGCTTGCTGCCGCGAGATTCGGGCGCTGCCGGCAGCGCCGAGTTGGAGGCATCGACGGGGCCTTCCGCCCGCGCGGCCTGATGCTCTCGAACCGCCCGCGACACCTGCCAGCGACTCAGCGAGAGGTCGCGCGCGATCCCACGCAAAGACTGTCCACCTTGCCAGCGATGAACGATCTCGTTGTCGCGTTGTTCGTCTTTCATGGTAGATGCAGCTCCTTTACGAAGTCCTCGCTCGCTTCGGCCGTCAGCCGCGATTCCTGGACCAGACGCCGGAAGCCGGTTTCCAAGGGCTCACGGTCGCAAGCCTGCAACTCGCCACGTCCCTGATAACGCAGCCATGTTTGCATCCTGGCCAGGCAGTCCAGTAACAGCGTTAAGCGTTTGGCCACACGGTTGCCCGCGACACTCAGCCGCGGATCCCAATGATGCACGAAGCGGTCGTCGGCCTGCCGCAACGCTTGCCGAGGGTCGCTTAAGACGAACGACGTCTGTTCTTGAGTGCTGCTGGCCAGCAACAGATCGACCACGCCGGACAGCTCTCGGGAAGTCAATGACGCTTCCCGCGCCGTCTGCAGGGCACCGCTCTGGTTGCCGCGCGGCAACCGCGTCAACTGTCGCGCCACGGCAGGCGTCAATAACCCCAGTCGAAGTTCTTCCCGAGCCGCGTCGCCAAGACGTTCCAGCATCGCCAGGCGACGGTTGACCCAACTCTTGTGACGCCCCAACAACTGGGCCGCCTCGACTTGCGACAGGCCGTCTTCACGAACTAGCGCGTGGACGATCCACGCTTCTTCCAACTCCAGCGGACGTTGGCCGATGCGGTTCAAGTTGTAGATCGCCGCTTTCGCACCTTGTTCATCCACATCCATCCGCCGCGACTGCAGGCTGGTCATGCCTTTCAGGCTCCTGGCCGC
Organism: Pirellulaceae bacterium; assembly: GCA_030744725.1. GTDB lineage: Bacteria > Planctomycetota > Planctomycetia > Pirellulales > Pirellulaceae > ARS98. The sequence goes on from JASLPZ010000478.1 coordinate 3,490, forward strand.
GGTCAAGCGTTTGAATCCATCGATCAAGACGTACTCCTCCTCTTGCAGGCAGATCACGACCGGCGAGACTTGGCCGTAACGCTCCAGTGACTCCGCCATGCGTTTCTCGACTTTCGGCTGCGCCAGCCGATAGCGGTGTAGTCGTTCATCGATCCACTCCAAGGGAAGCGGTCGGACTTCGTCCTGCGGCCAGGTCAGCGTGCGATCCGTCATGAAAGAATGCCTCTTCTCATGCTCCACTTCTGGAACCCGTCCTCGGACGGATCGTGAAAGTAAGCAGAGAGGGTCGCGTGACCAATATGGGTCACACCAGATTGCCGTCAGCTACCAGGAATCGTGATTCTGCCAGATCGATGTGGTGTCGATTCCCAGGATCTGTGCCCACCGTCGTTCACGCAGCAACACGCGCCGTAAAGCCTGACGACAACTGATGCTACAGAACTTCTGCAAGGGCGAACGGGCGGTCTTGGCGAACGCTTCATAACAGCCGGGTCGCCGGCAGCAAGAATCGGTGGAGTTTTCTGCCTGGGGATAGCCCTCGTCGCTGCTGGGCGGGTCGGAATCGGCGCACTGGCGCTCGCGAACCCGCTCTCGGTAACGCCGCGCCTGAGCTCGACGGCGGTCCTTCCCTTGCTCACTCGCCCGGTAACGCCGGTTGGCCGTCCGTTGCCGCCAGCGGCGAGCGGCTTCACGGCAGGCCGAACTGCAGTAGCGGACGAACGGGTGCCATGCCTGGAAGGTCTGCTCACAGCCCTTCAAAAGACAGACGCGACGCCCAAAACGCCAAGAAACGCCTTGCAACAATCGCCGCGGTTGATAACGCTGAGATGGGGCCAAGGGGAGTTGCTGCTCCCTGCTGGTCAAGTCTCGTTGCGAAGCGTCAACTTCGCAGCGAGGCGTTTTTAATTCTCGCCGCGCATCCGCTGTGCGATCGTCCTAACCCTCCAGGTTAATTAACGACCATCCCCCGTGCCCGCGATCAAGCCATCGCGGTACCCACCAGCCACCCCGAGAAAATGGCCGGCCACAAACCGCCACTGACACG
>JASLPZ010000479.1:0-4455 GCA_030744725.1 Pirellulaceae bacterium
CTGAAGGAATCAAAAGCTGCTCTCGTCGCTCTCCACCGTCAAGCGATGCTAGACAACCCGATGATAGACTTCGACCAGCTCATGTTCGTTAAGCGAGCTGCGAATGCGCCCAGCCTCGGCCTGCCTCGCAATTGGCAAAGCAACTCCAGTTTGCCCAAAAAGGGCTACGACGACCAGATCGGCGTACTTTCGCTCGCAGAACCCGATCGTGAATTGGCAACGCTTTTCAAGCCATCCGACGCCCGCTTTGTAGGCGATGTCGACTTGCACTTCGACGCCGACCGCGCGCTGTTTTCCATGCCTGGCGACAACGGCCGCTGGCAGATTTTCGAAGTCGGTGTCGACGGCTCTGGGCTGCGACAGCTCACTGGTGATCAGCCTGACGTGGATAGCTACGACGCTTGCTATTTACCCAACGGCAAAATCATCTTCACATCAACCGCCTGCTTTATCGGCGTTCCGTGTGTGTACGGCAGTTCGCATGTGGCCAACTTGTACCAGATGAACGGAGATGGCACAGGCATCCGCCAACTCTGCTTTGATCAAGAACATGACTGGTGTCCAACCGTGATGAACGATGGCCGCGTTTTGTACACGCGGTGGGAGTACACAGACACACCGCACTCGAACACGCGGTTGCTGTTCCGGATGAACCCGGACGGCACCGAACAGACGGAGTACTATGGCAGCAACTCGTACTGGCCGAATTCTTTCTTCTATACCCGCCCGATCCCGGGACATCCAACCAAAGTTGTTTCGGTCATCGGTGGGCATCACGACAATCCGCGGATGGGCGAGCTAGTTGTTTTTGATCCCGTCAATGGCCGCCGCGAGGCTGGTGGGGCCGTGCAACGAATCCCGGGGCACGGTGAGAAAGTCGAGGCGATCATCCGAGACGGCCTGACGAACAGCAGCTGGCCCAAGTTTCTGCATCCTTATCCGCTCAGCGAGAAGCATTTCATCGTCTCGTGCAAACCGACACCACAGTCTCTGTGGGGCATCTACCTGGTCGACACGTTCGACAACATCGTGTTGATCAGAGAGTTGCCAGACTACGCGTTGTTTGAACCAATCCCACTGCGAAAGACACCCAAACCACCAGAAATCACCGAGAAAGTCGATTTGACAAGCAAGAATGCGACCATTTACATCTCGGACATCTACGAGGGTGAAGGGCTCAAGGGCATTCCACGCGGCACAGTCAAGTCATTGCGAATTTTCACCTACCATTTTGCCTACCAGAACATGGGTGGATTGCTGGGTGTGATCGGCATGGACGGGCCGTGGGATATCAAACGAGTGATCGGCACGGTGCCGGTGTACGAGGACGGCTCAGCCAAGTTCCTCATCCCGGCCAATACGCCCATCTCGATGCAGCCGCTGGACGAAGAGGGCAAGGCCATGCAACTGATGCGCAGCTGGGCAACCGCCATGCCCGGAGAAAAAGTGTCCTGTAACGGTTGCCATGCATCACCCAATGCCGCACCACGGGCGTATCAGACTTTGGCGGCGCAGCGACCTACGTCAAGTATCAAATCCTGGTACGGACCAACGCGAGGATTTAGCTATGCCCGCGAGGTCCAACCAGTGATCGACAAGTACTGCGTCAGCTGTCACGACGGCGGAGCGCGCGCCGATGGCACGCACATCCCGAATCTGCGCGGCGATGTAAAGATCACGGACTGGGCTTCGATTACTCCAGGTAACGGCAGCAGCCACGCTGGGAAGTTCTCCGTGGGCTACGCGCAGTTACACCGATACGTCCGGCGGCCTGGCATCGAGAGCGATTACCACATGCTCGAGCCGATGGAATATCACGCCGACACCACGCAACTGATCCAGATGCTCAAGAGAGGACATCACAACGTCAAGTTGGACCCGGAGGCGTGGGATCGGCTGATCACTTGGATCGATATGAATTGTCCCTATCACGGCACTTGGGGAGAAGAGCTCGACGATCCAGGCCGCCAACGAGAGCGGCGGCGCGAACTGCTGAAACTTTATGGCGGAATCGACGTCGACCCAGAAGCTGTGCCGGAAACCGACGGACGACCCATCGAACCGGTCCTTCCCGAACCACTGCCGTCGAGAGAAGTTGTGAGGGTCGATTGCCCCAACTGGCCATTCGATGCCGCCGAGGCACAACGCCGCCAGGCTTCTACGGTCCAACCGATTACACGAACGGTCGAACTCGGTGACGGAGTCACGATGCAACTAGTTCGAATTCCAGCTGGCCAATTTGTCATGGGGAACCAGGCGGGTACTGCCGGTGAAAGGCCCGCTGCACGAGTTCAGATCGCGAAGCCTTTCTGGATGGGCACTCTGGAAGTAACGAACCAGCAGTTCAACCAATTCAACCCGCTTCACGATAGCCGAGTTGAATCGAAGAACACGTACCAGTTCGGCATCCACGGCTATCCCGTCAATCACCCGTCACAGCCCGTTGTTCGCGTGTCGTGGGACGAAGCGATGGCTTTCTGCGATTGGCTATTCAAAAGGACTGGACAGAGTTTTTCACTGCCGACGGAAGCCGAGTGGGAATACGCCTGCCGGGCCGGTACGGACACACCGATGTACTACGGCGGTCTCGACACAGACTTCTCACGGTTTGCCAACATGGCAGATGCCAAGCTGTCGGAATTCGCCAGCGATCCCTACACCGTCGACAGACCGCTCAAGAACCCTCCCAAGTACGATGATTGGATTCCCAAAGACGCACGCTTCCACGACGGTGCCTTGCTCACCGTCACTCCGGGCACGTACATGCCGAACGCCTGGGGACTGTTCGACATGCACGGCAATGCCAGCGAGTGGACTCGCACAAGCTACCAATCTATCCACAATCCGGACAACTCAACATCTCACAGTCGGAAGATCGTCCGCGGAGGCTCCTGGCGCGACCGACCTCAACGATGCACCTCGAGCTTCCGGATCGACTACCAACGCTTCCAACGCGTGTACAACGTCGGTTTTCGAGTCGTTTGTGAAGCTGTTGGCGATGAATGACTCTGATTGTTGCCTGGTGTAGCACGACGATCTAATTGACGTGACTCAAGTTAGAAACAGCATGGATGTCGCAGCCTTGTGCCCTGGAGTAATCGAACGCCTATCTGATGGAGATTCGCGATGAAATGTAGCAAGTGTCTCAATGCTCGCCACCTGTTGCTTTTGTTCGCGGTTTCGGCCTGCGCGAGTCCCTGGGTATCGGCTGTGGAAAACGTCGATCTCCAAGCGGAGAAATCGGGCGAGTATTTCAAACTTACCACCGAGCGGTTGGAATTGGCCCGCCGGACGTTGGCTTTCGTGGCAACGAGTGCCGAACAACCAAGGCTGGCAGCGGAACTTGCCGCGTTAGAGCAGCGAATCAAAACTGTAGCCTCGTCTCCCGGCGCGTTCCCTAAGTCGCTTTACGACGAAACATGTGAGTTGCGGCGGCGAATCATTCTCTCGCATCCTTTGTTGGACTTTGATCGTCTGCTGATCAACAAACGTCCTCCGCCGAAGTTCAATCACCAGTCAGATCAGTATCTCGGTCGTTACAGTGGTCTGGGCGACGGCTTGGTGATCCTCGATTCGTGGAAAGACAAGCCTCGGGAAACGGTGCTGCTCAAAAATAAGCTCTCGCCAGGTTCGGTGTTGCATCCGGATCTGTCATTTGACGCAACGCGGATACTGTTTTCATATTGCGATCACACGCCAGCCAGTCCGCAACGCCGCCGCTTCTTCGTTTACGAGATCGCTCTCGACGACGGTGCGTTGCGGCAAGTGACCGGCACCGAGCAGGACTCTTTTGATGGCTCCCATGGACGAACGACGGTTTTGATCGAGGACTGGGATGCCTGCTATATGCCCGACGGTGGATTTGCCTTCGTCAGTACTCGGAATCAAGGCGGCGTGCGGTGCCATTTCGGTGGACGCTATTGTCCCACGTACACGCTTTACCGAGGCGAGTTGGACGGCACGGGCATCCGGCCGATGGCCTTTGGCGAGGCGAACGAATGGGATCCCAGTGTGATGCACGATGGCCGCATCATCTGGACACGTTGGGATTATATCAACCGGCACGATACGCTGTTCCAAAGTCTGTGGACAACGCGCCCCGACGGTACGTCACCGGAACATTTCTATGGCAACTACACACGCAACCCGTGCAGCATTGCCGAGGCGCGAGCGATCCCCGGATCGCGGAAAGTGGTCGCCACGGCAACGGCTCATCACAGCTACACCGCCGGATCGATCATCGTTGTGGATCCGCTCAAGGGTCAGGACGGCCAAGATCCAATCACTCGAATTACTCCCGAGACGGCCTTTCCGGAAACGGAAGGCTGGGCTGACAGCGCCTACGCCACGCCGTGGCCGATCAGCGAAGATCTCTTTCTGGTCAGCCCCTCCCGGAACAGGGATTGCTCCTCACAACTGGCCGTTCAGTTTAGGAAAGTGACACGAATTGCAGGC
>JASLPZ010000047.1:0-27183 GCA_030744725.1 Pirellulaceae bacterium
GTCGCTAAGACCTGACTCAAATACGACAAGTTTCCGATCATAAGGAGACTAACGTTCGAAAAGGCCGCCCCCGCGGGGGCGGCCTTTTTCCTTACGCCCTGCCTTGGCTTCGAGATCACAGGAACTTATTTGCGATAGCCGCTGTTAGCTCTGTAAAACAAGGTATTTTCGGGGCAATGAGGATTTGCACTACGCCCAATACTACGCATTCTTCTGTGGGAAAAATCCCCACGCTGAATCCAACGGAAACGGGAGACGGAAAGGCGGGGAGGTTTCCCAGGCATCATGACCGCTGGCACTTACAAACCGAACTCCACATCTACAGGCGAACTGCTTGACGCGCTACCGCCGTCAGACGTCGATGCTGAGAAAATGGTCTCGGTTACACACAAATCAGGGCAAAGCCGATTTCAAGCGGTGGGCGAAAGACGGATACCTTGTCGTGATTCCCGGCGACACGGTCATGTTGTCCGTGCGATTGTAGAACTTCTCAAGCTCGATAGCCGCCTGTAGTTTGTCACGAAACTCGCTCGATGCTCTGCGAGGACTGGGGAATCAACTTGGTGCCGCATTCGCCCCAGCGGTGGCGATGCATGTGCGGGCGATGGCAGACGCAGTGGAGCGGACCACGCTCGCGTTCCAAAACCTGCGCGTCAATTTGCTGATCCTTGGCGGTCACACGCGCGAAGAGGCTCGGAAGATTGTATTTGCCGTCGCCAAGATCAAGGAGGTTGCCGTCGAAACCGCCAAAGCTGTCAAGGAGACCACAGCAGCGGTAAGCACGGCAGCCGAAGCGCTCAAAAACCGTGTTGCGTCGATTGTCGAGGTCAGCAAAAGCCCGATTGGAAAGTGGCACCCGATGGCCAAAAGTAAAGATGATGGCGGGGCCGTCGCGATCCGGATTGACAACGACGCATTGTAAGCTATGTAGACAGTAGATTATCAATTCTGCACGCAATCTGCTTTGGAAAGTATGCTCACAATGACCACAGACAACCTGGAACCAGACGTTGAGCGTCGAAATGATAAGCGCGTGAATTACACTGCCATCCTTGGATTCAAGGAACTCAAAGGTCAGAAGATCCCTTCTAATCCTCCTAAACCGAACGCCACGAGCCAAGACCTGTCGCTGGGCGGGATTTGCTTCCAATCCAAAAAACGCCCCCAGGGGGAGTTTGTGATTCTCTATCTGCCCGATGGAGCCCGCGCGGTCGCCCGCGTGGCAAACATCACGCAAGATGCCGATTCGTTGAAACACTCCTGCCACTGTAAAGTCGTGCGATGGTTGCCCGATGGCGTGACATCGATAGAACTACCGAATTCCGCACCGATGCATTCACCTGCGACACAAGACGACCAGTGAGAGACGTCACAAGGCTCGATCGAGCCAACCGTAACCTAGTCTGAGAAATACGATATGCGGGCAACAAGCCGCTTGAGAGAGGACACAACGCTGAAAACTCAACCGAATCGAATTCTCGTGGCAGAAGACAATAGAGTTTTCGCGAATGCACTGCGTTTCAACCTCGAAGATGCTGGGTTTTCCGCGACCGTTGCATTTGACGGGGGTGAGGCATTGCACCTGGCCCAACAGAGTCAATTCGATCTGGTGATAGCGGATTACCAGATACCAAAGATGGTAGGCATGGAACTCTGCCGCCGCCTTCGCCAGGATGTTCGTTATACTCACACACCGATGATTCTCATGTCCGCCTTCGAGGATATCAAAGTTGTCGAGATGTTGGAGGACATCGAGCTACTAGAAGCGATCTTCGTCAAACCATTCAGTATGGAAGAAATGGTGAGCCAGATTCGAGGATGTCTGGCTGGCTGTCCAAACGCCGCGTCGCCGTCGTGATCGGGCCATACTCTCACCAGAAGTTGAGAGTGAAATGATCATGATCGTTTCACAACTCGTTCAGTCCTGCCGGCCAGCTGGCTCCAGAAAAGCGATCCCGCACGATCACCCCGCCGCATGACTCGGAAGCCGCCAAACAGATCTAGGGCCTTAAACGGGCTCTGAAAAGCTTGGGATCCCTGGAGCGGAAAATTGCTGCGCCGGCGCAACAAACGGGCCACGAGGATCGCTTGTGGCGGCCGATCGTGGCTCGGTTGGTATGCTGATACCCTTGGAATCCGGGCCTTTCAAGAAAATGGTCGACAAACAACTTCAGCATCGCTGGATTGTCGGACGCATAACAAAAACGTTTCTCAGATGATTTCAATGACAAACAGCCTGGCCGTAGGGCCGGTAACTTCTGGTGCGAGAAGCTTCGATCCGGGTAGTCGGGGAGCAACGACCACCAGGCGGTCTTTCCGAGAGGAACGTTCCACAGGCAAGAGAGCTGCTGGCCCTACGGCCGTTCTTGGGCGATCATTGGAGAGTCGCCGCGTTTGCGGTGAGTCGTTGCGTGGCGGCTTCTCTTCTGACCGCTGAGCGCCCAGGTGAAGGACTTGGTTACGGCGAATACGCCGCGGTACTCTTGCCGCAATAGGTCAACCGTTCCCTGGATCGGGTCAAACTCTCTTGGCAGGACGCCACCTGCCCCGCGTCGGATAGTTACCCTGCGCGCGGACGCCACTCCCAATGGGTTTCTTGTACTTAGCCGCAAGCGACGAACCGCATCGAAAAAGTCTTACGCCCCTCCCGAAGCCAAAGCTTGCGGCTTTACGTTGGCGCGACGCCGGACCCACCGCACTGGATGCGATACCGTCGTCGTGGCATCGCGAGTTTTGTAGAGTTCTTCCAAGCTTTGAATTTCGGGGGTGGGCTGGTGAATTGGATCCATCCGCAACCGGCGCGGCTGTCGCTTTAGTGCCGAAAGCATGATTGACGGCGGTACGCCGGTTGCGGGGTCTCCTTTGGCTACATCTCACCGTGTAGCCCAACCTTTCTTGATTCGATTCCACCCCATTCCACCGGAATAACGGCATTCGTTTGCCGCTAGAAAACAAGTATTTTCTCGGTGTCGCATGTTTCACGGAGTATCTTTGCGATAGACTTCAATCTGTTCGGCAATCCAACTCTCCAACTCGGCAAGGTCAATTGCAGGCAGTTGAGACTTGTCTGGGCGCAGTCGTATTGCCTCGTTCACGTAGACATGTGTGATATCGGTCTGTGCACGATCCGTATTCCAGTGAATCAGAATGCGAACACACTTTTGAAGCCCGCCGACAACGTTGATTTCGTTGGTGCAAAGTAGTGGCACGTCGAGCCAACCAAGCTGTCTGGCCGCCAACGCTGGGAATTCGGCATTTAGATCTGTCGTCAGGGTAAATACCACGCTGGCCACGTCGGTCGATTCGATCTCGTTGAAGCGAATCATCAGCGCCAGAAGCTTGGTTGTCTCTTCCAGGATCGCCTCGCGAGTGTTGGCCTCAACCGTGGTGGCTCCGCGAACTCCTCGACACAGCATCAGCGTTGCCTTTCATGAACGTGGGACTTTCGACAATCCTGATAGCTTACCCAGCTCGCGCCGCCCTTGACAGAGCCCACTCAGGCGAGTCGCGACAGGCGATCGCAACTTGCGCAGCAATCAGCGACACGTTCTGGCCCCTCCCTGGCCTTTCTTACATTGGCCGTACCTCGCCCGCATTGACGAAGAGCAAACGCGCCGCGATCCGCTCCATCGCTAGTCCGGTGATCGCCGCGACAGCTCGACGATAGGCATCGATCTGCGGGCGGTAGAAATCGATACGCTCGACCAGTTGCGAATCCAATCGAATCACGTCTGTCTTGAAATCGACTACCTCGGCCGCTACCAGCGACTGGCCCCGCGAAAGAAACACCAGACGATCGATGTTGCCGGTTAGCATTCGATTCTGCTCGCGGATCGCAAAGGGACGTTCGTTGTGTACCTGAACCTCCAGCGTCTCTGTTTCCTGCGGCTGGAGCACCGGCAACACGGTGTGCAACGCCGCCAGATATCTTTCACGTTGCAGCAACTGGACCGCTGCGGGTTTTGCCAAATCCGAGAAAAACTGCTCGATCAGTTCTTCAAGATCGAGCGGCGGCGGCGCGGCGTCGGTTCGCAGCAAGCGCTCCCCTACAGCGCGCAACGTCGCCTTATCTGGCAGACCGTCCTCCAGCCATCTGATTCGTTCGAAAAATGCGTGTACAATCGTTCCACGCAACAACGCTTCACGGTTTGGCGTTTGCCAGAGATGATCATACCGAATTCGGTTGCCGCCTTCCATCGTCGACGGGCTCGTCCGAGACAGGCTATGGCGCTGACCGCCCATGTCGGATCCCAGTACGATTTCGTCAGGCAACGCGAGATGCGGTTCTACCTCGTCTCCTTCGGACGCCGCCGGTTGCTCTTCCGCATGCTGGTACCAGTCGGCCCGCCCGTGTTCATAGACGAGCTGATCCGGGGCTATCGGATCGTTGCCAACCAACGCTGCGCGAAGAAGCCCTCCAAACGTACGCGGCACTTTTCTTTCGTTTGACTTCGATGGGTCAAGCAGCATGTATAGCTCGTGCCGTGCCCGCGTCGCAGCGACATATAACAAACAGAGCGATTCCGAGACTCTGCGATGAGTCGCCCTGGCAAACATCTCTTGGACAGATTTTGGAAAAAGGCGTAGGGTGTTTTCATTAACGTAGCGGCAGACACGATCCGCGGGTTGTGTCGACTCGGAGCGCCGAACGACGAACGAAGCCGCCTGGCCTGTCAGATTCGCGTCTAGTTCGGGCAACACGACGATATCGAATTCCAGCCCTTTCGCCTGATGGATCGTCATCACTCGCACATTGGCCGAGGCTGGATCCGAAACTCGTTCTTGCTCGATGAATTCTACGAAGTCCATGGTGCGAATTGTCGGACTGGCTCCGTACACGAAAGCCAATTCGACCAACTGTTCCAAGCGGCTCTGCTGACGAGCGTCCAGGTCTTGCCCCACGATTCGCGCCCATCGAGCAACAGCGGGTCCGTATCCTTCGTCGACAAGTTGGTGTCGCACCTCCTGTGCGACGCGATCGGTAGCACACTCGTCCTGAAATTCGGTAAAGCCCAACGCGGTTGCCAACGGAGATGTTGCGACGTGGTAACGAGCAACTCGATTTCCTGGGTGATCCGTCAACCGCAGCAACGACAACACGATCTGTACGGATGCCGCATCCGTTAGAGGGTTACCGCCTTCTTCGCTGGCCAGTACATCAAGCTGGCGTAACCGGCCAATGATCTTCGCGACCGTGGCGTTGGTTCTGACCAACACGCCGATTGATGCAGTGGGCGTGGCGGCGTGAAGTTGTCCGATCCGCTTGACGGCAAAGTCCAGCATCGTCTCCTTCGTGTCTGAATCGCCATCCTGAGGCGCCGTCGATAGACACACATAACCGGGCAATTGGGTCAGTGCCGTTTCATGTTCTTCAAACCGATGGACGAACGTCCTGACGGCTGGCTCGGTTCGTTCCAGGTTTTTGTGCTTCGTAATGCCAGTGAAGATCTGGTTGACGGAATCGATCACCGCTTGCGACGAACGGAAACTGGTGTTCAGCGATTGGTGTTCGATGTTTGGCAATTGTTCGCTTACCGCGTCGAAAATCTCTGCCAAACCGCCGCGCCATCCGTAGATCGCCTGTTTGACGTCGCCGACACAGAAGAATGAGCTGGATTTTTTGGACGTCACGCGTTCGACCATCCGTCGAATGGCGTGCCATTGTGGAGGCGAAGTATCCTGAAATTCGTCGAGCAAGACGTGGTCGATATGTCCATCGAGACGAAAGGCAAGCCGCCCCATTTCAGCTCCAGAAGAATCCGTCGCGTGCATCGCAGCATGTGCCAGCCGCCACGTGACATCTACAAATCGCATGGCCCGACGCTGCAGTTTGATCCGTTGGTATTCAACGTCGAAAGACCGCAGGAGTTCATACGAAGCGGCCGTCTGCTGCGCGATTCGCCCGATCAGCAGTGCCCGAGCGTGCTCGACGAGTGGCCGGTAGGCCTGGGCCAACTCCTCGGGGATCACCTGCCTGCCGTACTTCTCTTCCTTGGCAGCAACTTTGGCGGCGACGCCGGTGCCTACAAACGCTTCCCAATCTTGATGCAGGGCACGAAGGCAATCGGCTTCTCGCGCTTTTGCGAAGCTCTTTCCGGAGACTTCGACCTCGCGCAACACTTCCATCGCGCCGGCGACCTGCCCGTCATCCAAAGGCGTGTGTCGCGGCAGCGCGTGCCACGCCGCTTCGTCTGTTTCTAAAAACAGCTCGTACATATCACTGATAGCGTCGCGCACCAGATCACCAATCCCACGACTGGCTTCGCCCTTGGTCAAGAGGTGTGTCAGGGTGAGAAGATCCGCGGTCGAATCGTGTTGAAAGAGCGACTCAAGCGCTTCGCCACGCAGTGAGGCATCTTCCCGTTCGTCCATAATGCGCCAGTTCGGCGGCACTCCCAACTCCAAACTCATACTGCGCGTCATCTGGATAAACAGGCTGTCCAGCGTACTGATTCGCAATCGATAGAGCTGTCCGAGCATATGTCGCAACATCTCCGCACAGTCTTGCTGAGACAGATCTTCGTCGTGTATGAATCGTGCAACGTCACGGCACGTTTCAGGATCAACGACTGCAGAGGCCAACCGCCCGACCACTCGGTCGAGGATTTCGCCAGAGGCCTTCCGCGTGAATGTGGACGCCAAGATGCGATCCGGCGGCGCTCCGCTGTGTAGCAGTGCAAGGTAGCGGTGTACCAATTGAAACGTCTTTCCCGTACCCGCGGATGCGCGGATGACGAGATTGCCGAGATCTTGTTTCGAGCTGCTCATCCGTGAAACTGAACCTGCTTTCTCAGACCTGCCGCCAATCGCTGCAGGTAATCATGACGGGAGATCTCTGTCGCGCCCATCCGGGTCAGATGTGGTGTTGCTTGTTGGATGTCGAGCAATGCGAACCCACGATCCCGCAGGCGCGTAACCAGATGGGCAAGTGCTACCTTGGACGCGTCGCGCTGCCGCGAGAACATGGACTCCCCGAAAAAGACCCCGCCCTGCACGACCCCATAAAGACCTCCCACAAGCTGATCGTCTTGCCAGACTTCGATACTGTGCGCGAATCCACGTCGATGGAGACGCAGGTAGGCGCGGGCCAATTCGTCCGTAATCCAAGTCAATTCATCGTCTCGACGCGGCTCGGCGCAGCCCGCCAAGACACTCGTGAAATCGCAGTTGCAGGTAACACGAAACTGATCACTGCGAATACGCCGGGCAAGACGCCGTGAAATATGCAGCCCATCCAACTCGAGGATTGCGCGTGGATCCGGTGAAAACCATGCCAGCAACATCTCGGTCTCGTCAACGATAGGCCATGGAAAAATTCCGCGACGGTACGCTTCCAAGATCCACGGTTCGGTCAACTGGCCACCCATCAGCAACAAACCGTCCTCGGCGGCGGATGCAACATCTGGAAATGAAACGGCATCATTTGCTGGCATGGGCATGGACCACGTTCGTTGAATCCAGGGCGCTGACCGACTAGACTCACCTCTTCGTCACAACGCGGGAGGGTTTTCGCCAAGCAGTGTTCGGTCTTTTATTGTCGTCTTTCGCTCCGCGAAAGGCGACTATCGGACAGTAATTCCTCGAACGATCCTAAACAGCCCTGCCCTCCCGTAACGAAAATAAAGCCTACCAAACGAATCCTTTCTACCAAGAGTTTTCCATGTTGCGAATGATCTTTGCTTTCCTTTTTGGTTTCTGGGGTATTTTCCACGCTACCGCGATGTGCGGGGACGCTCAGGGAGCTGAAGCGATTCAGGTTGCATCCACCGACTGGCCATGGTGGCGCGGCTTGACGCGAGATGGCGTCGCGAACAAAGACCAGAAACCGCCAAAGATGTGGAGCGAATCGAACAACGTGATCTGGAAAGCTGCTGTTCCCGGCTGCGGTCATGCCTCGCCGACCGTCGTCGGTGACTACGTTTATCTGCCGACGGCCGATCAGCGACACCAAATTCAATCAGTGCTTTGCTTTGATCGAGCTACGGGGAAACAGGTTTGGAAGACCGATGTGCATCTCGGCAAGCTCGAACGAGAGAAGAACAAGAAGGCCTCGCAGGCGTCCAGTTCCATCGCCTGCGACGGGCATCGTCTGTATGTCAACTTTGTGAATCAAGGTGCGGTCTTCACCACCGCCCTCGATCTGCACGGTCAGCAGAAATGGCAGACACGGATTAGCGGCTATGTCACGCACCAAGGTTACGGATCGTCGCCCGCGGTGTATAAAGATCTGGTCATTGTATCGGCGGACAACAAGGGGGGCGGGGCCATCGCGGCATTGAGTCGCGACACAGGAGCGATCATCTGGAAACATGCGAGGCCAAAGAAGCCCAACTATCCGTCGCCCATCATTTTGCATGTGGCGGGCCGCGATCAACTGGTGTTTACGGGTTGCGATCTTGTCTCCAGCTACGATCCGGTCTCCGGCAAGAAACTCTGGGAAGTCGCCGGCGCGACCACCGAATGCGTGACTTCGACGGTGACTGATGGGAAACGCATCTTTACGAGCGGAGGCTATCCCAAAAACCATCTTGCCGCCATAGAGGCCGATGGTTCGGGAAAGATCACCTGGGAAAACTCAGTTCGCGTTTACGTGCCATCGATGGTGATGCACCAGGGCCATCTGTACGGAGTCACCGACGCCAGCGTCGCCTCGTGTTGGAATCCGGCCACCGGCGAGACGCTGTGGAAGAGCCGACTGGGTGGCACGTTCACTTCGTCGCCTGTACTGGTAGGCGATCTGATTTACGCAACCAACGAAAGCGGCCAGACGTTCATCTATAAAGCGCAGCCCGATGGCTTTGAACTGGTTGCTGAAAACAATCTTGGACACGAGGTGTACGCGACACCTGCCATTTGCGGTGGTCGGATTTTCACACGCGTCGCATACCACAAAGATGGACGCCGTGACGAGGTGCTTTACTGCCTCGGTGATGGTCCAAGCGAGTGATCTCTACGCGATGGCCGGATGGCAAAGGGCTGTCGAACTGCAACCGGTGTGATCGTCTCTTGGTTACGGAATCTCCTTCGGATTTCATGACGGGGAACCATGATTTCCGAAAATCAACTCACATTTTTGGGCAATCGACTCGCGCCGTCCGCATTCTCGTCACAGTCCGAACGTTCCTTAATGTCCTCAGGCCTCTAGAACCGACAGATCGAGGAAGCCAACCGTTGGTCACAAGCTACACTTCTGTGACCATCACAACTTCACAACGCTTGAGCCAGACCATGGAGAAGAACCGAGATTGGGTTCAACGAAACCCACGCTACCGGTTTGCTGAAAGATATTCGGCGACAATTTGCAGGACCAGCGAGTCTGGGCCCGAAACGATCCCAGCAGATTTGCTCGACATGTCTCGGTGTGGCCTGAAGCTATCAATCCCGACCCAGCTTGAAGTTCACGAAGTCATCCAGTTGCATCTTGTAAATGATGAATTGGGGTTGAATCTGATAGAGTCTGCCCAGATTCGCTGGGTTCGAGAGAAGGCAGAAACGGGAACGTGGGATGTTGGCTGTGAAATCCAGAGAGGGATCGATGAAAACGTACTGGAAGAGCTGGCCGAACGCGGCTTGCTGGACCGTCGCGATTCGGCACGACACAACGTTACGGCCGAAGGCTTGGCGCAGTGGGAGCTAAGCGAGGACAGTGTCCCCGTGCAGCTACTCAACCTGTCGACAGAAGGTTTTTGTCTGGCTTCGGACCAGGCAACCAATGTCGGCTCACGACTCAAACTGACACTGATCGATGACGATGGACAGTCTCAGGTTGAGATTCTTGCTCGATCAAGATGGCAGCACGAATTTGAAAACGGTTATCTGATCGGTTGCGAACTGGCGATGGATGATGTCTTCGACCTGGTCGGCTACTTTGCCGACTCGCCACAGCCGTCAGTTGAAAACGACGGGCGGTGGCTAAGACTATCTCTGCTGTCCGGCGCCGCGATACTGGCGATCGTTGCCACCCTATCCATCTCGTGGATCATCTTTTGATCTGGCGCATCGCAGCGCTCATTGTTGTTTTGTTCTACCCTTATTCAGGCTCATAGGCGTGGTGGACAGGCACCTTGGTGTCTGCGCATTTCTTGCCCATTTGAAAGCGTGAGAGAAGAACAGAAGTTCCTCACTCGTGCTTCGCTTTGGTGAAAGCCCTAGTTCGATTATCTGGATCGGTACCCGTCGGCGAAAATGGTGGTCACGTTGCAACGAATATTCCAATTCTGCGTTGCTGCAATTTGGCAATATGTGTTGTTTAAGCTATCTATTCTTGCGACATGATGAACGGGGGATGATGAGAAACCGCACTCCGCAACATGCTTGACCCAAACATGATGCGGCCGCTGCGCTGACTCTTGGCGGGGCTTTTTCCTTCCATGCTTGGCAATCCGACGTCATCTGGCGCGGTCGCGCTCAAGACCTGCGCGGTCCCGACGTGTGCCAACAACTCGGAAAGTCAAAGCGATGACGCCCGGCGACACTGCCGTGAACAGGCAGCTCTTGCCTCGCTGGAAATCGAGGCAACTTCTTGTCGCAATAGCGATTGCGCTGATCGTCTGGCTGTTGGATTTCTCCGGAGCCCTTCCAGCGCTGGACGACATGGGCTACGACGCTTGCCTGTGGGTCACGTCTGCTGTGTCGACTGCTCCCGCGCACGTTCTACTGGTCTACGTGGATCGCAAGAACCTGACTGACAGCTCAGACGTACCGGAGTCGCTGGCCCGCGCGCTTCTAGAGTTGAGCGCACGCAAGATTGGGTTCACTTGCACCCTGTCAGAACTCTCTGAAGAGCTCTTGAAACTTACCAACGAGACTGGAATCATCTTTCTGACACGTGAGTTTCGTACCAATCTGGGAGCTACCAGACTTTCGAAGCGAAGCGTACTTAGCATTTCAGAGCCCCATAAAGATCGGACTCTTTCGGCGGCCTGGTGATCTCTAGCAGAGACCCATGGCTTTGCGTCCCGACTTTCCAGTCGGTTTGCCATTGTCGAGAGTAGAAAAAAGTGAATTGAGTGCTGATAAGCAGGACACGAGTGGTCCACCCAAAACCTCTAGGTCACAAATCGTTGGCTGTCAAACAACAGATCATGTCAATTGGAGGCAGTTTCTTCAGGCAGTTTTGGCCGGAAGAGATTTTGCCGGTAGGTGGGCAGAAGAGGTATCCCCAGGTTAAAGTAACGGTTCTCGTCTTCGATCTGTTTCGTCCGCCGGCCTCGTTTGATCCTGCCATGATTGCTTCTCCATGTTGTCACCTGTTGGGATTGGCTCTTCTCCTGGCGTCCGTGCCGACACTGCTCGCCGCGGAACCAGTCCAATTCAATCGTGAGATCCGACCGATCCTGTCGCAGAAATGCCTGGCCTGCCACGGCCCCGACGTCGACCAGAGGAAGGCTGAATTGCGGCTTGACGTGGAAGAGTCCGCCATGGAGTCTGCCATTGTCGCAGGCCAGCCAGATGCCAGTGAATTGGTTTCACGAATCACAAGCGAAGATCCTGATCTACTGATGCCGCCGGCTGATTCCGGTCACGAGTTGACCTCGAAAGAAATCGACTTGTTCAAACGCTGGATCGCACAGGGAGCCCCCTATGCAGCGCATTGGTCGTTCGTCCCACCAGTGCGTCCACCGTCTCCCCAAGTGGCGGACGACGCGATTGTCCAGAATGCGATCGACCATTTCGTAATCGCAAGACTGAACGCCGAAGCAATGCAACCCGCGCCGCGGGCCACACGAGAAACATTGATTCGCCGCGTCACGCTCGACCTCACAGGGCTCCCACCCACACCCGCGGAAGTTCACACATTTCTCACTGACGAATCACCCTCGGCCTTCGAGGCCGTCGTCGATCGGCTGCTCAAGTCGCCCCGTTTCGGCGAACACTGGGCCCGCTACTGGCTCGACGCCGCACGGTATGCCGACACCAACGGCTATCAATATGACCTCGAGCGCGAACAGTGGGTCTGGCGTGACTGGGTGATCAACGCCTTCAATACCAACATGCCCTTCGACCAATTCACCATGGAACAGATCGCCGGCGACTTGTTACCCGACGCCACCGATCAGCAGAAGCTGGCAACCGCGTTTCATCGCAATCACCCAATTACCATCGAAGGAGGCGTGATCGATGAAGAGTACCGTACGGAATACGTGATTGATCGAGTCGTCACGACATCCACGGTCTGGATGGGGTTGACCATGGTGTGTGGCCGCTGTCATGACCACAAGTACGATCCCGTTTCGCAGAAAGAATTCTATCAGTTCTTTGCATATTTCAATCAGGTTCCCGAAAAAGGAAATAACGGATTTGCGCCCAAGCTACAAATCAGTTCACCGCTTCGTTCCGACGAGTTGGCAAGACTTGAAGCGCAACTGGCCGAAGCGACGCGCCGCGTCGACAGCCTGGTCGAGCGCATCGGCCCGGATCTCACCGCGTGGACCGCTCGGATTGCCAACGACGCCCACGATCAGTGGCAGATCGTCGTGCCGCCCACGCGACAATCCGAAGGCGGCGCAGACCTGGTCGTACAAGACGATCAGAGTATCTTGGCGACCGGCAAGAACGCAGCCACCGAAATGTACGAGTTGATTTTTCCAGTGGAGACCTCCATCCATGCGATTCGCCTCGAAGCGCTCACGCACGCGTCGTTTGTCGGTGGCGGCACCGGGCGGGGCAGCAACGGAAATTTTGTGCTCAGCGAACTCGAAATCACCGCGGCCGCGAAAGAGGCGCCTGACGACTTCAAACCGCAGAAGATTGCCGCGGCCGAGGCGGACTATTCGCAACCAAACTACCCCGTCACGCAGGCCATCGATGGCAAGATCGATCGCACGGGCTGGGCGGTCGACGGTAACACAAAACGCGAGAACCGCTCAGCGACCTTCCACTTGGCCGAACCTGTTCAGCCTGGCACCACGGCCAACATTCGTGTGCGGATGTATCACCGTTATGGTGGGAAACATCATATCGGCCGGATGCGTCTATCGCTGGCAGCGCAACCAGCGAGCGAAATTCCTGCCGACGTCAGTGCGATCGTTGCGATCGCTTCCGACAAGCGGAACGCCGCCCAGCGTCTCCGCTTGCGAGAGTACGCCATCGACACATTCGGCACCGTGAAGCAGCGCAGTGCGATTGCGGAACTGCGAGGCGCCCAGCAACGCCAGCAAGCGATTGCGAAGACGCCCGCCACGATGGTGATGCAAGAGTTGGCCAGGCCACGTACCACCCACGTACTGTTTCGCGGAGAATACGACAAACCGCGTGATGTTGTCCAAGCTGGGACGCCGGTTGTCCTACCTCCCCTGCCCAAAGGCGCACCGGCTAACCGGCTAGGCCTGGCACGGTGGCTGGTCATGCCGGAACATCCCTTGACTGCCCGCGTCACGGTCAATCGGTTCTGGCAACGGCTTTTTGGCACCGGAATCGTCAAGACCGTCGACGATTTCGGTTCGCAGGGCCAGTGGCCGAGTCACCCCGAACTGCTCGACTGGCTGGCCGTCGATTTCGTCGAATCCGGTTGGAACGTCAAGGCTCTGCTCAAGCAGATTGTGATGTCAGCAACCTATTGCCAGTCATCGCACGTCACGTCCGAGAGATTGCAGCGCGACCCTGACAACCGATTGTTGGCGCGAGGCCCGCGTTTGCGTCTGGATGCCGAAGTCATTCGCGATAGCGCATTGCTGGCCAGCGGTCTCCTATCCGAACAGTTCGGCGGCCCCAGCGTTTTCCCCTACCATCCCGTTGGACTCTGGCAGGAGATCAACAATCGCCCTGGCTATTCGCGAACCTATCAACAGGATACAGGCGAAGAACTTTATCGGCGCAGCCTCTACACATTTTGGAAACGCACGGTGCCTCCACCCTCAATGTCCGTGTTTGACGCACCGGAACGAGAATTCTGTGTGGTCCAACGTTCGCGCACCAACACGCCTTTGCAAGCCTTCGTCATGCTCCATGATCCACAGTTCGTAGAAGCCGCACGGCATCTTGGTCGCCGGATGATCACCGAAGGCGGCACGACAATCCGGCAGCGGATCACTTTCGGCTTTCAAACGTGCATGGCGCGTAAACCCACACCCGCTGAAATGCGCGTGCTAACGGGCATCGTGACCGAGCGGCTGGCGCATTACGACAGCAACCGCGAATCCGCCCAACAGCTGCTCGAAGTTGGCGATTCGTCGCCAGACAGTTCACTCGATCCTGTCGAACTAGCGGTCTGGACTACCGTGGGACGTGTCTTGTTCAACCTCAGCGAATTCATCACCAAAGGCTAGGCGAAGATGTTTGACTTCCAAACTCGACGCACGTTTCTTCACCAAGGTTCTCGGTTGGGGCTCGGCGCCATCGCGCTGCGGTCTCTGCTGACACCTAACATCGTATCCGCTGCCCATACACTGGCCGAACGGAACGGGCCCGGATACTCGCCTGGACAAGTTGGGCCTCCACATTTCCCAGCCAAGGCGAAACGTGTTATTTATCTTTGCCAGTCGGGTGCTCCCTCGCAGATCGACACGTTCGATTACAAACCGACGTTAGAGAAACTGAACGACCAGGAGTTGCCGGATTCCGTCCGCGGTGGTCAACGGCTGACGGGGATGACGTCGAGGCAGAAGTCGTTGCCCGTCGCCAAGTCGTTCATGCCTTTCAAGCAACACGGGAATTCCGGGCAGTGGATCAGCAACCTGTTGCCCCACCATCACAAGATTGCGGATGACATCTGCATCGTTCGCTCGATGTACACCGAGGCGATCAACCACGACCCGGCGATCACATTCTTTCAAACGGGGCACCAGCAGCCGGGCAGGCCAAGCTTGGGCGCATGGGTCAGTTACGGGCTGGGGAGCGAAAGCCAAAACCTGCCAGCCTATGTCGTGCTGCTCGACAAGAACACCGACCAGCAGGCTCAACCGCTCTATGCTCGTCTTTGGGGCAGCGCTTTTCTGCCGTCGAATCACCAGGGCGTTAAGTTGCGGTCAACGGGAGATCCCGTACTTTACCTGAATGACCCGACAGGCGCCGCTGCCGTCGATCGCCGCAAGCTACTGGACAGCCTCGCACAATTGAATCGCCTGCAGATGGATCAGGTGGGAGACCCGGAAATCGCCACGCGCATCGCGGCTTACGAAATGGCTTACCGCATGCAGATGTCTGTGCCGGATGTGACGGATGTTTCAAGTGAGTCGCCAAGCACGTTTGAACTGTACAGTGAAGATGCGAAGATACCCGGCACGCACGCTTCGAACTGCTTGCTTGCACGGCGTCTGATTGAACGCGGCGTTCGGTTTGTGCAGATTTATCACCGCGGCTGGGACCATCACAGCGGCCTCCCCACACGTCATCCCAAGCTCGCCAAGGAAGTAGATCAGGGCTCTGCGGCATTGGTGTTGGATCTGAAACAGCGTGGCCTGCTGAAAGACACGGTCGTTATTTGGGGCGGCGAATTTGGTCGCACCGTCTATCGCCAGGGTGGTAACGCGACAAGCTTCGGTCGCGATCATCATCCGCGGTGTTTTTCGATCTGGCTGGCAGGCGGCGGCATTAAGGGCGGCATGACATACGGCCAGACGGACGACTGGGGCTACAACATCGTCGATCGTGATACAACCGGCGTCCATGTCCATGACCTGAACGCGACAATTCTGCATCTGCTGGGCCTGAACCACCAGAGACTGCGTTACCGCCATCAAGGCTTGGACCACCGTCTGACGGGCGTTGAAGAACATCATCCGGTCCACGACATTCTATCGTAACAGCATTGGCCTGCCGTCCTGTCAAACTGGCCTAACAATTACTCCCTGAGATTGAATCGAATGACAAACCGAAGACAGAAATTGGCCGCATCGATTAGCAGGGCAACGTTGCTTCTTGTGGTGATTGTTGCTTCGTCGCAATTGAGCGTCGCAGCCGATGCCGACCAACGGCCCAACTTCGTGTTGTGCATGGCAGATGATCAGGGCTGGGGAGATGTGGGCTACTATGGCGAGTCAATTGCGATCACGCCGGTGCTGGATGAAATGGCGGCGTCAGCCCTGCGGCTGGATCGCTTTTACGCCGCCGCACCGGTCTGTTCTCCAACGCGAGGCAGTGTCCTTACGGGCCGACATCCCAATCGATTCGCCTGCTTCTCTTGGGGGCATTCGCTGCGCCCGGAAGAGATCACCATCGCCGAAGTACTTGCCGCGGCGGGCTACGCAACAGGACATTTTGGCAAGTGGCACTTGGGTTCAGTGAACCCCAACAGCGATGTCTGCCCCGGCGCGTCAGGGTTCGACCAGTGGTTTTCCAGCCCGAATTTCTATGAAAACGACCCCCTGATGAGCCACAACGGTCGCGTGGTCCAAACCAAAGGCGAAGGATCGGCAGTAACGATGAAGGCGGCTATCGATTTCATTCGTGCAAGTTCTCAAGAGAAGAAACCCTTCTTCGCTGTGGTCTGGTTTGGGTCGCCACACAACCCACATGTCGCACTGGATGCGGATCGTCAGTTGTACGCGGACCAACCGCCCAAGTTGCAGCACTACTATGGCGAGATCACCGCCATGGATCGTAGCATCGGCACACTTCGCAAAGAGCTGCGCAAACTCGACATCGCCGACAATACACTCGTGTGGTACACCAGCGACAACGGTCCACAGGGCCCGCTGTCACGGAAGCAACCAGGTTCTGCGGGCGGGCTCCGCGATCGCAAAGGGACGCTGTGGGAGGGTGGGATTCGCGTTCCAACGATTATTGAATGGCCAATGCGGATCAGCGCACCGAGAATCTCGTCCGTGCCAGGCAACACCGTCGATATCTTTCCGACGCTACTTGATATCGCGGGGATCGATGCCGTGAATCAGCCCCAGCCGCTAGATGGACTCAGCATCCTCCCGCTGATCGACGGCAAGATGACCGACCGCGCCAAACCGATGGGATTCTGGTCGTTTCCGGCGCGCGGACAAGGCATGGCGAGCCGGAAGATGCTGGCAGCTCAATTGGCGGCCCAGCGCAGCGGTGAACCGCTTCCACCGCCACCTAACAATGCGAGCCAGCGAGAGGTTCGTGCCGATGCGGCTTTAGAAGTCCTGAAGAACCCAGGATTGGTTGGCCACGCCGCTTGGATCGACAATCAATACAAACTGCATCGCATTCCCACCAGCGACCCAAGTTCGGCGAAGTACACACTTTACGATCTCGCAGTTGACGCCGCCGAAGCGAATGACCTGGCGAGAAAGATGCCAGACCGGGTGGCGCGGATGAGGGTCGACCTGAACCGATGGCAGCAGTCGGTTGTCCGCAGCATCGCTGGTGATGACTATCTTTCTCAGCGATCATCGCCCTGAGACTTAGCCAGACTTTGATCGGCGAGGCGAATGTGCGATGGTCGTCTTGTGCGCTCGGTTGTGACAGGGATGTGTGGGATGTGTCCCGGTCGGGAGACCGGGGCACAACTGCGCGGGTGTTGTGGCAGGGTCTCCCGACCCTGCCACGTGTCGAAACACGAGGGCGCCGCGTCCTGTGGCCTGGGACGCTACAATGGTGTGTGTTCGCACGGCCCACCGGTCGTCAGCCAGAAAAAGTAGCGACTACTGGAACCATCCTCTGAGGAATCTTCTGTCATGCAGACTCGTGTACGAAACGTCATGATCCTGGCTAGTTTGATTAGCCTGATCGGTTGCAGTGGACCGAAGCCAAGCAGTTCTGACACGGGAACCGGCCAAACCGGGTCGGCTTCTACCGCCGATCCGCCAGCGGCTGATCAGACTGACGTGGCAGACGACGCGGCCGTTGTCGCCGCGTTTAAAGCGATGGCAACCGACATTGTCCTCAATTCTGACGGACAAGTGACTGAGGTGAGTTTCCGCGGTGCGGAGATCGACGACAGTCTCTTGAGCTACCTGAGTGGCTTGCCAAAACTGCAATCGCTGCTGCTGAACGACACAGCCATAACGGATGCAGGACTGAAATTGGTTGGGAAGCTAACCTCTCTTCGTAACCTGGACCTGCGCGGCTGCGGCGTCTCCAACGAAGGGCTGGCGCACCTAACCGAACTTGAAAATCTGCGGGCGCTTCGACTCAATGGCGAAAGTGGCGCGACAACCGTTGACGATGATGGCCTGGAATCCGTCGCAAAGTTGACCAATCTAAAAGCGTTGGCACTCGACTTTCTCTGGGTCAGTGAGGACGGGCTCGCCAAACTTGCGCTGCTGGAGAATCTGGAGGAGCTCTATCTGGCCAAGACACTGGTCGGCGACGAAGCCATTCCGGCCCTGAAACCGTTTACCAGGTTGCGAAAGTTGCGGATTTCGCAAACCCAGGTGTCAAGCGTAGGGCTCGAGCATCTGTCGGCCCTGCCCAATCTGGAAGATCTGGATATCAGCGAAAACAGCCAGATCTTTGACGATGGGATGCCGCATCTGGCTGGGCTGACGTCCTTGAAACGGCTCAATCTTTGGCGCGTGTCGATTACCGACACGGGCGTCACTTCGCTAGCGGGTCTGACAGACTTGCAGTGGTTGAACCTCGACAACACGCAATTGACCGATGACGGACTCGTCCATCTTAAGGAGCTGAAGCAGCTTTCATTCCTTCATTTGGGATCGACGGCAGTAACGGATGCGGGCATGCCGCAGCTTGTCGGATTGACATCACTAAAAGAGCTGAAGGTAACACGCACCGCGGTTACCGCTGACGGTGTGGCGAGCTTGCAGGAGAAGCTGCCTGACACGGAAATCCAGCTGAAGTATCTTGAGGATCAATGAACATGCACACATCGAACATCCAACGTTGAACATCCACTATTGAATGTTTGGCGTTGGAAGTTCGACGTTCAATCTCGTTCCCGAACCGAAGTGTGCCGACGAGGTTCCGCAGGCCACAAACAGAAAGCGATGTTGTGCAACTACCGAGGTTCTGCTCCGCCCATGCGCGAAAAAAAAGGGGCGAAGCTCCCATCGAGCTTCGCCCGCTTCAATTCATATCACTGTTGACAACGTGACTTTAGGCGACTTCCCACCCACTGCGATATTCTTTGCGAATGTACCTATTCGCCTCTTCGCAGTTCGTCGCTTTGAGCGCCTTGGCATCCCACTCCAACGCCTTTCCGGTGCGATAAGCGACGTTGCCCAGCAGCACGGCTTCGGTTAGAGCGCCGGAATAGTCGAAATTGCATGTCGTCGGCGAACCGTCTTTACAAGCTTTGATCCATTCGGCATGGTGACCGATCGATTTTGGAATCGTCTGTTGGGGTGCTTTAAAGCCCTTGAAATCGTCGGCGGGGAAGAACTTATAGCTACCATAATTGGCGAACATCATGCCCTTGCTCCCCACGAACATCACGCCAGAACCCGGCACGCGTTCGCCTTTGATTTGCTTGGGAATCATATTGCCGTCGTACCAGGTAAAGTCCACCGGTGGCAAACCGCCTTCACGTTCCGGGAATTTGTATCGAACGGTCAATCCCAACGGGCAGGTCTCTGGATGCACTTCGGGACCTTCCGCTTCACAGTGCGTCGGATGGCGCAGTTTCAGTGCCCAAAACGGCAAGTCCATGTAGTGGCAGGCCATGTCTCCGAGCGTTCCCTGACCGAAGTCCCACCAGCGCCGCCACTGGGCAGGATGATAGCGGCCAGCCGCAAACGGACGTTCCGGCGCGGGGCCGAGCCAGAGATCCCAACTGAGCGTCGCGGGCGGTGTCTGGCCACCGGCGGGTCGGTCACCGCCGCCCCAGCCTTTACCAACCCAGACGTGAGCTTCGTTGATATCGCCAATCGCACCCGACTGAATAATCTCGACGACGCGCCGGTAATTGTCACCGGCGTGAATCTGCGTTCCCAGTTGGGTGGCGACGTTGTGCTTCGCAGCGGCTTCCGCAACCAGCCTCACTTCCTCGACCGTGTGGGTTAGCGGTTTTTCACAGTAGACGTGCAGACCCTTGCGAATCGCGCGAATGGAAAACGGGGCGTGCGTGTGATCGGCCGTCGCGACGACAACCGCGTCAATCTTCTTCGATTCGGCCTCCAGCATCTCGCGGCCGTCCACATACGTCCGGGCTTCTGGAAATTGAGCTTTGGCACGGTCCAAATACACGGAATCGATGTCGCAGAGAACGGTGATGTTCTCGCCTTTGACGCCGGCGACGTCCGCAGCCGCTCGATTGGCCGTTCCGATGCAAGCGATGTTGAGTTTCTGGTTCGGCGAATTCGAATCGTCTGCGACGACCTGGCTCCACACGCCACCGGACACCGCGGCGGCACCGGCAACGGCCGATGTCTTCAAGAAATCACGACGACTGTTGTTCGTTCGAACGGGCATGGGGTTGCTCCTGCAGGAAGGATCGGCGTAGCGCCGTCTCGGAGGGAATCAAAATTGATTCTATAAATATGACTTATCCACGCTCAGAACTCAATAACGAAGTGTCATTCGCATGGGGGGAACAAGACCGTGACGCCGAATCACCGCGATAATGCGGCGAAAACGCGCATCACGTTCGGACGACCCGTCTTTCCCAGGCGACAGAATTCGAAACAACGCCGACCTTGAAAATCGCCAGTCACCCTCCAGTGCAAACCTCGGTATTCGGTTCAACATGGTTGGCAGACATGAGCTACTTGAACAGGGTAGAATCAGGTGCCATGCGAGAGGAGATGAACGGCGGAACTTGGAACTTGGAACTTGGAACCTGGAACCGCGCGTAGAGAGACTCAGACGATGCAAAAGCATATTCCCACGATCGTCTTTTTTCTCGTTTCGACATACCTTGTTCAATATTCGACATTCGGTTCATCGGCCCATGCCGCCGATCACTCGCCCAACATTCTGATGATCATGATCGACGACTTGGGATGGATGGACCTTCATTGCCAAGGGAATCCTTACTACCACTGCTCACACAGACGGGCGAACTCGCCCGCGACGCGATCTACTTTCATTATCCCAATTGTGCTTTTCACGGCGACAATCGCCTCGGCGGTGCGATCCGCCAGGGCGACTTCAAACTGATCGAGCGATTCGACGATGGTTCACTTGAACTGTATAACCTAAAAGACGATATCGGCGAGACGAAGAACCTGGCCGCTGCCCTGCCCGACCGCGCCGCGAAAATGCAGGCCCAACTTCAAACATGGCGTGAAGAAACGAAGGCCGCGATGCCGAGTCGCAGTAAGTCCAGCTAGGGACCTAAATCGAAATCACACGTACCACCAATCTCTTGCGTAACCCGGAGCCGCAACATGGATCGCTACAAAACATCTGCTACGCTACTCTTGATCGCCGTTGTTTTTTCTTTCCTTCAAACCACTTGGGCGGATGATGATGATGGCAAGCTACGGATCATCGCTTTTGGAGCGCATCCGGACGATTGCGAATTCAAGATGGCAGGCACCGCCGTCAAATGGGCGCAACGGGGACACCACGTCAAATTGGTTTCTGTGACAAACGGCGACATCGGACATTGGCGGATGGCGGGCGGGCCGTTGGCAAAACGACGCACGGCGGAAGTTCATGAAGCGGCCAAACGCATTGGCACCACAGCGGAAGTCCTGGACATCCACGATGGCGAACTGATGCCAACGTTGGAGAATCGCCAGAAGATCACGCGACTGATTCGCCGGTGGAAAGCGGATATTGTCATCACTCACCGACCAAACGACTATCATCCCGATCATCGTTACACCGGTGTGCTCGTTCAGGATTCCGCGTATATGGTGGCAGTGCCGTTCTTTTGCCCGGACACACCGCCGCTCAAACGAAACCCAGTCTTCATGTATTACTCCGATGGCTTTCAGAAGCCAAATCCATTTAATCCCAGTGTGATCGTCTCCATTGACGATGTGTTCGAGAAGAAAATGGACGCCGTCGATGCCTTGGTTTCACAGGTTTATGAAGGTGGTGCGCTCGGATCCGCAGAGACTCTGAGACAGCGGCACGCCGACAACCCGATCGCTCGTCGCGAGTGGGCAACCGAAAGTTGGTCACGCCGCCAGGGCCGGATCGCAGACAAGTATCGCGGAGCCCTCATCTCTTGGTATGGGGAGCAAGCCGGCAAAGCGGTCAAATACGCCGAAGCCTATGAAGTGTGTGAATACGGTCGCCAGCCAAATCGCGAAGAACTGAAGAAACTCTTCCCGTTCTTTGACAACTGAGACGGATCCTGGCACGTCGTTACGCGAGCAAAGGGCTTTCAACCTTACTTCGAAACCGGATTCCCACACAGCAAGGACCAGTTCATTTCCACCGCCGCCAGCGCTTGGTCCATGCTGGCGCTTGTGTTGTTGTTGCCGGAAACAGAATGAACCGGTTCCGGCGTTGCCAGCAAGCATTGCCTTCCACAGCCGGCTGGTCAAAAAAGCGGTTCCCGAATTACCATCAGTATGCTATCGGCTCGGTGCTGGTTGCTCAGCCTTCCGCCTTCAACTTTGTGACCAACGGTGGTGTTTCTGCTTGCGAAACCCCTGCACGCGGACGTCGCCATTGGCCGCGAATTCCAAAGTCGAATAGCCGTTGTTTTCGACACCAGCCCCCTCCACCATCGCTACCAGCGTACAATAGTGCACGCCGTTGATTTCCTTGTAGTCGTTGTGGTGACTGTGACCTTGAAACACAGCGATGACGTTTCCGGATTCCTCGAGGATCGTGCGAATCTCGGCCGCGTTCTTCACGCCGTACGGGCTGCCCACGTCGAATCGCTGATGGGCGAAAACCACTGTCTTGCGGGGGTTCGCTGACAGGTCATCTTTCAACCAAGCGGATTCGGCTGCGGGAATGTTCGGATCGGTCCAAACAAAGTTCTTTCGCCCGTAAGACTCGCCGTCACTGCGAAAACACGAATCAAGAATGATGAAATGCACGGCGCCCACGTCAAACGAATAATAAGATCTTGGTTTCCCAACACCCGTGAGGAATTCATCCTTGGTCAGCGAATACACACAGTGGTTTCCCAAGACGTAGTGCTTGTCGCCGGGAATCTTAGTGAATGCTTCGTTAATCTGCTGAAGGTATTTTTTTTCAGTCGCAACGTCATCCGCGGCGTCAATAAAGTCGCCCAATTCGACGACAAATTGAGGTTTCGAAGCGGCGATTTCTTTGGCCGCCTCGGCTAGTTTTCTCGGCGTCTCGCGGTAGTGGCGTGAACCGGCCGGTGGCTTGTCGGCAAAATGCAGATCCGTGATCATCGCCCCACGTACCACCGTTTCCTGCGTCAAGTCGGCGGCAAACAACGCTTCCCACTTGGAGATCGGCAGGGCTGATCCCGTTAACAACAAAGCACCGTTGCGGAGTACGGCGCGACGTCCCAGCTGGACCAATTTGTCTGTCATGTCAGAGCCTCTCAGTTGAAACCAGTTTGCACTGAGCAGTAGATCGTGTAGCGTTGGATTGTGCCACCCACGCCCTAGGCGGTCATGGTAACATACGAGCTACGATTTTTCTTGAATGAAAAGACCCCTCCGTCAGAACACCGCGACACACATCGCGCCCCCCAGTCCACCACTGCCAGGAATCGTAATGAACAACCGACTTATCAGCGCCGTCTTCGTGTTGTCCGCCACGCTGTTTATCCTGGTCGGCCATAGCCCTGGCACCCTGGCAGCTACCGATCTACGTGCAGGGGCGGCTGTTTCGGATATCACGCCTCAGGTGGGAGTGTCGTTGGATGGCCCGATCAGCAAGAACGGGCCCGTCACCGCGATTCACGACCGTTTGCACGCGCGTGCTTTGGTGCTGGCCGATGGTACCACGCAACTAGCACTCGTTGTGTGTGATGCCTGCATGATCGGTCGCGACGTGTTTGACGCCGCCAAAGAAATCGCACATCGACAGACTGGATTGCCAGTCACTCACATGCTGATGTCCGCCACGCACACGCACGCAGCACCGCGCGCAACTCACATCGGAACGTCTGAACTGGACGACGAGTATCATCGGTTCTTGGCGCAGAGGATTGCCGAAGCGGTCGTGCAGGCTAATGCGAATCTCGCGCCGGCCCAAATCGGCTGGACGTCGTTTCCCAGGCCCGATTTGATTCGGTGTCGTCGATCTCTTTGCGAACCAGGCAGTGTGGGCGCGAATCCGTTTGGTGATCTAGGCGAACGAATCAAATCCGTCTCCGGAAAAAGCAACGCCGTGATCGAACCAGCCGGGCCAGTCGATCCGCAATTCTCGGTCCTGTCAGTACGACACGTTGACGGCAAACCGCTGGCGGTCATGGGAAATTTCAGTGTCCATTATTGCGGTGGCTACCAACGCGGTCTGGTTAGCGCCGATTACTTCGGTCATTTCGCCGCAGCCCTTCAGGCCGATCTGGATGCGGGAGACAGCCACCCGCCGTTCGTTGGCATGATGTCCAATGGAACCAGCGGCAACACTGGTGCCATCGAGCGGAACGGCAAGAGCTATCCGCCGTTCGAATGGATGAAAGTCTCCGCGCGAATCCTGGCAGACGAGACGCTGCACAAACTGAAGACCATCGATTACCGTCGGAATACACCGCTGGCTGTGCACGAAGCTGAACTGGCTCTTGCGGTACGCAGGCCGGATGCCGAACGGTTGGCCTGGGCGCGCAAGATGCAGAATGTGCCGTCCAAGAAACATCCGCATCGCTGGACCTCGGTCTACGTCAACGAGGCGTTGCATCTAGAGAAGTATCCGCCCACCATGGATCTAAAGCTGCAGGCGATTCGAATTGGCGAGTTGGCGATCGCGGGGATCCCCTGCGAAGTGTTCGCCGAAACGGGTTTGCAGATCAAGAAGGAGAGCCCCCACAAGGCGACCTTTGTCATGGAATTGGCGAACGGGTACGGTGGTTATCTACCTCCCCCCCGTCAACACGAACTGGGTGGTTACGAGACGTGGCCAGCTCGGTCGAGTTTTCTCGAAACTGCGGCCGAACCGCGAATTCGAGACATGATCTCGCAGTTGCTGCATAAAGTGCGCCGTCAGCCTTGATTAGAAAGCGAGTCAACATGCATTTCATCTTGCGATCCCCTCGAAATCGCTTGTCCGTCTCGAACCTGCTCACTGCTGTCTTGCTCGGCGCGCTTTTGTCGCAGGGGATGACGACGACCAGCGTTGCTGCCGCGCCTGCTGCGAGTTCACTGCGATTGACATTACCCAATGAGTTTGTCGCCATCGAAGGAATCGAGACGGGAATCTACTTTGACAACATCGTCTTAACGGACAATCCCAGCGACTATCGATTTGAGGTCGAATGTAAGATTGGCATCGTAGAAGCGCGGCGATGGTCGCTACCGGCAAGTTCCTCTCGTGTCGGCAAGTATCGCTTGACAATCACCGTAGAAGATTCATCGGGTCAATCAATCACAACCGCGTCGATGACGTTGCGCGTTCTGCCCGCCAAGCTTGGCGGTGAGCAACATTTCCGTCTGTTGATCATCGGGGACAGTTTGACGCACGCGACGGCCTACCCCAATGAAATCGCCAAGCTGTTTTCATCGTCGATGAATCCGAGGTGCCAGATGCTAGGCACGCATCGGCCGACGGCTGCCGCTCCGGGGGTTGCCCACGAAGGCTATGGCGGTTGGACATGGCAACGATTTGTGTCGAAGTACGAACCCGAGCCGGACGGATCGCATCGCATCGCAAGCGGAGCAGTCCGTTTGTGTTTCTAGACAAGGCCGGCGTTCCCAGTCTGGACTTGGCCCGTTACTTTGACGAGGCTTGCGAGGGCGACCCACCCGATTTTGTCGTCTTCATGCTGGGAATCAATGACTGTTTCAGCGCCAACCCGGATAGACTCGAAGCCATTGACGAGCGCATTGACACGATGTTCGCGCACGCTGATAAGTTGATCGCAGCGTTTCGGCGAGCGGCTCCGCGCGCCCAGTTGGGAGTCTGCTTGACGACACCACCGAATTCACGCCAAGCGGCGTTTGAAGCCAACTACAAGGATCGCTACAGTCGATGGGGGTGGAAACGAATTCAGCATCGACTGGTCGAACGTCAACTCGAACGATTCGCTTCCCACGCGGACAAACAGCTGTTCGTCATCCCAACACAGATGTACCTGGACACGATCGAAGGGTATCCTTCGAATAATGGCGTGCACCCCAACGCTATTGGTTACCAACAGATCGGCCGTACGATTCATGCGTCGCTGATGTCGCGAATGGCCGATGCAAATTCTCTCTTCGAAAGTAGATAATCCATGCCACGTTGCGGTCGAGTTATTGTCGTTCTGTTGATCTCATTTATTTCTCCTTGCGTGATGGCGGAAGAGCCCGCGCCGCGAGCAGCACGATCTGTTCATCTGTGGTACCAAGCGCCAGCCGCGGTGTGGTTTCAGAATGAACTGGTTGTCGAAGAATCTCAGAACGGTTCGTACTTCATGGCTTGTGGCTTTCAGCATGGTTACTTCGGTATGCAGCAACTGCGTTCACCTGACAAGAAGGTGGTGCTCTTTTCCGTTTGGGACCCAGGGAAGCAAAACGATCCCAACCGTGTAGCCGTCAAAAATCGTGTCAAGGTGCTGCATCAAGGCGATGGGGTCCGCGTCAAGCGCTTTGGCGGCGAAGGAACGGGTGCTCAGAGTTTCTTTGATTACAACTGGGAGATCGGCGAGACCTGCCGATTTGCAATTCACGCAGAACCTCAGGATCAGGTGACGGCCTATTCCGCTTATTTCTATCTAAACGACCAGAAGACTTGGAAACATCTGGCCACGTTTCAAACTCAAACCGGCGGTGCACCGCTGAAGGGTTTCTACTCGTTCATAGAGGATTTTCGCCGCGACGGTGTCAGTCCCAAACAGCAGCGGGCAGGTCGCTTTGAAAATGGATGGGTGAAGACCACCGACGGCGC
This sequence comes from Pirellulaceae bacterium, assembly GCA_030744725.1. Lineage (GTDB taxonomy): Bacteria > Planctomycetota > Planctomycetia > Pirellulales > Pirellulaceae > ARS98. Next base: position 26,788 of record JASLPZ010000047.1, read on the forward strand.
ATGGGTAGAATTGACCAAGGTGATTTTCACCGCCGACGGCACGCCCCTGTCAAGCATCAATGCACAAGTGGTCGAAGACGGATTTCGTCTGGAAACCGGTGGAAACACAAAACAGCAGACAAACCTGCGGAGTCGCCTTGAAAGAGAGTCTAGCGGCTTAAAGCGACCGGCGGTCGGGCCTCCGGCCGAGGCAACTGGTCCTGCGGAGCCGTGCTTGTGAATAAGGCATTCGTCAGAGAATCAGAAGACCCAGGAGACCGCTGTCCTGCCTGTGGTGGATTCGGACGAACCGTCCAGCAAAACACGCTCGGCGCGCACGTATCGAATGAGGCTCGCGCCCACTTGGCCGAATCTGCCTACTTCTGCTCAGAGCCAACCTGCGAGGTCGCCTACTTC
>JASLPZ010000480.1:0-4432 GCA_030744725.1 Pirellulaceae bacterium
GATCGCTCCGCGATCAAAACGTTTGGTTCGCGGAGCGAACCGCGACAATCAGGCTCGACAACCCTCATTCTTAGTCTTGACAAAGCACCAGGGTCGAGGCACGGCTTGTCTGACGCGGCGCGTAACGAGAATCACCTTTGGGTAAACCAACGTGGACCCTGGACGTTGCGACTGACGAGGCGGGATTTGGGACCTCTGCCTGACATCGCCCCGCTAACGCTCGATTCGCGGCGCGATTATAATGGGCCCATGCTGGTGTCCCAGGCCCATGCTCGACGGCGTGCGAACCCGCCGGCCGTGTTGGTTGTCTTGGGTAGCGACAAGTCAATCTTGGCGGATCTTTCAAGGGACGTTCATGATCGCGATTATCGATTATCAAATGGGCAATCTCCGCAGTGTCCAGAAGGGCTTCGAAAAAGTCGGGCATACTGCCGAAATCTCCAGCGATCCCATGGTGTTGGCCGACGCGGATCGGATCGTACTACCTGGAGTTGGTGGTTTTCAAGACGCAATTGCCGAACTTCGCCGCCGTGAGCTGGTCGCACCCATTCGAGATGCGATCGACGCGGGGAAGCCGTTCTTGGGTATCTGCCTCGGTTTGCAACTTCTATTCGACGTCAGCTACGAAGATGGCGAGCACGAAGGACTGGGGATTGTACCGGGAAAGGTCGTGCGCTTTGAAGTTCCGCCAGAATACAAAGTGCCGCACATGGGGTGGAACGAAGGCAGAATTGTGCGAACGGTACCGATCCTGGCGGGCATCGAGGACCGTTCTCACTTCTACTTCGTACATTCCTATCACGTCGTGCCGCACGACCGCGACTTCGTCGCCCTGGAAGCGGACTACGATCAGCCTTTTTGCGCGATGATCTGCCGCGACAATCTTGTTGCAACGCAGTTTCATCCGGAAAAGAGTCAAGCCAACGGCCTGCATTTGCTACGCAATTTCGCGGAACTTCCGATTACCGCGTCGACCTGACAGCGGTGCCATTGCGGCCATGATGTACAACGGAATTTGCGAGACCTCTGGACCAAACTCGACCACGCGGCGTGACGTCTCGACAGATGCCGGGCAATGAACATGGGGCAACTCGGGCGGCGGGCGCAGCAGTTTCCGCCACTTGTATTGGCCTTGGCGATTTGGCATATTGCGTTCTCCTGGAGCGCATTCGGAGTAGGTGTAGCGGGCTTTACGGCACTTGAAGCCTGAAAACAGAGCGCCGCGCACACTACACCTCTGTGCGACACGCACTAAGTTCAGCCTTGGTAAGAATAAACGGTTATTGCTCGATGCAGATTTGGCCCGCCATTGACCTTCGCGGCGGAAGGTGCGTGCGCCTCCAACAGGGTGATTATGGTCGTGAAACGGTGTTCGGCGATGATCCTGCCGAAATGGCCAGACAATGGGTCCACGCTGGTGCACAATATCTGCACCTGGTGGACTTGGATGGGGCTCGGGACGGTGGTCAAGTAAACCGCGCGGCAGTCGAAGCGATTTTGGCGGCTGTCGAGATTCCCTGTGAATTGGGCGGCGGCGTGCGCGATCAGGCGACGATCGAAATGTGGCTGGAAGCCGGCCTCTCGCGTCTGGCGATCGGCACCAAGGCGCTGCGCGAACCTGAGTGGTTTTGCGAGATGTGCCAGCGGTTTCCGCACAAATTGGCGCTGGGGATCGACGCGCGTGACGGTCGTGTTGCCACCGACGGTTGGTTGGAAACCAGCGACGTGATGGCGACGGAATTGGCGGCACGCTACGAAGACGAGCCGATCGCTGCCGTCATCTACACGGACATCGCCAAAGATGGCATGATGGCTGGTCCCAATCTGGCGGCAATGGCGGAGATGCGCCAAGCCTCAAAATTGCCCGTGATTGCCTCTGGTGGCGTGACGACTTCCGACGACGTTCACGCCTTGAGTCAGATTGGTGTGGCTGGCTGCATTATTGGACGAACACTTTACGAGGGGAAACTGACCATCGCTGATGCGATCGCGGCAGCGATTTGTGACTAACCAAGAAGGAATCCAGCATGGCAAAAGCAAAAGTCGAAGACATCCGCAACCTTGTACTTTGCGGTCACGGCTCCACTGGAAAAACCACTTTGGTCGACCGACTGCTGGTCAAGACCGGGGCCGTGAGCGCCAATCCCAGCGTTGATGAGGGGACCAGCATCTGTGACTTCGATCCCGAGGAAAAGGAGCACAAGTACTCGATTGAGTCGGCGGTCACACATTTCACTCACGACGGAAAACGGTTCAATGTGATCGACGCGCCCGGGTATCCGGATTTTATCGGCCACACCATCGCCGCATTGCAGGGCGTGGACAATGCACTGGTCGTGATCAACGCCCAGTCGGGCATCGAGGTGAACACGCGTCGTGTATTTCAAGAGGCGGAAGAAGCCGGCGTTGGTCGCATGATTGTGATCAACAAATTGGATGGCGACAACATCGATTTTGCCACATTGATTGGCAACATCCAGGAATTATGGGGTGGCCGATGTGTGCTCTTGAACGTGCCCATCGGTCACGGCGCGGACTTCAAGGGAGTTGTCAGCACGCTCACCGTTCCCGACGACACCACAGGCGCATTGGTCGACCCCAGCGAGATTCACGATGCGCTGATCGAGTCGATCATTGAAGTCGACGAAGCTGTGATGGAGAAGTATTTGGAAGGTCAGCTGCCATCCGTGGAAGAGCTGTCAAGGTTAATCTCGCAGGCAGTTGCCTCGGGATCGTTGATCCCAATCGTCTGCTGCTCGGCCAGAACCGAAGTTGGGCTGGACGAATTGCTGGACGCGATTTCGACGTGCGGACTTTCACCGGCTGACGTCATCCGCACCGCCCAGAAAGATGGTGAAGACGTCGAGATCAAAGCGGATTCCAGTGGCCCTTTGGTGGCTCGAATCTTTAAGACCCGTATCGATCCATTTGTGCAGAAGCTCAGCTTCATTCGCATTTATTCTGGACAGATCAAAAAAGACGAGACAGTGACGGCGTCTTCATCCCGCAAGGGCATTAAGCTCGGACCATTGTTGGAGGTGCAGGCCTCGGAAACCTCGCCACTGGACGTTGGGACGGCAGGAGAGATCGTGGCGATTGCCAAGATGGAAGAGTTGCATACCGGCACCGTGCTCGGCGACTACACATTGCCGGAGATCGCTTTCCCACAACCGATGGTCGGTTTGGCCGTGACACCCAAAAGTCGCGGCGACGAAGGCAAGTTGTCCGGAGCACTTCACAAGGTCGTCGAAGAGGATTCCACGTTCAAGCTCGATCGCGATTCGCAAACCAAGGAATTGGTGATGACGGGGATGAGCGAATTGCATCTGACGGTCATTCGGCAGCGACTAATTCGTCGCGACAAGCTTGAGATCGAAACGAGGGACCCCAAGATTCCCTTTCGCGAAACGATTCAACAGAAGGCCGACGGGAGCTATCGGCACAAAAAGCAGTCGGGTGGTCGAGGGCAGTTCGGCGAAGTCCACATCCGCATGTTTCCCTTTCCTCGCGGTACGGATCCTGAAGAGTTCTGCGTGAAAAGCCGTTTTCCGTCGATTAAGAAATGGCACCATGACGAAGCGCATAACTTTGTCTGGGTTGATTCGATCGTCGGCGGCGTGATTCCTGGAAACTTCATGCCCGCTATCGAAAAGGGCTTTAAAGAACGACTCGATGGCGGTGTGATTGCAGGGTATCTGGTGCAAGACCTGGGTGTTGAAGTCCATTTTGGAAAGTTCCATCCCGTCGATAGCTCGGAAGCGGCCTTCAAAACGGCGGCCCGGATGGCATTCCGGCAGGTGTTCGAACAGGCTAAGCCATGTTTGCTGGAGCCGCTTGTCCAAATCGGCATTACCGTTCCGGAAGCCAATGTCGGGGATGTTTACAGCGACATGTCCTCGCGAGGCGGTCGAGTGCAAGGAAGTGACGCGGCCGGTGGCGGTATGCAAACCGTCAATGCGGAAGTGCCGCTGCGCGAGGTTACGACTTACGCCAGAACACTCTCCAGCATGACCGGTGGGCAAGGCAGTTACTCGATGGAGTTCAGCCACTACGAGGTCATGCCGCCGAACATCCAGCAGGAGATCATGGCCAAGTCGAAGGTGCACGACGAGGAAGAGGATTGAGCGGTGGTTGACGTCCACCTGCAGGGTGCCCGCTGCAACTGAGCGATAGCTTGCATCGGTCTGAGGCACAGTCTCACTAATGTTCTCAGACATATCGCGTGACGTCTCGCCATGCGACGACGCGCAACGCGGCGTACAACATCGAGATCGGAATCGCATACGCAATAGCCGCGCCCGTTGCACCGAAGTAATAACTGAGCGGAAAACAGAGGATGAGGCTGAGCATTACGCTTGCCACCATTGCAGACAGCACGGACCGACTGCGATCCGTGAACTGAAGGTAGGTCGGAGCCAAAGAGAAGAGGGTG
>JASLPZ010000481.1:0-4407 GCA_030744725.1 Pirellulaceae bacterium
CATTACCATGCCAGGTACAGATCGACGACGGTTTCTAAAGAACGCGGCTGCGGCAACACGTACAGCACTAGCCGCGACTACCGCCATCGTCAAGACTCGGAGAAGCGCGAACGAGAGCCTCCGCGTGGGGCTGCTCGGCATGTGCGGACGGATGCGAGCGCATGTAACCGCCTTGGCCGCAAGTACGATTGTATGATCCAGCACGGGACACAAAACCGTTCCAGAGCAAGTCGATTGAAAGTGTAGGAACTGAGCATGTCCAGAACGATTTGTCAGCCTGTGCTCGTACTGCTACTGTCGGCAGGCTATTGTCTCGCAGTCGACTCGTCACTCGACCGGGACGGTGATGGGATTCGCGATGATCATGAAAAGGTCTTGGGGACCGATCCACAACACGCCGAATCACTGCGCGTGGTAGTCGACGATGGACTCGAATCCGAGCAACGTCGCGGGGCGACTGACTACGATGCCACGAAGGATTTTACTAAGATTGAGTTCTGTCACGTGGGCGGGGATCGATATTTGTGGCGAGCGACGTTCGCCACGGTGCCGCGTCTGGACGACACAGTGTTCCATCTGTATGTCGATGCAGACGCCGACGACTCGACAGGTCGTCAGGGGCCGGAGGGGGCGGCCAGCACGGGTACCGAATACATGCTGAGCGTCGTCGGTGGTCGTGGAACTTCAGGCTTCTACGATCCCGACGGTAATCGAACCAACGGCCCGGCAGTAACTCACGTAGTCGTCGGAAACGCGTTGCTGGTTTCGGCTGATATCGAATTGAGACGGGACGATCGTGGGGCGCGCTTTGCGCTGTACGTCTTGTGTCACGCCATCGCCCAGCCAGGATCAGACCAGCGGATGAGCGATGCCAGCGGAAAACGAATCATCGAGAATGTGCCACTGTCGGATCGTGCAAAGGTTCTACGGCCTGCCGATCACACGACGAACTACCACGTCCAGGCGACCTTCGGGAACCACGTGCTCCAGAAAATCGAAACGGACAAGGCAAACTTCGTCGTACCGCACGACAAGCTGGAAATGCATGGGTTTGAGATCGACCACTCCACGTCGCGACGCTGGCCACACGTGAAACTCACGGCAGCAGTCGGAACCATTGCGGCGCGGGCTCCACAAGCGGGCCGCTTCCACATCGGTTTCATGATGTACGACGACAGCAACGACGAACGAATCGGATTTTACGTCGACAATGCGCTGCAAGGCGTAGCGGTGGCGAACGTGGACAATAACACAACGTGGTTGTATTGGCTCGAACAGGCCGTTGAATTGACAGAGGGCGAGCGAGTCGAGTTACGTGCTTTGGGCAGTGGCGGAAAGCACGGAATCTGCAATGTTCAGTTTCTGCGGAAACCACCGGAAACGAGGACGTTACAGAATGCGGTAATGCATCTGACTTCAGCGTGCCTCGCACAAGATCCCGATCGCGTCACGGTTTCGTGGACGACAAGTTGGCCATGTGCCACGAAGTTCGAATACGGCGTTGATAATAGCTACGGCGAGACCGCCAAGCACGACGGCAACTGCCTCGTACACCGCGTAGTGCTCGAAGGACTTGATCCGCAACGCGAGTACCATGGCCGCGCGGTTGGCCGGTCGCGTGACGGCTCCACGTATGTCAGTGAAGACTTTGTCTTCCGTGCCACGCCGCCCCGCAGTCCAGCGACGCGAGCGGACACCAGAGAGGTGCAACTTGCTGTACGCAATCCGCTAGACATCGCGGTCGACAACTGGCCGGTCACCGGCGGCGTTCCCTTTCCGCAGGGGCAACTCGGCTCGTCTGATCAAGTTCGCCTTTTGGTCGGCGATGCGGAAGTACCCGCACAAATCGAAACGACTGCTCGCTGGCCCGATGGCAGCATCAAGTGGTTGCTGGTCACTTTTTCCGCGGATGTGGCTGCGGGTAAGATCGGCCAGTATCAATTGCAGTACGGCAGCCAAGCACGTCGGGCATCCGTGTCAAAGAGCCTATCGATCGATGAACAAGACGGCGAAATCAAGATCGATACCGGCACACTGCAGTTCACAATTGATCGAGCCGGCAATCTCGCCCAGCTTGAGCGCAAAGGACGCTTGCTATTGCGGCAAGAAAGTGTTTGCGCGTCGCATGCGACTGACAGCGAATCAGCGACTTACAACACGCTTGGTTCCCAGGCAAACATCGCGCTGGAAGAACGGGGGCCGTTGCGGGCGGTGGTGAAAGTGACGTCCTGGCTGACCGGCTCGCATGGTGAGCGGTTGATGCGAGTTGAAAAGCGCATCATGGCCTATCGCGGTGCGGCATTTCTGCGCGTGCAGCACACTTTCGTGTTGGATCAGCCGCGGAAGTTCACTAACTTGGAACAGCTGGTTTATCGCGTGCCAATTCCAGAAACAGCGACGACGTGGCACGTGCCGACGGTTGGCGGTAGCGAGATCACGCTTCAACACGCTGACTCGTCCGCGTGGCAACGCTTCGATCGCGAGTTAGTGACGGTTGCCGGCGGGAAAGAGACGCCGAGTCCCGGTCGAATCGTCGGTTCGATCGTTGCCGATCATCCTGACGGAGCCTCGATCGCGGTTCGTGACTTCTGGCAGAACTACCCAAAAGGCTTTTCCGTAACCGAAGATGGCGTGGAAATCGGCCTTTGCCCCGATTTCGACGCGGGCCGCTATGATCAGTTTCCTTTTGAGAAAGAGGGACACCAGCTTTACTACTACTTGCTCGATGGTCGCTATCGTCTGAAACACGGCATGTCGAAGACGCACGATCTGCTGCTCTGCTTCGAAGACTCGGCGAAACGCCAAGCCGTATGTGCCGCGTTTCAGCAGCCCCTGTTGGCCACGGTTCCGGCCTCTTGGTACTGCGGCAGCAGGGTGTTTTACGATGTGGCTCCGCGTGACACGGCGAAGTTCAAGTTGTATGAGGAAGCAATCGACAACAACCTGGAGGCGTATGCCGAGCGGCGCGAACGCCAGCACGATTTCGGCATGCTCAACTACGGCGATTGGTATGGCGAGTGAGGCACGAACTGGGGCAACATCGAATACGACACGCAGCACGCCTTCTTCCTGGAGTACATCCGGTCAGGCAATCCTGCCGCGTTCTTCTTGGGCGAAGCTGCCGAGTTGCACAACCGTGATATTGACACCGTGCAAGCGAGTGAGAATCCCGACGATACCGGAGCCGTGTACGTTCACCAGATGTGCCACGTTGGCGAATACTATGATCGGAGTGTGCCGGGTTCGCTCGGCTTTCCGAGTGGTGGATACACCGTCAGTCACGCTTGGACCGAGGGCCATTTCGATCATTACTTCCTGACCGGCGATCGACGATCGCTTGACACGGGCCGCGCGGTGGCTGACTTCTTCACGCGCAAGGAACTGGGGCGGCCGTACGATTTTTCTTCAACACGAACGCCCGGATGGTATCTGATCATGCTGGCCGCCACTTATGCGGCGACCGACGATCCTTATTATCTGAACGCCGCTCGCGTGGTAATCGACCGCGTGCTCGAAACACAAGACACACAACCTCGGCCCTTGCCCGAGTACCAACAAGCCGGTCGCCAACCCTATCAGCTAGGAGGCTGGTCGCGGATGATGGTGCCAGGGCACTGCCAATGCGAGCCGAGGCATCGAGGCAATGCCGGTTTCATGGTCGCTGTGTTGCTCGCCGGCATGAAGTATTACCATGACGTAACCGGCGATCCGGAAGTGAAAGAAGCGATCATCCGCGGCGCGCGCAACTTGCTGGATGAAACCTATTCGGACGAAGCACGCGGCTTCCGTTACACCTCGTGCCCCAACACCGGTTTTCGACCAGGCGCTTCGCCGCTGATGGTCGAAGGCATCGCTCGTGCCTACTTGTGGACGGACGACGAGCGGTTCGGCCGCATGTTGCGCGAGTCGCTGCCGATCGCCGCCAGCGGCAGCAGCTATGGCAAAGGGTTTTCCATGTATTACCGCATGGCCCCGCGTGTGCTGGCCGATTTGGATGCGGCGGGGTTTCGCTTGAAGGCGGCACCGTGATGCAAGCGAACTAACGTCGGAGGCGTCGCTAACGCACTCGCCCTTCCAGCAAATCGACTGCAATGTTTGAGAGAGAGAAAAACACAACACAAGCCAATCACGGTATGGTACGGAGCGTCGCCGTAACGTAAAAAACTCGGACGCGGAGGTGGCTGAGATGGGCAACTCATCGCACCGCGCGTTGTTGGGTCGTAATTCGAAGTCGAAAACGTCAAGGAGTCTTCGAGATGAGAACAAAGTGCCCGCTCTTTCTTGCAAGCTGCAGCTTTTTCATTCTGTTTGCGGTTGCCGTTGCGGTCCATGCTCAGAATGCCGGCCAAGCGACGAAAGCTAAAGCTGCCCAACAAGCTAAGGCAGCAAAACAGGCACCCGCCTATG
>JASLPZ010000482.1:0-4395 GCA_030744725.1 Pirellulaceae bacterium
AGCGGCTAGAAAACCCTATGACGACGCCTATTGGTGGGCCAAGTATCTCATTGGGATCATTCGGGCGCGACTCAATCGTTTTGCGGCGTCGGTAGCAGTCCTCGAAGAAGTGCGTGACAACGCGCCCAGACTGATGCACCAGATTTCCGCCGTGCATCAACTTGGTGTTGTTGATCTTGAGCTAGGTGAGTTTCACGAGGCACGTGCCAAGTTTAAGAAATGCATTTATAAACGTGGCGACGACAAATGGAATTATCGACGAGCGTACGCCCACCGACGACTGGGACAGATTTTTGCACTTGAGAATCACATCGAGGATGCTCGCATCGCATTTCACAACTCAAGTGAAATTAGCAAACGCTGTGGCCATCAGCGGTATGTCGATGAAACCAATTGGGACGTGACTGCATTTATCGATGAACCCGAACGTCTTCTGCGGGACACGCCTCAGTGCGTATCGCTCGCCAACCTGAAGAAGAGATTCCCGGAACACAGGTCGCCCGAAGTTCAAATCGCGCACATTTTTCGAGTCTTAAAAGAAAGAAGACACTACTACCTTGAAATCCTCCATGACGAGACTGCCGAGCCGACAGATTTGGCCGCGACTGAAGACACCATCCATCAGGATGGATTGCGGCACGGTACCGTTGCACTGCTATTGTACGATCCAAGAAAACACTTTCTCGTCCAACGCCGCCACGAAAAACCGTCGTTCCGACTCTGGGACATTTCGGTTGCTGGACATATCGACATCGGCGAGAAAGCCGAGCGGACCGCGGTTCGTGAGGCTTACGAAGAGGTTGGTGTGCTACTCGACGCCAATAAGTTGATTCAGCTCGGAGAGGACCGTGAATTCCGCAAGGAAGGACGACCCGACGTCGAGCGAGACGAACACCTGACGTCGTCCAGCTATGTATACAAGACCAAGGGCAGAATCAATCGTGAATGCATTACCGCTTATATTGCGGAAGTCCAAACAAGAGGCATGGCGGAGTTGGAGAGCCGGCGCACCGTACCTGGCCTGGAGACTAAGTGGATGACGGCCTTACAAGCACACGCCGCTACCCAAAAGAGCCCGATCCAGTACGCGAGTTCGTTCAAACAGTTCTTCGGCAATCGAGAATTGTTGAATAGAATCCGATGTTTGAGTGGTGATATCAAGAGTGGGCGCATCGCTGGCTCCCGGCGCCTGACACCCCGGAAAAAGAAGTAGTGCCGCCTGACGGCCGGCAGAATGGAGCATGTGGCCCGTGATCAGCGGCACACGCCACACGGCCGCCCCAATCCACTCCAAGCGAACAAAGGCAAGCTGAGCGGACCTGTTATAACGCATCAACGAATCAGCCGGCGATGATGGAGATGGCAAAGCCTCGACGCTCGTTCCTCACAGGTCGAGCAGTTGCAGTAGAGCCTTACATAACCGCTCGGGGCCGCCGACGATGTGGCCGTTTGCCGTGGTTTCCACGGTGGCACCTGCCTCGCTCAGGATGATCCGGCCGGCGGCCAGGTCCCAGAGCTTTGACGCAGTACTGACGTTCAAGTAGAGATCGAATCCACCCGTGGCGCAGTAGCACAACCCGATAGCGCTCACTCCGATGATTCGAACTCTTTCAACTCGGTCCACCAACTCTGCCAGGTAACCGAGAGCCAGGCGATTCGTTTCTCGGGAGTAATGCCGGTTGGGAATCTCCATACAGACGGTGGCGTCCTTCAGTGCGTCTTTTTGCGAGCAACAAATTGGCTCGCCATTCAAGAATGCCCCTTTTCCCCCACTCGCGGTAAAAAGCTGATCCGATTCGGGATTGAAGACAACCCCCAGGATCACATCGCCTTCGCGCTGCAAGGCAAGTGAGATCGAGTAGAGTGGAATTCCGCCGCCAAAATACCTTGACCCATCAATGGGATCGAGAATCCACACATGTTCGGCGCTCGTGTTATCTTCCCCGGATTCCTCCGACAGAATGCCATGATCTGGGAACAGACGTGAAAGGCGGGAGCAAATGTGGCGGTTGACTTCAAGGTCAGTCTGAAAGACCAAGTCGCCTCGCCCCTTGTCGTTAATGAGCGTGGGCTTTCCAAACGCCGGCCTCGCAATCTCGCCCGCCTCTCGTACGATGGCCGTCGCCGCCGCAAGGAATTCGCACATGTTTCTCATCTCGATCTGTTTACGGTAGGATCTCGGCGACGGTTGCCGACGCTGGCGTGCCAGCCAGTGTCATCATTTCCGACTCATTCCGGCAGCGGGCCGACCTTTGCTTCGCTCTTTCTCAGAACGACACACGCCGTCGGGATCTTCTTGCCACTGCGGTATCTAATCACCCCGGGCAGCGGTCCCTGCTCGTCTGCTGATAGGATCGACGCGACCGTCATGCCGTGTCGGTTAGCCATCTCCACGATTTGCTCGACCCGAAAAACGTGGAAGAGACGCCATCCGTCTCGCGTAAGTTCGTCAAATCCGTCAAGCTGATCAGGATCCAGTTTGTCGATCTCTGCCTTCATCGTCGGATCAAAGTACATTACTTCGCCGGCGGCCGCATTAAGCACACGAGGAGCCTTCTCCATACGGCTGTCTTCCGACAGAAGCACGTCCGTCCAGCATTTGAATATCAGCATGCAAATCCCGCCGTCCCGCAGGACACGAGAGATTTCCGAGAATGCGGAGTCAATTTCGCCGTCGTCGAAGTGTTGCAATACGGCGTTGCAGAACACGAAGTCCTGCGTCGAAGACTCCTCGGGGACTCCGGCTCGCATTGGATCGCGACAACGGTAGTACTCCGAGTTTCCTGGGAATCGTTTTTGAGCCAAGCGGATTGCATACGCGTCATGATCGTAGCCAACTGCGTCCCATCCGTACTCGGTACGCACAAAATCAACAAACCAGTGCGAACCACAACCAAAATCGAGGCCACGGGCATGCCGTCGACCTCCGCAGCATCCCCGAAGGATCGTTATTAGTGAGCCGAGGTTCTGGATCTTCTGGCCAAGTTGTGGTGGATGGACATCCTGGTATCGTTTCTCGGCCTGCTCTGCGAGCATTCTCTCGGCAGAGCTATATACGCCGGTGTGGGACTTCCGCATTCGCTCGTAGTACGTACGCGAAGCCCGTTGATAGCTCGACGGCGTATCACCTTGCGTATGCTCTGACCGGGAATCGTCGGCACTTGGATCGGACAAATCAGAAGCTCCTTTGCCTGAGCCTACCACTCGGTCACTGTAGATAAGAGATTGAACCACAATAAGATAGGATCCCGGTGGACTACTTCCTGTACTTCTAGCAAATTGTGTTTCGAATGGAAATCCCAGGCTCGACATTGGCACAACTGGCATCAACGCCCGGCCGATGCGTGTATCGCGAGAATGTCCGTGGCGGTTGATTCATCCGTCACCAGGCCCGTCACAAATTGGCCGTGCCGACCTGAGATCGCGTGGTAGGCGGCCCTGGCTTTGGCCGTACAGATGACGATTACGTCCTTGCCGTCAGTGACCATCCTGCGAAGCCGTGTGATGCCAAACGGAAAAGTAGGGGTACCGCCAAGGAACGCGACAGGCGTCCCGCCTTCTCCAAAGAGGTCGTAGAGAATGTCGCCGACGGCACCGTCATTCTTGAGATTCAACCGCTCCGATTCATCAAGAACCCAGCAACTCTCGATGGCTCCGATTCCAGTGACGATCATGTCGGTGCGGTCCATTGCCGAGTCGTAATAGCAATCGGCGTCTGCCACAAGATCCCGTACATCTCGAGAGCGTTTGGGTAGACGAAGTGCATTGCCTACCACCTTCGGAACAGATGTGTCCGCCGAGCGGCCCCGGCGTCGTCGCACTGCGCGTTGTTGAAACTCGTTGGAAAGAAGCGACGCCGCGACGGCAGTCACCGACGATGAACAAAGGGAAAACGGCTCACGACTCGACACGGACAATGCAAAGATGTTGAGGGCTACAGTCGGACAAAACCCGGGCAAATGACGCGAAAATGCGGCCACTCCGGTCCCGCCGCCTAGACCGAGACCCATGTTCCCCTGCATGTTCTTACTCACCAGCTCGGCGGCCACTTGGCCCAACTGTTCGTGCTGTAACGCCCGAATCTCCTCGGAGACCTTCGTATGATCAGCAGCCTCACCGCTCGGCGATGACATCGGGATGGATGGGATTACAAGAACGTGCCGAAGGTTGAAGCAGTGCTTCAGCCGTGATTCCAGTGTGGCGCTGCCATCTGGGAACAAAGAAAAACGGACGATGCGACGGTCAATTGCCTCACGCAGCCATCTGGAGATGGTTGTCTTGTCAACTCCTAGTTGCGTGGCAATTGCCTTTTGCGGATGGCCCTAGGCTGCGCCAAAGTTAGTATTGCTTGAGCTGGGCGATCGTTCGGGTTTTGTTTACGCTTTTCTATTCCGA
>JASLPZ010000483.1:0-4364 GCA_030744725.1 Pirellulaceae bacterium
CGAGCGTCGGTGCCATCATCTGTTCGCACGTCTCGACGGAGTCTCCGGCTGCCGTGACTCGCAGGGTGATCGTGGCTCGGCTGACGGTAATGCCGACGGAGGGTTCGCGGCCACGGCAAATCAGGTCGGGCAACATCTGTTCCAAATCGCTTTCGCCGATTCCAAAGCACTTGATCCGTCGATGCCGAATGACTTTCTCACTGCCGGTCATTTTGCAGATGGCCGGTTCAAGCGTCTCGTGCCACATCTCCCGCATTTCTGCGGGAACGCCCGGCAAGGCGAACACTCGGCAGCTTGCTCCGCCTTCCCCTGTGACAGTAAGATCGATGCCTGGCGCTGTTCCATGTGGGTTGGAGACCACAGAGCTCCCACGGGGAAACATGGCCTGAGCAACATTGCGGTCAGGCATCTCACGTTTTCGGCGAGCGAACATAGCGCGGATGGTTGCCAAGGCGTCGTCGTCCTGGATAAGTTCGTTACCCGTCGCTTCGGCGAGCGCGGGTCGAGTGAGATCATCGGCAGTGGGCCCCAGCCCGCCGGTACAGACGACTAGATCCACACGTTGGAAGGCCTCGCGAAACACTCGCACATTGGCGGCCAGGTCATCACCAACGGTCGAATGAAACAGCACACGAACACCCAATTCTCCCAACCGTTCGCTCAACCATTGGCTATTGGTGTCTAATCGCAGGCCGCTGGTCAGCTCGTCGCCAATGGCGATTACTTCAGCACATGTCATCTGTCGCATTTCCAGCGTTGGTCATTAAATGTCAGACAGCGGTAGTTCACCTTGGCAGGCATCGAACTGTCCCGCTGCGTCGATATCCGTGGCATCTGTCTATTTTGCACGTTCATGGCTCAGGCGGATACGGGGCGAATGAATGCGTATAATTGGGTATCCGAGGCCACTCCTCGCACCGAGAACGTCTCCATTCGCCTTCACCAAGAACCAGCCACCGAACAATTGTCGCATTTGTAGGACGGTCACTCCTGCCCGTCACCAACAGACGGGCAAAAGTGCCCATCCTACGACCGTTTCGCGACAGTTGTTTCTTGGCTGATCCCAAGGGTCTTGCCGTATGACCACGATCGTCTTGGAAATCGCTGGTATGCACTGCGCTTCGTGTGTGGCGCGCGTCGAATCGGCGCTTCTTTCGGTTGGTGGAGTTGCCGAAGCCCATGTCAATCTGGCGACAAACCAGGCGACGATTTACTACACCGCCGACGCCATTGATGCCGATGACCTGGTCGCAGCTGCCGCCAAGTCCGGTTACCCCGCAACGATTACCGCGGATCGACGTGCCGGCCCGCACAGCGAGCGACACCAACGCGAAATGCGCGGATGGTATTGTCGCATGATCGTGGGAGTCGCCTTGCTGGTGCCGCTGGTCATCTTGCATTACTTTGCGACTCCCGCACCAGCAACGTTGGCCTGGTGGACGTTTGCACTGTCGACTCCCGTGCAGTTGTATGTCGGCTGGCCGTACTTTCTCGGTGCGTGGGAGCGCGCGCGACATCTTTCGGTCAACATGGATACTCTCGTGGCGCTCGGAACGGGTGTCGCATATGGGCACGGTGTTGCCGGACTTATACTGGGAACCAGCGTGATGACGCTGGTTGATGCCACGATGATTTTGACGTTTATCACACTGGGAAAGTACCTGGAATCGCGTGCCCGTGGTCGAGCATCCCGCGCGATATTTCGCTTGATGGATTTGACGCCGGACGAAGCGATTGTGCTACGGGATGGACAACTGCAGACGGTAAGCTCGACAGACATTCGTATCGACGAAGAGATCTTCATTCGTCCTGGCGATCGGGTGCCGGTAGACGCTAATGTCGTGACGGGAGAAAGCGAAGTGGATGAAAGCTGGTTGACTGGCGAATCGTTGCCTGTTAACAAGCGACCGGGAGATGTGGTGTTGGCTGGAACCATCAACGGTCAAGGCTCACTGACCGCAACGGTAACACAGGTTACGGGCTCGACGGCGCTCGATCGAGTCATCGACCTGGTTCGCCGCGCACAAGAATCCAAAGCGGACGTGCAACGACTGGCCGATCGAGTTGTTTCCTGGTTCGTTCCCGTTGTGTTGGCAACAGCCGCGATCACGCTGACTGTCTGGTGGCTGTTCGCGGCGGACTGGCGCTTTGGTTTGAGCTGTGCGGTTGCCGTGCTGGTGGTGGCCTGCCCCTGCGCGCTAGGCCTGGCAACTCCGATGGCGGTCATTGTCGGCACTGGACGCGGTGCGGAAGCGGGCATCCTGATTAAAGACGCCAGGGTGCTCGAGATTGCTGGCCAGCTGGACACCGTAGTGCTGGACAAGACCGGTACCATCACCTCGGGCAGGCCCCAGATCGTGGATACCCGTCCGGCCGAGGGCACTACAGTCAACGAGCTGTTGGCGATCAGCGCGGCCGTCGAACATCTCAGCAGCCATCCCCTGGCTCTCGCTGTGGTCAATAGGGCCGAAGAACTAGGGCTTGAACTGCCATCTGCTTCGGCACTGAGTGTCGCGCCCGGTGCTGGGATCAAGGCCATGTGCCAGGGAAGGCAGATCCTGGTGGGAAACGACCGCTTGCTCGACCAATTTCAAGTCGCGCTGCCAGCCGACACACGATTGTTTGCGAACCGAAGCAGAGGTGAAGGCCGGCAAGCACTAATGGTGGCGATTGGAGGCAAGTTTGCGGGGACGTTGATTGCCGAAGATACGGTCACTCCGAATGCCTGCCAGGCTGTCCGGCAGCTGAAGCAGCTTGGGCTCCGCGTGGTAATGCTCTCTGGCGACAAGCGTGCAACGGCCGAGCGCATTGCAGCTGACGTAGGGATCGGGGAAGTCATTGCGGAAGTTTTACCGGAGGATAAAGAGCAGCATGTGCGCCGAATGCGTGAGCAGGGGTGTACAGTCGCGATGGTTGGCGACGGGATCAACGACGCTCCAGCACTCGCTACCGCCGACCTGGGAATCGCCTTAGGGACGGGTGCCGACGTGGCAATCGAGACAGCTGACGTCGTCCTCGTGCAGCACGATTTACTGGCGGTGGCCAACGCCATTCGCCTTTCGCGTCAAACGCTGCGGACCATTCGGCAGAACTTATTCTGGGCCTTCGCCTACAACGTGCTGTTAGTGCCATTGGCCACAGGCATGTTTGTGCCTTGGTTGGGTTTCCGCGTTCCACCGGCGCTGGCTGCCCTGGCGATGGCGGCCAGTAGCGTATCTGTGGTCACCAACAGTCTGCTGCTGCGGTTGCGGCGAGTTGCATAATTCGCTCTACCCGTACCGAAGTTCCCGCTTGGGCTCGATCGTGTGGGCAGGATTAAATGCACGCAGACGCGTCGCCTGCAGCATCAGCATCGAGACATAGAGCGGGTTCAGCAGCAGATAGCGTCGCCAAAGTCGACTGGGTTCCTCAGCCAGTCGATAGAACCACTCCAAACCTGAGGCCTGCATCCAGCGAGGTGCTTGCGGAAGCAACTCGGCGTGGAAATTGAATGCCGCCCCCACCGCCAAGATGGGCATCGACAGGGCGTCTCGAAACTCATACGCCCAGACTTCCTGCTTAGGGCATCCCAGCCCGACGAACGTAATCGCCGCACCGCTAGCCTGTATGTGCGCCACCGTCTGGTCGCGTTCTTCCGGCGCCAGCTGGCGGAACTTCGATGCTTGCCCGCCGGCGATCTGCAGTCTAGGAAATCGCTCGACCAGCTTCTTTTGCAGGGTCTTCTGTAACGACTCCGATCCCCCAAAAAGAAAAATTGGTAGACCTTCGGTTGCGGCCTTCTCGCAGGCCTTCAACATCAAAGTCGGACCGTACACGCGATCGGTCAAGGCAGTACGGTGGAGCCGGTTCAATGCCCACCGGACGGGCTGTCCGTCTGGTACGACCAGGTCGTGTGCATTCAGTCGATACCGATGCTCGGCGTCAAACACTCCGGTCATGATGCCGTGGACGGCCAGTGCAGAAACCGCCAAGGGGCGACGCGCGTGTCCCGCCGACGCGACCTGGGCAACGGCCGCTTCATAGTCCAGCGCGTTGACCATTACTCCAAGGACGTTGTGACGACCTCGGTCAATCATGATACAAAGGTCTCCAACCAGCGTTCCACGTTATTCTGATAGATCTCTCGGCAGATCTCGCCGATACCGTACTCGAGCTTCCACTCGGGATAATGCGACTGGAACTTTCTCACGTCACTGATCCACCAGATGTGATCCCCAGTTCGATTGGTCTCGCTGTATCTCCAGTTCAATGGTCGTCCGGTCAATTCCTCACAGATCGCAATTGCCTCTAACCCGGATTATTCATGAGAGCCAAGATTGGCCGTGGTCTGATAGTCTTCCGGTTGTTTTTTGGATAACCGGATG
>JASLPZ010000484.1:0-4340 GCA_030744725.1 Pirellulaceae bacterium
ACAAGTTCTTCAACTACCGAGGCGTACCGAATATGTTTCTCCACGTGTTCACACCTGGAGAACTGCGGCGAGCACTGCGCCAGGCCGGTTTTCGAGTCATCGAAACGATCCCGCTCGATACGCAACGGCATCGAGCATTGCGTTGGCCTTGGTGGTTTGGGCGATTACGAGCGAACGGTTGGATTGTCGTCTGCGAGTAGTGGCGATCCGCTGAAGACAGCCGAGTCGTTTTGCTTGAGCAAAAAAACGGGCACCATCGAACATTGCCGATAGCGCCCGCGTTCCTCTTCAAAAGGCTGCTCGGGGCCTCCCGCCCATCAATCCATTACGAGCAACCCATACTGTTTCCGCAATTGTGGCACAAGTAGCAGTTGCCATTGCGGACGGTAATTGAACCGCAGTTGTCGCAACTCGGCGCATCACTTTGGAAGCGAGCGAATTGCGAATCTCGGCTAGCGTAGGCACCGTCATCCGATTCGACCTTCATTGCGACGCCGGCACGATCCAGCAAAGCGTAATCGACTTCTGGATCCGCTGTCGCCGCGCCATTTCCATTGACTTGATCAGCTGTAGGAGCCTTGGCCGTAGCCAGCAGCTCTGTTTCGGCTAGAGGCTTCTTTTCTGAAGTCAGAGGTTGTGTGATCCCCTGATTTGCCTCGCGATAACCAGGTAAGAAGGTCACACCCAACCAACGGAAAATGTAGTCGACTACGCTCTTGGCAATCCGCACGTCCGGGTTGGTCGTATGTCCCATCGGTTCGAATCGTGTATGCGAAAACTTGTTGACCAACACTTCCAGCGGTACGCGGTACTGCAGATTGATGGAGATTGCAGTTCCAAAGCAATCCATCAGCCCGCCGATGGTACTTCCTTCCTTGGCCATGGTGATGAACAGCTCACCGGGCCGTCCGTCGGGGTATAAACCCACGTTAATGTAGCCTTCGTGACCACCCACGTTGAATTTGTGAGTGATTGACTGGCGGGTGTCCGGCAGACGTTCGCGACTCGGTTTCGCTTTAGCCGGCTCTTTTTCAACGTCTTTCTCGGCGTCTTTGTCGCCTTCGCTCTTGGTCGACAAAGGTTGACTCAGCTTGGATCCATCTCGATAGATCGCCAAGGCTTTCAAGCCCAACGTCCAGCCCCACATATACGCTTCGGCGATGTCGGCTGGTGTCGAGTCATTGGGCATGTTGACGGTCTTCGAGATCGCGCCGGAAAGGAACGGTTGAGCAGCTGCCATCATCCGGACATGCGATCGCCAATTGATACTTCGAACACCGTTGGCAGGTTTGAAAGCACAATCGAACACGGCGACGTGATCGTCTTTTAGACCGGGCGCGCCTTCAATCGTGTCGTTTTCGTCGACGTAATTAATGATGGCTTCAGATTGCGACTCGTCATAGCCCAACCGCTGCAATGCCGATCGAACCGTCTGATTGACGATCTTCAGCATCCCGCCACCGGCCAACTGCTTGTATTTGACCAACGCGATATCTGGTTCGATGCCCGTCGTATCGCAGTCCATCATAAAGCTGATGGTCCCAGTCGGAGCCAAGACGGTAGCTTGGGCATTGCGGAAGCCGTACTTGCGTCCTGATTCGAGAACCGTGTCCCATAAACGGCGAGCCGCGTCTTTGAGGTACTGAGGTCCTTCGTCGCCTATCTCCTCGACTGCGTCGCGGTGCATTCTCATGACCGCTAGAAAAGGTTCACGATTTTCGGGATAGTCCTCAAACGTACCCACCACGGAAGCAATTTCCGCACTGGCCTGGCAGGCAGCTCCCTGCAACAACGCCGTGATCGATCCGCACACGCTGTAGGCGCTCTCGGAATCATACGGTAATCCGATCGACATCAGCAGACTACCCAGATTTGAATAACCCAGTCCCAACGGACGGAATCTGTGGCTGTTCAAAGCAATCTCGGCAGTCGGATAACTCGCATGATCGACCAGGATCTCCTGCGCGATCAAGAACAAGCGACACGCCGCCTGGAATCGTTCGACATCAAACGTGCCATCCTCGCTATTGAACTTCACCAGGTTAATGCTGGCCAAATTACATGCTGTGTTATCGAGGAACATGTATTCCGAACACGGATTACTGGCGTTAATCCGCCCCGATTTGGGGCAGGTATGCCACTTGTTGATGGTGCTGTCGTACTGCACGCCGGGGTCGCCGCAATGCCAGGCACATTCGGCCATCCGATTCAGCAGATCGCGGGCTTCGTATTCGTCGCCCACCTTGTTGGGATCGGTAATCCAGCGAGTCGCCCATTTCGCGCCTTTCCTCACCGCCTCCATGAAGTCATCCGTTACACGGACAGACAAGTTGGCGTTTTGGAACAGAATCGAACTGTACGCCTCGCCGTTGAAGTTGGCTTCGTATTTTCCACTGGCAATCAGCGTGTGCGCTTTCTGCTCTTCCTTCCATTTGCACTCGATGAATTCCAGCACGTCGGGATGCCAGATCTTGAGCGACTGCATTTTCGCGGCGCGACGCGTTTTGCCACCCGACTTCACAACAGCCGCGATTTGATCGTAGACCCGCATGAACGAAAGTGGTCCGGACGGACGTCCACCACCCGATAGTCGCTCGCGATGCGAACGAATCGTCGAAAGGTCGGTCCCCGTACCAGAGCCAAACTTGAACAACATCGCTTCGCTCGTGGCCAGCGCCATGATGTCTTCCATGTTGTCTCCGACGCTCTGAATAAAGCACGCCGAACCTTGTGGATACTCGTACGGATTCTCTGGCATCTTGACGGCTTGTTCCGTCAGATCCCAATGCCAATTGCACTTGTCACCATGGACGTTGTATTGAGGAAAGAGGCCCACGTTGAACCACACGGGCGAGTTGAAGGCACCGTGCTGGTGCAAACACAGCCAGCTCAAGTCGCGGTAAAACCGCTGACCGTCGTCAGCCGAGGCAAAATAACCGTCCGCGATCCCCCAATCCGCGATCGTTCGCGTAACCCGGTGTATGAGTTGCCGAACACTCTTCTCACGTTCGGAAGTGTGGTTTTCGCCATAGAAGTACTTGCTTACCACGACATTGGTCGCCAACTGGCTCCATGTCGCCGGGATTTCGCAATCCGTCTGCTCGAACAGCAAATCGCCATTCTCGTCCTTGATACCAGCGCTTCGTAATTCCCATTCAACCGTGTCGAATGGATCCCTGACCCCGGTTGGACAAAACTGTGATTCGATCTGAAGTCCGCCAGATCTGGCCGATTCACTCCCTTGCTGTGCCTGAGAATTCTTTTCTCCAGTTACCGTCGATGTGACAGTTGCCATCCTTGGGCCCTCCTTCAGACCAAAACGGATTGTCTCCAAAATAATATACTAATGTACACTTACTATCGGATGGTGGCCAACGAGATCGTGCAGAAAAGGGACGTGTTCAACGAGGAATCAGGCATATGCACAATGTCGGCAAAAAACACCCCCAGACACCATATATAGTAGCAACGACGATTGGAGATACAACATTTGGCGTGTGGGGAACCGAGTATATACTTTCGCGCTTGAGAGTCAATCATTCATTTGTAGCTGAACGTATGTCGCTCGCAGCCAATGGCTTGCGTAAAACCGACTGGTAGACCAGACCGGCACGCTATACCGGTGGCGCGACGGTAAACACTTTTGCTTGTTAGGGTTGCGAAAATCCGTCGGGCGCGAACAGTAGAATCGACGTGGCCACAAAAAAACAAAATGTTTTTCCAGGGCTTCTTGCCACGCCTCATGCGATAGATTCTGCCGCGATCAGAGATCCCAGGGCACGCCAGGAAATGCAAAACGGCCGAACCACTGGGTTCAGCCGGTTGAGTGATCTGGGCAGCGGGGCAGAGCTAACTACGAAGCAATTTTATTGATCCGCACACGGGTATGCATTTGGCGATGTCCGGTGCGCCGCCGCGAGTTCTTTCGTTTGCGAAACTTCTGGACCGTCAGCTTGTCGCCGAACGACACGCCCAGAACCTCGGCAGACACGCTAACGCCTTCAACTTGGGGCGTCCCCAACTGTACGTCGCCATCGCCACCGACGGCCAAAACGCGATCAAACGTCAGCTCGTCGCCCTTGGAGAGTTCGCGGAAATCGACCTCCAACTCTTGGCCTTCTTCGACTTTATATTGGCGTCCGCCATCGGCAATAATCGCGTACATATCTACCACTCACTTGATCCAAATGAACATTGCGGATCTGCGATTTTACTGCATTTCTGGGGAGTCGTCGAGTCCCAAAAAGGGGACCCGCGGAGGATGGGTGCATGTCAGGAATTGCGTTGCTTCCGGGGTCGTCGAAAACGTCAATAGGAGAATTGGGGGTTTACTGGTTAAG
>JASLPZ010000485.1:0-4322 GCA_030744725.1 Pirellulaceae bacterium
TTGTCGCAACAAGCTTGACCGGCAACTCAGACGAGTTGGCTATCGATTGGGCGAGCTCGATGAGACGTTCGACGATGAAATCGCTGTAGGTCCATTTGCGCGCGGTGACTCATTCCTACTCCAAATTTCCATTATGCTCAAACTCGACATGCAGCAGTGCCCGTTCCGCCTGTGGCAGTGATGCGAAGCATAGGGCGATGCATTGTGAGAGCGCGGTAGTGACCGCCGGACGGCCGGGAGCGGACTGTCCGTAACCACAACGAATTGCTCCCATACCGCTCGCGTTGCCAGTGATCGTCCCGGTGAGATCAGCCGTTGGTGTCTTGAGCTGACTCACCGTCTGATGCGAGACCAGAACGCCGATACGCTTGCTTGCGGCCTGCTCAAAGAAGACCGCAAAATTCTCGGACACAAGTTGCTGGAACTCATCGATGAACAGGTAAACTTGGTGAGGCGTGGAGCAGCCTCCAGTCTTTAGCTGCTCCTGCTCGACGTGCGCTGCTGCATCAAGTAGGAGAAACACCACGAAACGTCCAACTTCTGTGACCAGAGAGTGGTTCCGAGCAGACGGAAGGTAGAAGTAGATCACTTGTCGTGCGGTAAAGGCGTCGAGAAAGTCAATCTGATTCTCGGCGACACCTCCATGCGTGACCGGTGTGACGTTTAATGCTTCAATGAACGTCAACTTTTTTATGGCTGCAATCAACTCAGCCGCGTGCTCGCGATCCTGGGTGCTAAGTTTGCCACCGGTCTCTCGCACGATGAGAATGTTTGGTTGAGGAACGCCGAATGGTACGCCTCGACAACCAGGCAGAGCAGCGATACAACTGCCATGCAAAGCCAGCGGTGTGCCCAATTTGTGCCCAATTTTGCTTCGCGGGTGACCTTGAAGGGAGCGTGGATCGCACTTAAACTCTTTTGTAGCAAGCACTAGCCAGAGTGGCGGAATTGGCAGACGCGCTGGATTCAAAATCCAGTGACCGCAAGGTCGTCCCGGTTCAAGTCCGGGCTCTGGTACTACGCTGCAGCATGATGCAATTCGCTGCGAACTGATGTCAAAAGCCTCGATTTCCTCGGGGCTTTTGGCGTTTCTTGGCGCGGCGTCCAACGTGGCGATGGGGGCCGTTTCAGTGCAATCTGGTGCAATCTGTAACGGGTCCGATGCGAGCCGTTTGGCACCAATTTCGGCACCACACGGCACCAATACGGGCACCTTTTCTGTGCCGTCCACACTGGATTTTTCCGGCACCACCGTGCCAGTGGCCCCCGTTTGGTCGTTTGTTGGCTCGTCCTCGTCATCTTCTTCCTCGTCATCCTCCGGCAGCGGAGGGAGTGCTTCGACGCCAGCCGCTTGGTCGAGGACGCCCAGCATCGTGTAGGTGTTCATCGTCAGGTTGATGTCCGAGTGGCGGGCCAGGGATTGGGCTGTCTTCGGAGAGACGCCAGCTCGTGACAGGTTCGTGATGAACGTCTTTCGCAACGCGTGGAAGTCGGCGTAGTGGCCTCGGTCGTCCACGTAGGTCAGAAATGAGGAGTTTACTCGCTCTTGCCGTTCCGTTTCGTTCTCTGCCTCCTCAATCCACGCTTCACGCGCCGCGGCGAGATCCTTTCGGATCATCTCGGCAGTGCGTTTGTCTGTGATGTCGAATAGCGGGGTGTCGTCGGTGAGGTTTGGCTTGTATTTGAGCCACGTCTGAATCCGCTCGGCAAAATCCTTTCGTAACGGGATGACATCCGTCTGCCGGTGCTTGGAATAACCTGCCTCGACCGTGAGCGTCGGTGGCTCAGAGGCGAAGTCGAAGGATCGTAGCTTCACGGAACCGATCTCGTTGCGTCGGTATCCGGTGTATGCGCCCACAATATATAGAATGACTCGGTCTGGTCCTGAGACGTGCTGAAGTGGACGCCTGCCTTCGGTCGACTTGATCAAGAGCGCGAACTCTTCCATCGACAGCGGGCGGCGAATCCTACGGCGGTCAACGTCTGCGTTCATGAACGACAAGTGAAGAAGCCGATCGTCATTGGTACGTCGATCTCGGATAAGCCACCGCGTGAACATTTTGGCAGCTCGCAAGTAGTGGTTCGTCGTTGCAATGCTCTTGTCCTGTTCTCGCAGGTCCGCCAGGAACGTCTGCACCCGGCTCGCTGAGATATCGTTGATGCGAACAAATTTGCAGCCGGCGATCACGTCGCGGACTCGTTGCGTTGTCGTGTTAACATAGTCGTCCGTGCGATCCTTGTTTTTCAAGAATTTCTGGAAGTCAGTGATATGTTCCGTCAGGGGGCGCTTCTGGTGTTTGTCAGACGGGTCTTCAAGTCCGGCAGCGCGGCGCTCAGTCTTCCGCACCAGATTGTTCAGCATCGCTTGAGCGGCCGCCTTGTCACTGGCCAACGGGACTCGCTTTTCAACGCCGTGCTCGTCGCGGTAGCGGCCCCACCACTTCTTGGACTTCACCCGGATCTTCTCGTCCGTCTTTGGGTCCCGCTTTGTGATCGGTTTCTTGTACAGACTTGCCATGTATCGTTCCTCGTGAAAGGTTGGCCGAAACGGCCAGGTGACAGTGTGCCAGGGATTTCAGAAAGCTCAAGCGCCATGTGGCGGATCAGGCGCGAGTTCTTCGGACTTCCCATTCGTCGCGGCGGGGGCAACGGGCAGCGATCCAGGCCCGCAGTTCGTCCGCCCGCCAAAGCGTTGAACGGCCGATGCGGACCGGACGCGGAATCATGCCGGCAGAATCCCAAGTGCGCCAGGTTCGTAGCGACTTGCCGCAGAGTGCGGCTGCGGACTTGGCGCTCAGAAGTAGCGCGTCAGGAGGCGACTCGCCCACAGATGCGGGATGATCGTCTTTCTGTAGAGACTTCATTCGCGTCGTTCTCCCGATCAGGCTGCTTCTAGCCAGCCGTCCAAACCCAACTCGGTAAACCGAGCACGAATGCGTGTGATGCGGCGATTGACGGTGTGCCAGTCGCAGCCGAGACGGGTCGCGATCTCGTGGATTGAGAAGCCGTGGCTCAGTGCTTCGCAGACCTCGCGTTCGTCGTCGGAGAGTTGAGATAGCGCGGTGTGAACGTCGAGTCGCAGCGGAGTTGCATCTTCGTACGACGGTTCTTCGCCGTTGCCTGTTCGTTGCGCACTCCGCGCTCGGTCCAAGCATTTCGCGTAACGTGATTCCCGCCTCCGAATCGCCAGCAGGCAGCGGTCGATAAAGGGACCAGCAAGAGGCATGAAAGAAACAAAGACAGTCTCTGCTATAACAGCAGCCCTCGAAACCGTGGAACGTATTCTCCAGAAGAACAAATTGGCTTTGGACGACGATGTAAGGAAACTTTCGAGTGATGCTTTTCGAGACAGATATGAACACATTGGAAGTTCCGCCGATATAACGTCTTTCTGTCTTGGCGTCGCGATGGGTCGTTGGCAGTTTGTGGACGACATCAATGAATGTTCTGTCGAAGAACCGTGGATGCCTTTGAGTCAGTATCCGCCATGTATGACTGGCAACGAAAGAACAAGTGCCGAACTCCTCGTAGATGACGCATCGCATCCGAAGGACATCGTCGCAAATGTTCGCCGCATCATGTCTGCCTTTAAACCTGATGACGGTGACGATCTAGAAGGCAAAGTTTGTTCGAATTTGGGCGTGGGCGACCTTCGGAAATACTTCCAGAGTTCTTCCAAGTTTTTTTCCTATCATTTTAGGCAATACTCCAAGAGCCGCCGCGAAGCCCCGATCTACTGGCCGATCTCGACGGAATCGGGTTTTTACACGCTTTGGTTTTATTACCATCGCCTGACCGATCAAACGCTGTACAAAGCCATCAACGACTTTGTCGATCCCAAGCTTACGGAGACCGGCAAGCAATTGGCGAACCTACCGCCTGCCACAGCCGGCGGAGGTGGCGGAGGTCACGGAAAGAAGGGGAAGTCGTCGCATCTGCGTCCCTCTGCGGAGTTGCGGGAATTGGTTGGACTCGTTGGAGAGATTCAGGCGTACCGATTCCTTCGGGCAAGTTTCGGCGAAGATGTTGTCACACGTGAATCTTGGGTTTCCGAGATGCGTTCCAAGGTCATTCCACTGGTACCCGGAGAGCCAGACAACCTAAGCGATGGGCACGGTTTTGATTTCAGATTTCGACATGCAAGTAAGCTCTGGCACGTCGAGGTGAAGGCGACAACTGGTGACGACGAGCAATTCGACGTGAGCATAGGAGAAATCGAAGTGGCAAGTCGCTTGGCTGGAGATCTTGATAGCGATCACATAAAACCAGCCAGTATCGATCATTGAAGGCCGACCACTTTTCCTTCGGGTCTACTTCTTCAT
>JASLPZ010000486.1:0-4319 GCA_030744725.1 Pirellulaceae bacterium
CAACAGACGGAAGAGACCATGCCACAACATCGGTGGATTTCTCACGCCACGCGTTGTGGGCTGGTCTCCCGACCAGCCCACGTTCGGTCGCCCCCGCTTGCAAGCCTACCCAAAGATCAACAGACTACGAAGTACCACGCAGCTCGTTTCACAGCTCACAAGGCACTCAACTGATGAGCGACTCAGTCGTTGATTCCCCAGATTCACTCCCCGGCTGGATCATGCCATGGCCGTCGTTTGACGTCGATTGGGCGAAAACGGGTCTGCTTGTTATTGACTACCAGAACTACAGCTCAAACGTGAAGTGCGGTGTGGCACGTATGCTCGTCGAACGATTCCCCGAGGTGGCCGGTTACTACATACCCCGCATTCGTGATACGGTCGCCAATACGCGTCGGTTACTTGATGCATTTCGTCATTTGAACCGCGAAATCGTCTTTACGCGTCACGGCGCTCTGCTCGAAGATGGCCGCGACATGATCCTGCGACGTCAACTCCGTGACACGGATGCCCGCGAACAGACCGACCGGCCAACGTTGTGGGCCAAGGGAAGCCAGGAACACGAGGTCATTACGGAACTTGCACCGATGGACCATGAATTGGTCATCGACAAGAATGCCAGCAGTCCATTCAACGGGACCGGTATCGACCAACTGCTGCGTAACATGGGACTCGAGACACTCGTCATGACGGGGATGGCGACAGATATGTGTGTCGAAACCACGGCGCGAGACGCCGCCGATCGAGGTTACAACGTCATTGTCGTGGAAGATGCCGTTGCCACGTTCTTTCCTGAACACCACCGCACAGCGTTGTCCGCTTTGGCACGTGTATACACGCAGGTCTGGGAAACCGATTGCGTACTGAACGAGTTACAATAGACGTTCACGGACCAACTTGAAAGGTAGCTTCATCTACCCCAGGGCCAATTCCCAATGGCCAACTCGCTTTCGATAAGGAATTTGAAATGAGAACACTTTTGAGCGCAGCAGCTGTCATGACCGTTCTGTTGGTCGGCACGATTCAAGCCGAAGACAAAGCGAAGATTGTATTTATCTCCGGCTCGCCCAGTCATGCACGCATGAGTCATGAGCATCGGGCTGGGAACATGATCCTGGCTAGGGCTCTCAATGACTCGGGACTCAATGTGAATGCAGTCTTGGTGCCACATTATGGCTATCCCGATGACACCAGCATCTTGAATGAGGCGGCGACGGTGGTCATCTTCTGCACCGGGCACCGAGGTCACGTGTTGAATAAACACCTGGATGAGTTCGACAAGCTGATGCAAAAGGGAATTGGGGTCGTGATGATCCACTGGGCTACCGAAGCTGAAAAGGGAAAGCCAGGTGAGAAGTTTCTAGAATGGATGGGTGGATTCTGTGATTTGGACTGGTCTGTGAACCCCCATTGGACTCCGAAGTTCAAAGATTTTCCTGAACACCCGATTTGCAACGGAGTGAAGCCATTTAGTGTGAACGATGAGTGGTATTACCACATGCGTTTCGTCGGTCAGCTCAAAGGAGTGACGCCCATTCTTTCCGATCTGCCAGGGCCGGAAACGTTGCGACGCAAGGACGGCGCTCGCAGCGGGAACCCGACAGTGCGCAAAGCTGTAGCGGCCGGCAAAAAGCAACATGTTGCCTGGGCATATGACCGACCAAACGGCGGACGTGGATTCGGGTTCACCGGCGCGCACAATCATGACAGCTGGCGCCACGACGACTTTCGTAAAGTGATGCTCAATGCCATTCTCTGGACTGCCAACGTGGAAGTTCCCAAAAATGGTTGCCCTACTTCTGCTGTCACGGATACACAGATCAAGGCGAATTTGGACTAGAAGTATGTTGGATCGTACCAAAGGCAAACCTCCAAAAGTACTTCAGGAAAAACTAATGTTCATCAGACACTGTGTGCTGCTCTGTGTTGCATTCGCAACTCCGTTAACTGCGTCCGCGGCCGACCCAGAGTATGCCGCCTCCACAAGTACAGGAAAAGTCAAAGTCTTCATTCTGGCTGGACAGTCGAACATGGAGGGTCGAGGCTTCCCCGAGCCGCTGGCCTGGCAGGTCACCCAGGAAAAGTACCGCCATCGCTATACGCACTTTATCAAAGACGGCGATTACGATGCTTTCACCAGGACCGTGGCGGAGACTAGCGATGCTAATGACCGGCGCAAGACACCAACTTACTTGTGGAGCACGCGCCACGACGTGTGGATCAACTATCTCGGCAAACACGGTGACTTGACCGTGGGGTATGGAGCGCCTCGGGAAGGCTTCGGTCCAGAGTTCAATTTTGGACACACGATTGGAGATTATTACGACGAACAGGTGCTAATCATCAAGACGTCGTGGGGTGGCAGAGCTTTGGCTCGTGGTTTTTTTCCGCCGTCGTCCATGCTCAGCAATGAAGAGTACGCAAAACTAACCGCTACGCAAAATGCAGAGAACGAGGCATGGAACGCCGCAGAGCCTGCTAGGATCGAGGCGTATAACAAAAGGACTGCCGAGCAAAACAAGACGGCCAAAAAGAAAAGGAACTTGAGGAAATTCAAGCGGCGCGAAATCGTAACCGTCGAACAATTCAAGGAACAATTCGGCAAGGACTACCGCAATATGGTCAGCGAAGTACACGGTTGTCTTGCGGAGTTGGGCACACGCTTTCCCGGCTACAAGAACCAGGGATACGAAATTATGGGATTCGTCTGGTTTCAAGGTTGGAACGACCAGTACCAGGATCGTTGGTTGACTTACGAGAAGAATATGACCAATTTCATTCGTGATGTACGAAAAGAATTTGAGGCCCCGGTGATGGCTTTCGTGATTGGACAAATGGGCCACGACGGGATGAATCCGGACAAGGAAGGGTCGCCGCGCGATACCATCAAAAAGGCTCAGGCTGCAGTACCCGACTATCCTGAATTCAAAGGCAACGTGCTCTGCGTCAAGACGGACAAGTTCTGGGACATGGACGCGCACGCGATCTACACCGGCCCCGGAGGCTGGAGCAAGGACGTTGACAAGTGGCGTCAGTTCGGAAACGACCACCCCTACCATTACTATGGAAGTCCCTGGTGCTTCGCCCAGATCGGCACCGCGTTTGGCCAAGGAACGATCGAACTCTTGAAGTGAATTGAAATTGTCGTCATCTTGGAATGTGCTGTGAAGCGATGAGGCTGTAGATTTTTTGAAGGGACCCGATGTATGCGTTCAAACTCTTGCTGCATTGGCGGTTTGCTGTTGCTAGCCAACATTGCTTGTGCCCAAGAAGATGCGTCGCTTGGCGCCACACTACTCTTCCATGCGTCGTTTGATCAATCAGCCGACGCTGACTTCTCCAAGGGAGATGGAAAGATCTATACAGCGGCGTCATTGAAGCGCGAAAACGTGCGAGCCGGCTTACCCAACCAGTCCGTGAGTTTGAATCGCAAGCACGGCCGTTACGGCGGCTCGCTTATGTTCACCAAAAAGAGCGACAAGATCGTGTTCTTTAAGGGTGCCGAGAACTTACCAGCCGCGAGGAAACAGGAGTTCCAAGGTTCGTACTCTTTCTGGCTCAGTCTGACGCCCGAGGAGGACTTGCCGCCAGGCTACGTTGATCCGCTACAGATCACGGACAAGAAGTGGAATGACGCCTCCTTCTATGTGGACTTTACGAAAGAAACGCCCCGCAAGTTTCGCTTAGGCGTGTTCTCTGATTACAAGTTCTGGAACCCACAGAATCGCAAGTGGGACGACATTCCGGATAGCCAGCGGCCAATTGGCACGGTAGACCAACCGCCCTTCTCGCGCGATAGTTGGACTCATGTGGGTATCACGTTTCGTGATTTCAATGCAGAACAAAAGCTTGGCATGGCCACACTGTATTTGAACGGCGAACGCCATGGCGACATTCGGAGAAGGCAGCGTTTCACCTGGGACACCGGGCGGCTGGCGATCATGTTGGGCATTAACTACGTGGGGCAGATTGACGATTTTGCCATCTTCGACCGCGCTCTGACAGCTTCCGAAATGAAGCAGGTATTTCAGCTCAGCAACGGGATCACGTCGCTTCGTCAAGTGACACAGAAGACTCCGAAGCAGGAATAGACGAGGTTGGCCGACCCGCGCTCAAGGGGCGGATTTCCTACGGCGGGCGCGGGCAAAGGCAGATGACGTTGCGGATTCACGCAACGAACCACGCATCCCGACCGGGAACATAGCCACGCGACTGGATCTGCGGCAGGATGACTTCGCGTGCACTAGCCCAAGTTCCCCAGTAGTGGACCAAATCTGATTTTCTAGAAATATTTTCGGTGTTGATTCGACGTAAGTTGT
>JASLPZ010000487.1:0-4228 GCA_030744725.1 Pirellulaceae bacterium
GACCACGACCCCGAAGACCACGACCCCGAAGACCACGACCCCGAAGACCACGACCCCGAAGACCACGACCCCGAAGACCACGACCCCGAAGAGGAACTCCACCATGACGAAACGTGATGAACTCCACGAGAAGTTGCTGCGTGATCTGGCAGCGTTGAAACTGTCGCGGATCGCGGAAATCTACCGCGAGATACTCGACGAAGCGGCCCGCAAAAACAGCTCTGCTTTGGAAGTTCTCAGCACCTTGATCGGCGAAGAAGCGACCTTCCGCAGCGAGCGGGCGTTACAGCGCCGCATCCGTCAGGCCCGACTTCCCAAACCGAAAACGCTGACCGAATACGACTTCACATTCCCCAAACGGATTGCTAAACAAAAAGTTCTGCGGCTGTTCGATTGCCAGTTCATCGGCTCGTATCGCTGCGGCGTGTTTATCGGGCCGACCGGAACGATGACATAATGCTACACCTCACTACATGCCTTATTTCAAGGGTAATTCGTGCTGCTGTGGATCGCGCCGCGGGATGCGACGACCTTCACGGATGGCCTTGGCAGCATCCTGCACGGCAGGAAGTCCCAGGCTTGCGCGTTCGATCACCCAGGGCGCATGCCTGACAACCTGCTTGGCAGGTAGCATACCGAGCTTGATGAACTTTCGAACCGATTGAGTGCTAATTTCCAGTTCTTTTGCCGCGTCGGCAAGCGTTAGCCACTGACGTTTTCCATCCGTGGGTAAAGCCTCGATTTGATGATATTTCCGCAGGGATCGAACACGCGATTCAATCCACGTATTGTCCGCTCCTGTACGATACCCCAGACGGTTGAGAATCGAAGCGATGTTGGCATCCGTGCACACTTTGGCAAGTTCTCGCACCAGATCCACAACCTTTTGGTCCGTACACCGGCGGTGTTGACCCGTGCGGTTCTTGGCCACGCGGAGTTGTGTATGAACTCCGCCAGCCCAATGCAACCACATCCGAATTTCTGGCGGCTCATCGTTGATATCGACAACGATCTCGGTCAAGACGACGCGCAGAATTCGCTTCTTCAATTCGACGGAAGCTGCTGGATGATTCCAGGCCGCAGGAAGATCTTCGCCTAATTGGAAGAGCCGGTCGCGGAAACTTTCATCCAACGTCTCTTCAGGAGAAACCTCGTTCTCCAGACGTTGCTTTTGCTGGATCTGTTTTTGAAGTGCCTCATTCCAACGTGCTTCCAATTCCGAAGCGACTAAACGATTCTCCGGATCTACCAAATCGTATTGTCGGCGGGCGTGGCTTACTTCGTAGGTCGCTTTCTCCAAAGCCAATTCCAGAGCCTTGCGCTTTTCACTGCGGTTCTCGCAGGCTTGCTCCCACGCATCGAGTGCCGCCTGCACGCCTGCGGGCTCAAGAGCGTCCAGCACCGCTTCGCTCACCGCCTCATCCGCGCGAAGACCGCCAAAAGAAATACACCAGGCCGTACCGTGATTAATGTGAGCGCCTCGACAGTAGTAGCGCGGGACTCGACCGTCTTTGCCGCTGTAGCCAACGTGGAGATTGCGACCACAGCGGCCACAGCGCAGCAAACCTGCCAGCAATGCGGGACCGCTCTTGGCTGCTCCTGATCTGCCGCGCATGCCGCCATTGGCCTCCAGTTGCTCTTGGTTTCGTAAAAACTCTTCCCAAGAAATATACCCTGGATGATGATCGCGAATCAGCACCTCCCATTGATCCATCGGAACGCGATGCCCATGCGTCTTCCGCGGCCGTCCCTTGCGCACCACGGTCCTGGTGGTTGTGCGGCCATGCACGAAGGCACCCGCGTAAATCGGATTCTGAAGGAAATTCAGAATTTGATTGTAGATCGGAAGCCGCCACATGATCTCGCTGCCCGCACGGCCCTTTTCGAGATGAGGGACGGGAATCTGTTGTTGACGATACCACAGCAAGACCTGCCGCGCCGTTCCCAATTCACGGAACTTGGCGAACACTCCCCGAATCGCTTCCCGGACCTGGCGGTCGGCAATCATCTCGATGCCGTTGTCGGTTCTGCGGACATAGCCGACGGCCACCTCCCAAAGCGCTTCGCCGCGAGCTATCATCTCGCGCAACGCCTCTTGCCCTCGCTGCCGCAACAGTCCCAGCTCGAATTCGGCCATCGATCCTTTCAATCCTAACAGGAGCCTGTCGTTGAGTTGCCGGGGATCGTAGATCCCGTCATGATCGACGACCAACGTATCGGTCAAAGCACACAAATCAATCAGGTGATGCCAATCACGATTGTTGCGGGCCAAACGAGAAGCTTCCAAGGCGAAGACGCACCCCACCTGGCCATCACAAACCGCTGCCAACAGCTTGCCAAAACCCGGCCTCTCTTCGGATCCGCTCCCCGATCGACCTAAGTCGTCATCAATCACAATGACGTCACGAAACTTCAGTCGCCGAGCTTTGTCGACCAACTCATACTGACGCCGCTGGCTCTCCTGGTGCTCACGGACTTGATGCATCGTAGATTGTCGCACGTAAACGTACGCGGCTTGTTCAAGATGTTGGGCTTGAATCTTCTCGCTCATCGCTTGGAATCCTTTCGTTTTCGTTGCTGGCAGTGATCAACAGAAGTTGTGACAGCAGTTCCCGACAAAGTCTCTGCTGTGTTTCTTCCATTCGGTTCCACAGGGAGTTGTCCACTTCCCAGCGGAGCTTCAACTGACTCCGATTTGATTGACGCTTCAACATCGCTTGAACCTCCTTTGGAAGACGATGCGCCAGGACTATCGGAAGTTGGCCAGGAAGACAACGTCTGGGCATCCAGGAGATCATGAAGCAAACACAAAGCAGAAACTGAAATCCTCGGTGTGTCCTCATCCGAGACCGCTGAGCATGCGTCGGAGTCCAACATCCATTGCGGAATCAAGCCGCGAGTACCATCCGCCACGACGATCATCACGCTGGCAACCGAGGCGTGGCGGAATCGCTTGCTGACCTCGACTTCCTTGCCGAAAAGCGGGTGATGGCGATAGTGAACTCTTTCAGTTCTTGCAATGTGAGCAGTGTGTGACTGCTTCGAGCGGAACGGGAAAAACACATCTACTGACGGCATTGGGTTACGCGGCGTGTGAAAAGGGAATCACGGTGCGTTACAGCCGAGTGGTGGACATGATTAACATCCTGACGACGGCACAAATCAACGGCACGTTGGAACGGGCCTTGAAGTCGTATGTCAAACCGAGTCTGCTCCTTCTCGATGAGCTGGGCTATCTTCCCATCGACAAGCGTGGTGCGGATCTGTTGTTTCAAGTCGTGGCATCCCGCTATGAAAGCGGCTCGATCGTGTTGACCACGAACCGGGCGTTCAAGGACTGGGGTCAGATCTTCGACGTGGACAACACCTTGGCCACCGCCATGATCGACCGGTTGATGCATCACGGGGAGGCGCTAGTAATCCGCGGAGATAGCTATCGCATGAAAGACAAAGACCAGGACGAGGAATAATCCTCGTCATCTCTTGGCCCGCCTGCGTCGGCCTGTAGCGACGCCGAGCGATGTGTGTTCTGGGCTTGCTACGGAGTCCTTCGGCAGCCTGGCCCGCCCTTCGAGTTTGTGATGAATTCGAAGCAGCCAGCGAGTTGGAGATAGCTTGTCAGCTCTCCCTTTGCCCTGCGACGTTGTTCTACGTCTGTTGCCATCATTGGCACATTCGTTCCAACGTTGTCATCAGGATGTATGAGCGAGTCGAGTCTCTCGAACCTGTAGGCGGCGGACCGACCGTCTCAGCAGCATCCCAGTAGATCGCAAGCCGACCAATCGCCTTGGCCCCCGCAGGCAACAAATCGTTCACGACTGTGACTCCGCGGAAAAATCACCGTGCCGAGCGGCCTTGATGCACGTCCATCAATCGGACCATCACTTCACACCTGCAAGTTGGCAGACGCCAAACGATCGAAAACTGGTTGGCTTCCGGCGATCGGTATCATGCAGATCGACGCCGCAATAAAATTCGTGTTGCCGTTCGTAAAATCTCATCATGGTCCTCCTTGGGAAGTTGCTCTTGAGCCTCTGAACCATTCAAAGGACCAAGTTGCCTTGTAGGACAAGACAGCCTCTCAAGCGAGGCCATAATGAGAATCCGTCCGGGTGCAGAAATTGCATCGTGCTAACTGACACAGGACAAAACGTCATGAGTCACGAACGTGAAACTGCCGAGCTGACTGCGGAGTTGTCGACCGATGCGCGCAGCGAGGTCGATCCGC
>JASLPZ010000488.1:0-4212 GCA_030744725.1 Pirellulaceae bacterium
ACGAATGGCCGGATGGAGCGTCGACTTCTTGATCCAAATCCTTACTGGACAATACACTTAGTGTGCGCTGGCCCTGGTCCGACCGTCGGCTTCAAGCCGTGCAAGCACA
Source organism: Pirellulaceae bacterium (assembly GCA_030744725.1). GTDB lineage: Bacteria > Planctomycetota > Planctomycetia > Pirellulales > Pirellulaceae > ARS98. The sequence goes on from JASLPZ010000488.1 coordinate 110, forward strand.
AACCGGTCGACCGGCTGTTGGGGCCACACCTGACTTTTGACAGCGGGCAGCGCCGGTCGGCTGATCGGTTGCCACGCCCAATGCGACGCGCGAACGGCCGGCCAGTCGTATGGATCTCCGTCCCGCACAAGTTGGGGAGTTTCGTCGTCTGGCCAAGGGGCACCCATTTCGACCCAGCGAACGAGTATCGCGAGTTGGTCGTCTGACAACTTGCCTGTCGGGGGCATCTCAAGAGATTCGTACCGCACCGACTCAATAAACAGACTCTCGTCCGGTTTTCCCGGCACAAGCACTGTTCCCGAATCACCTCCCTTGGTCATTAGGGTACGACCATCAAGCCGCAAACCACCCTTGGGCTTTTTGATCTTCGCACTATGGCACTTGTAACAATGCTCGACCAACAGTGGGCGCACGTGCCGCTCGAAGAACTCGATTTGCTCGGCGTTCCTAACGCTTTGGCTCGTCTCCGCCGCGTGCAGGCCAGCGCTCAAAGCCGCGCCAAGAAACTGACTCGCGATGGTCACAAGCCAGTAAACCAGTCGATTCTGTAGCATGATGCGGAAATCAAAAATCCAAAGGCGCACCAGACTCGAGGTCCTGACAATAGACCAGAACGACGGCGGCAGCCGTCTTTAGTAGGACATGGGCATGGTGCGCTTGATCTTGAGGGTGAAGGGAAATAACTTCGCGCAGTTCTTTCTCTTCATCGAGCAAACTCACCAACAGTTGTTTGGCGTCAAAACCATCCCTATCTGGGTCCGTAAGTTGACCCCTGAGCTTGGCCATTTGCTCGAATCGAGTGTGATATGCCGGTTCCTTCTGTGAAAGCTGTTGCAGGTGGCCTCTCGCAGTGGCCAAAAGCTTTCCACCTACCTTAAGCTCACCGGCTCGAATGAGCTGCCCCAACTTCGTGGACAACACCGCCAATTCAGGAAGAGTGGATTCAGCGCTCATCGTTTACATCCTCCCATCGACAACCATTAGGCGCGCTCGATTGTGGCTAAACCGCGATGAGTAGTCAAGAAAATTCAGGAAAAGGAAGAACGCCCTCGAATGACGTGCGTTGACGCTCGCGATTCTTCAGCGCACTGGAACCGCGCCTTGGGCGAGACAATGCAGACCACCGCAGCATCTTCGTTGGCGGATTTGAACCGTGTCATCCAACCACGTAATTGGCACAACCGTGCTGACCGACAGCGCCTGCCACGCCAAATGTAGATTCGCAGACATCGCTCGTTCCAAGTACCGAGGGTGGGTCACGAGCCAAAACCAGGGAAAACTTCAACAAAACGGCAGAACCCGCATCCACATTCGACGATTCGTCGGACCGTCGTCGCCCGTAGGCACCCTGGGAAGAAGCCCGCTGACGAACTAGGATAAATGAGATCTTGATCACGCAATCCCGTCTCTTAAGCTGCCATGAGTATTCCACGTGTCGCCGTTGTCGGTCGCCCCAACGTGGGCAAGTCCAGCGTTTTTAACTGGCTCGCCGGCCGTCGCATTTCGATCGTCGATGATGTGGCTGGCGTCACGCGCGACCGAGTGACCCATCTGATTGAGGAGGGCGACCGGTTCTTTGAGCTCGTCGACACCGGCGGTGTCGGTATCAACGATGTTGACGACTTGGGTACCGAGATTGAAGACCAGATCGCTATCGCCCTTGAAGCTGCCGACGTTCTCCTGTTCGTCGTTGACACGCGGGCCGGACTGTTGCCACTAGATGAAGAAGTTGCCAAGCGTTTGCGTTACATCGACAAACCGATCATCTGCGTGGCGAACAAGACCGACGATCCGTCGCTTGATCCCCAAGCCTACGAATTCTACAAACTGGGCCGTGGCAAGCTGATTCGCGTCAGTGCGATGCAGAACCGAAATCGGCAGGAATTGATCGATTTGATCGTCGATCGACTGCCCTCGCCAGAAGCAGGCGATGCGGCAGAGGCCGAAGAACCTACGATGAAGGTGGCCATTGTTGGTCGGCGGAACACGGGGAAGAGCACGTTCGTCAATACGCTCGCGCAAGCAGAACGCATGATTGTCAGCGAGGTTGCGGGCACCACGCGCGATAGTGTGGATGTGCGATTCAAGCTGGACAATAAAGAGTTCTTGGCGATCGACACGCCGGGCCTGCGCCGCAACAAGAGCGTGAAAACGGATGTCGAATATTACGGTGTGCACCGAGCACAGCGCAGTATTCGTCGCGCCGATGTGGTGCTGATGTTCTTCGACTGCTCAGAGCGGATCAGCAAAGTCGACAAGCAGCTGATCCAGTACATCGCAGAAAACTACAAGCCGTGCATTTTTGTCGTCAACAAATGGGACAAGATGCACGGCAAGATGCCGACCGAAAAATGGGTCAACTATCTGCGTGACACGTTCAAGACGATGTGGCACACGCCGATCGCCTTTGTTACCGGCGAGACTGGCAAGAACTTGAAAGCCCTGATCAACCATGCGCAGATGTTATTCAAGCAGTCGCGTCAACGAGTGACAACGGGTGAGTTGAATCGCTTGGTCGGCCGGGCGATCGACCATTTTGAGCCTCCGATGCACCAGGGAAAACGGCCTCGCATCTATTATGCGACACAGGTCAGTATGCAGCCGCCCACCATCGTGCTGGTCTGTAACAACCCCACTGGATTTACACAGCCGTATCGGCGCTACCTGCTGGGTGTGTTTCGCGATCAGTTGAGTTTTGGCGAAGTCCCCATCAAGTTGTACTTGCACCGTCGGCGACGCGACGACCCACGCGACGAAGTTGGCACCAAGGCTTCGGTCACGGACGAGGCCACTAGTGAACCCAAGTAGGCGACGTTTCTCAATCCGACGTTCGCCATAGCCACTTCAATGATTCCGGAAGGATGGCGCCGCCGTGCTTGCCGTTATGGCCTTCAGTTCCCATCACAAACTCGTAGTCGTATTTGGAGAACTTGAGCGCAGCGGCCATTTGGCGATTTGCCAGAGGCCAATGTCCATGCAAGTTGTCGAGGTCGTTTTCCCCTCCCTGCAGAAACGCACGAATGGGCTTGCGCTCCGTTTTGCGAATCAAAGCGGGATAGACGTGCCCACCACGGATATTGGTAAAGCTACCGACATGGCTGAGCACTTTGCGGAAGGCGTCGGGGCGCTGCCAGGCCACCGTCCATGCACAAATGCCGCCGCTGCTGATGCCGCCAATCGCCCGGCATTCTGGATCGTCCGTCAAGTTATAGTCCTTGCCCACAGCGGGCAGAATCTCTTCGAGCAAGAATCGAGCATAGAGGTCACTCAGTGAATCATATTCAAAACTACGATTGCGGCGAGGTTCTGCCTGGTTGTCACTGGCAGGTATGACACCGGGGTTGATAAAAATCCCAATCGTTACCGGCATCGCTTTCTGGTGAATCAGGTTGTCGAAGACGACTGTTGTACGGAACTGCCCTTTTTCGTTGACGTAATTGCGACCGTCTTGGAACACCATCACGCAGGCCGGTCTTGTCGCGTCATACTGTTGCGGGACGTAAACCCAATAGTCCCGTTCTGTGCCGGAAAACAGTTTGCTGTCTGTCCATTTGTGCTGCGTGACGTTGCCCACAGGCACACCTTCCTGGCGTTGCGAATCGGGCCCCAGTTCATAGGGCTCGGCAGCAGACAGCACTTCAGGCATCACGGCGATCGTCAACAGCAGTACGACACGAGCCATAGCATTCATAAGACGTTTCCTTCCAAGTCGCGGAAAAGCAGTGTCGATCGTCATTCGACAAGTTGTGACGAGTCTGCATATCGAGCCAGCGTAAACACGGTAGCTGCTCGTCGCAAGCGGCGTCAGTTGCATTTTCGCAACAGATTTTCTTTGACGACGCAGGCTCGATGACCTACGTTTTTAAAACGCAACACGTATTAGAATCCTATAGGCGTGACAATCCGATCGATCGGCAGAACCGATTCGGGAACGCACACATGGTCGATGAACTCGAAGCACAACCAGCCACCCAATTGTGCGAAACCGATGCGCCCAAGAGGATCCTGATCGTCGATGACGACCCAGCCTAGGCTGCGCCAAAGTTAGTATTGCTTGAGCTGGGCGATCGTTCGGGTTTTGTTTACGCTTTTCTATTCCGACA
>JASLPZ010000489.1:0-4201 GCA_030744725.1 Pirellulaceae bacterium
GTCGGAATAGAAAAGCGTAAACAAAACCCGAACGATCGCCCAGCTCAAGCAATACTAACTTTGGCGCAGCCTAGGGTCGCACTATTCCACGTTGACGCTCTGCGCTGAATCAAACCAACAACCTAGGCTACCGCAATGGCTGAAACTCCCAACCCTGCTACCACACTGATGGAACTATCCATGGGCTTCACTCTGCCGCGTACCTTGCACGTGATCGCGGATCTCGGGATTGCCGATGCGCTCGAGGACACACCGCAAAGTGTGGAAGAGTTGGCCCAATCAACGGGAACGCACGCGGGAGCGCTGAACCGCGCACTGCGTTTGCTGTCGGCGCACGGCGTTTTCCAACAGTGCGACGGCACCTACATGCACACGCCCGCCTCGCGTCTGTTACGTTCCGATCATCCGCAGTCCATGCGATCTTTTGTGCGTATGCAGGGAATACCCGCGCTGTGGCACATTTGGGAGCACCTTGATCACTCGCTACGCAGCGGGCGTTCCGCGGCGGAAAAGACACTTCCGAACGGCGGATTTTGGGGTTATCTGGCCGAGCATCCCGAGCACAGCCGTCTCTTCAATGACGCCATGACTGGCAAGACACACGGACAGACCGCCGGCATTTTGGCTACGTACGATTTTTCAGGCTTCCATACGATCGCCGACATTGGCGGCGGAAATGGTCATTTGCTGCAGGCAGTACTTGAGGCCGCACCGAAGGCCGAAGGAGTCCTGTTCGACTTGCCTCACGTCATCGAGCAAGCCTCGGCGATTAAGTCCAGCCGCCTAAGGCTGCAGGCAGGTAGTTTTTTTGAAGACGCCCTGCCGATTTGTGACGCCTATCTGATGATGCAGATACTGCACGATTGGAGTGACGAAGAATCAGAAGAGATTCTGAACGCCATCAGGCGCTCTGCTCCGCCACACGCCAAACTACTCCTCGCCGAGTGGTTGATTCCAGAGGGTGGGCAACCAAGTTGGACCTTATTCGTGGACCTCATAATGCTGACCGAGCTTACGGGTAAGGAACGCACGGAACGAGAATTCAGAGCACTGCTTGCCCGTGCGGGTTTTCAGATCGATCGAGTGATCGACGCTGGCTTCAATACGTTCATACTTGAGGCTTCAGTAATCTAGTTGCCTCTTTCGCTGCCTCAGCCAGTTGCTGCAATGTGTGGCCCGTAATCGCCGGCGGCGATGGTTCACTTGTCCTCAATGCCCGGGGCAGTTCTTCTCCAGCCATTCGGCTGCTGATTCCGCTTTGGAACTGCCGGACGCTTTACCCTCAATTTTCTGTTGCGCTTGCTTGATGCGGCGCGAGACCATTCTGCTTTCGATGGCTTCGTCTTCGGTCATGCCGAGTTGCTCGAGAACGTGGTGAACCCAATCACCGCCGAATTCTCTCATCATTGGATCTTCCAAAGAAAGGTGATGTGACAACCGGCAATGACACGGCAACTCATTGGCGAATTGCTCAAGACGTTCATCGACAGACGGCAACAGATGTCGTTCGCCTACAATGATGTCAATGGTGGCCGACTCGTCAAGATTCAGGTTCGAAGCAATGTCAAGTGAAAGGTCACTCGCCAAGACCGCCATCACCGGCACATTTTCTACCTGCTTTTCGGCAACGTCGCCAAGGCGTGCCAGCACGTCCGGAAAATGCGCCACCAGCAAGATGGCGACGGACTCCGACTTCGACCGCTCGACGACTTCCTTGCCAAGTCCGGCAATCTTCGCGTCGGACGTCATCCAGATTTTGTCCGGAACGACCTCAACGTTGGTGGGGTCCTTGCTGGAAAAAAGCGAGTCGAAGAATCCCATCTTTGTTTCCTTTTCAGTTCGTTGACTGGTTGAACGCATCCTTCATCCGTTCCTGTCGAGCGAGCGATGTTATGATTCGAGGCAAGACGCACCAGTCGCCAGCGGGATTGCCATATCAGAGCCGTCGCTTGACTCAGCATTAGCTCTATTCTTGTGGTCACTGATGTGGAATTGTATTGAGATAGACTTTGGACGAGCAACCCTGCCTTCTCTGCATCACAAATTCACGAGAGCTTGCCTTCTCAGCAAGCTTCTTGCGCGATAATAGCTTCTTCGCTCAGACAAGCTACAGAGGACACCAAGTTCTCAGAAAGATCCGTTTGTGTTCGCTTCAATCGAGCCTACATTGGCACGCTTCTCGACCGATTTTGGGAAGTCAAGGCGTGACTTCTCTTCACGATCGGCGTAAAACGAACGCAAGATTGGATTGACCCGGAGTGAAGCGACCCTCGAATAGACTCGAAAATGACCGACCTGTGCTTCCGCAGCGCCATCGAACTTGCTCGCCTGATTGCTACGACACAACTCTCGGCCCGCGAGGTTATGGAGGCTCACCTCACTCAGATCGACCGCGTGAATCCTCGTGTCAATGCCATCGTTACTTTGCTTGCCGATCAAGCGCTCGAACAGGCCGCAGAGGCTGACGAGCGACAGGCGCGGGGCGAACCAGTTGGGCTGCTACACGGATTGCCGGTCGCTCATAAAGACCTCGTCGTCACCAAAGGAATTCGAACGACGTTCGGTTCTCCAATCTATTGGGATTTCGTACCAGATGAAGATGCGTTGATTGTCCAGCGGCTGAAGAATGCCGGTGCGATCACGATCGGCAAGACCAACACTCCAGAGTTTGGCGCGGGATCGCAGACATTCAATCCGGTGTTTGGACAGACGTTGAATCCGTACAACACGACGAAAACGTGTGGCGGCAGCAGCGGCGGAGCAGCGGTCGCGTTGTCGTGCGGAATGCTGCCGATTGCCGATGGCAGCGACACCGGCGGCTCGCTCCGCAATCCGGCTAACTTTTGCAATGTCGTCGGCTTTCGGCCTTCGCCTGGTCGAGTGCCCGTGTGGCCCACGGAACTGGCTTGGTTTCCCATTTCAGTACAAGGTCCGATGGCACGCACGGTCGAGGACGTCGCGCTGATGCTGGCCGCGATCGCCGGCCCCGATCTCCGCTCACCGATCTCGATCGCCGAACCTGCCGATAAGTTCGCTCAGCCGCTGGAGCGCGATTTCCGCGGAACACGTATTGCCTGGAGCCGCGATCTCGGCGGTGTGCCTGTCGAACCGGCAGTGACCAGCGTCCTGGAAGACCAGCGATCGACGTTCTCCAACCTCGGTTGCGTCGCCGAAGACGCCGAGCCGGACTTCACAGATGCAGACGAGGTATTCAAGATCGTTCGTGCCTGGGCCTTTGAATCAAAATTTGGTCCATTGCTGGCCAAACACCGTGAGGAGATCAAAGACACCGTCATTTGGAACGTCGAAAGTGGGCAAAAACAAACGGGCCCACAACTCGCCTGGGCCGAGCGGCAGCGAACTCGACTCTATCACCGCGTGCGTGAATTCATGCAGACGTACGAATTCCTAATCTGCCCTGTCAGCCAGGTAGTGCCGTTCTCGGTCGAGCAACCTTACGTGTCCAGAATCAACGGAGTCGAAATGCAGACATACATTGATTGGATGAAGTCGTGCTATTACATCACTGTCCTTGGTCTGCCGGCAATTTCCGTCCCCTGCGGCTTCACACCTGACGGGTTACCCGTTGGAATCCAGATCGTTGGTCGGCATCAAGATGACTTCGGCGTCCTGCAACTCGCAGCCGCGTTTCAGCAAGCTACGGAGTGTTGGAGGCGGAAGCCGGCGATGGCAGAGGCGTAGAATTTGTTCTTAGCGCCATGAGCCGGCGGAAGTCTGGATCGCATGACTGGGTACTGAGAACCAAGCTTGGAAGACATTCCGACAACACGAAGGATGACGATCATGAATAGATTCTGGCCCGCAAGACTCTTGTGGTACTCCGTTCTGTCGATCACGTCTGTGGTTAGTAGTGGGGCTCTTTGCGATGAAGAAAAGCAGCGAGTCGAAACAAGTCAGGAGATCCTCACTTTTAAGGGACACGCCGGCGCGGTCCAGACGGTGGCCTTCAGCCCTGACGGCAACAGTATTGCCAGCGCAGGCCGCGATAGTGCCGTGAAGGTCTGGAATGCATCGACGGGAAAGATGCTGCTCGTACTGAAAGTTGATTCGGGCTTCATCAACACCGTGGCTTTCAGTCCCGAAGGAAAGCGAATAGCCGCCGCTCAGCGCAGCAACATAAAGGTGTGGGATTTGGCCGTAGGAGAGAACGTGCACACGTTGCCCACAGACAGTGATTGGC
>JASLPZ010000048.1:0-26683 GCA_030744725.1 Pirellulaceae bacterium
TCGCCTCGGTATCGAGGCGCTCGAGGCAGGCGTAGCGCCGTGGAGCTCCGGTTTGCTGGGCCAGTTCTGGCACCGTCACCGCGTCGCCGTCGGAGGCTACGTCGTCCTGATGGCGGCCAATCTTCTGTTCGGCATCGTCAGCCGCACCATTGATGCGTTGGGACAAATGGGCATTTGAGTCTGGCATTCGTTAGGCAGACTTGTTGCTCCGGTATTCGCCACTGTGCCTTTCAGATGGCACGTGAGCTTCGCTTGAAGGTAAGATAATTCGAGGTCGTTCGAGTGAATCGTCGGCCGCTTCAGTCGCAGTCCGGCCGAAAGCCAGCTTTGTCAACAGCGTTAGCGTTCGCTCCGTCGCGCCCAGCTGTTGTCGCACGATTTCCTGAGCGCGAGTTCCCAATTGAGCCGCCCAGTTTGGCTCTTCCAGGCATCGTTGTACAAACCTATGCAACTGGTCGCCATCGCAGACGACCTCGACAGCGTCGCCGGCTCGCAACAGTTGAACCACGTCTCGAAAGTTCTTGGTCTGGGGGCCGAACGAGACCGCGGCACCATAGGCTGCCGGTTCGATCATGTTCTGCCCGCCACGCGAACCCATGCTACCACCAACGAACGCAATTCGCGCGGTGCCCCACCAAGCACCAAGTTCGCCGACTGTGTCAACCAACAGTATTCTTGATTTGTGCGGCGGCAGATCCACCTGTTCCCTGGCATGTGACGTCGTCGAACTCAGTTCGCTACGGCGCTGCCAGGGGATTCCGGTCGTTTCCAACAGGCGGGTCACTTCGTCAAAGCGATTGGGATGGCGCGGGATCAGGACGAGACGCAATTCAGGATGTTTAGAACTTAATCGCGCGAACGTTTTCAGAGCGAGTGATTCTTCGGGATGCTGCGTGCTGCCGGCGAGAAAGACAACGTCTTGGTCGCCAATGCCGGCAAGTTTCGCGAGCTCGCGAGTTTTCGGGTTGGCTCTGTCCGTTTCCGCACCGTCGAACTTGATCGAACCGGTTACGGAGACCGATTCGTATCGTGCGCCCAACCGAATAAACCGTTGTGCGTAATCTTCGTTTTGTACTGCAACCAGGTCTAAACCGCACAAGAGTCGTTCCACAAACCAGCGGATTCGACTGTAACCGCGTGCGCTATGCTCGCTGAGACGACCGTTGACGATTGCCACTTTTGCGCCGTGATGGCGCGCTGCGGCGATCAGGTTGGGCCATAATTCGAGTTCCGCCAACATGACCAGATCCGGTCGTATGCGTCGCATGGCCTCGGCGACAGACCAGCTAAAGTCGAGCGGGCAATAGAACACAGTTTGGCTGCTGTATTTCTTCTTTGCCAAGTCGAAGCCGGTCTTGGTGGTCGTCGAAATGCAACAATCCCAATCGGGAAACACCTCGGGCAAGCGGTCAACGAGTGGCTGAAGCAGATTCACTTCCCCCACGCTAACGGCGTGCATCCAGAGACACTTCTGCCCGCCACTTCGTATCGGCACCCACCCAAACAGCTTCTCCCGATAACCTTCACGGTATTTTCCGCGGAAGATCGCCGCGTAGATCCACCAGGGGGAAAGCGCTACCAGGAGCAGAAGGTAAGCAAGATTCAAAACGTATCGCACGTTGGGGCGTCCTTTCCCTCACTCGGTGACGACAGCTCGGTGACAACAGCTCGGTGCCCCGTTCACGCCGAATTGCTCGGCGTTACAGCCTGCTTTTCCGTGGACTGCTATGCAGCCGGCGAACCCTGTCGCATGCAACACTGTTTGTACTTCTTGCCGCTCCCACAGGGGCAAGGATCATTGCGTCCGACGCGTTCGCCTCGGTTGCGGACGGTCTCGATCTTCTCCTCACCAGGGCCACTCGACATTTGCTGTTCGCTTGCCATTTGCGAAGCGCTCTTTGCATCGTCGTGGCGGGCAGAAGTTTCTACCCAGGTTGAGCCGACAAAATTCTCGTCCAGTTGTTCCATCCGAAATATCAGATCCGTGACGCGTTCGCCCATTGATGTCCACATCGTCTCGAACAGCCGCATACCTTCGCGCTTGTATTCAACTTTCGGATCGAGCTGTGCGTAGCCGGCCAATCCAACCGAACTGCGTAGATGGTCCATCGCCAACAAGTGGTCTTTCCACGAGGTGTCGACGATCTGCAGTAGCAGCGACCGTTCAAGCCGTCGCATTTCGGGTCGATAATGATCTTCGACGGCAGCAACAACTTTCCTTTCCAGTTGTCCTTGGTCCAGTTGACCGATTTCATCAACGGAGAGGGAATAATCCAAGTTGTCCTTCAGCCAAAACGAAAGCGACTGAAGTGCGCCGTTGCTTCCAGCGGCCAATGCCGCCGTCTGATGCTCCGATCCTTCGGTGAAGATTTTTCCGACTCGCTTGCGTGCTTCGTCGACGACACCGTTGGTACGCTGTTGGTGTTTAGACGCATAGTCCAAGAGCAGCGCGCGAATCTCGTCGCGTTGTTTGTTCTTAAGGTCATCCAGGGCCAAATCGACCTCAAAGCGCTGGCTCGCCCACTGAACCAAGCCGTGGCGATCGATTCGAGATTGGGTCCCCTCACCACTCGAGTAGCGGTAGAGACTGGCCATGACTGGAAATTCGGCCTCCTTTTGGTCGTAGCATTGCCAGCTGCGATTGACAATTCTCTTCTTCAACTCCGCGACATCCAATTCGCGAATCTCGTCGAGCTCAAGGTCGACACTGAATTTGGCTCTAACCCAGACCACGACCGTTTTGAGTCCAAAATCGGCATCCAGAAAGGGTGACCCCTCCGACAGATCGACGCGAGCAATGGCCTCGCGGGCCTTGTCAATCATGAATTCGGCGATGCCATCTCGGCCAATCTTCTTCAAGTCACGATCACGCAGACTGAGCTCCCAGCGTGTATTGCCGAACTTGGCCAAGGACGCCCAATTCCATTCTGCGGCTTCTTCTTCGAGCGGAAGGTTCTCTTCAATTGCATCGAGCACATGAGTTTCCGCCATCCGTTCGGCCTGGTCCTTGGCAAACGTGTTGGCATTGTCAAAATCCGAACCGCGAAAATCTCGCGCATCGAACGACATTGAGAATCGCGACCCGGCAAAACTGGAAAACGACTCGACGCCAAAGTCGCGATTCAAGAACACCGTAACGTGATGCTCCACCTGTTCCTGCACCATGTCCAGGATCAAGTCGCGGCAATCGGCACCGTCGAGGATTTGCTGACGGTAGCTGTAAACGCGCTTCCGCTGCTCGTCCATGACTTCGTCATACTCCAGCAGGTTTTTGCGAATTTCGAAGTTGCGTTCTTCCACCTTCTTCTGTGCGGCTTCGATCCGCCGTGTAACCAACCGACTTTCGATCCGTTCGCCCTCTTGCATACCAAGTCGCTCGAGAATGCTCTTGACCCACGGGCCGGCAAAGATCCGCATCAGATCGTCTTCCAGCGAGAGGTAGAAACGGCTGCTGCCCGGATCGCCCTGACGGCCCGTACGACCACGCAATTGGAGGTCGATGCGGCGAGCTTCGTGACGTTCGGTGCCGATGACGCTGAGGCCGCCAATTTCTTTGACCTTGGCACCAATCGAATTCATGTCTTCTTCGACTTCGATCTGTTTGACCAGCGTTTCCCATTCCTCGTGAGGGACATCCAGTCTTGATTCGTAGGTGTCCTGCAGGCGAGCCCAGGCCATGGTTTCAGCATTGCCGCCCAACACGATATCGGTACCACGTCCGGCCATGTTGGTGGCAATGGTCACGGCCCCCAGGCGCCCGGCTTGGGCGACGATCTCCGCTTCCCGCTTGTGATGCTTGGCATTGAGAACTTCGTGTTTGATGCCGCGTTTTTCCAACAGTTCAGAGAGCCGTTCACTCTTCTCGATCGAGACCGTACCGACGAGTGCTGGTCGTCCTTTCCTGTCGATGTGCGACAGTTCCGATTTGCGAATCGTTTCGCGTTTGCGATCTTCCTTCGATTCCATGACGACGGATTCGTCGTCTTCCTTGACGATCGAGCCCCAAAATTCGTCTTGGTTCTTGAAAACTGCAACGTCCCAACGATGGAGGCGTTCAATGTCGTCCGCAACTGCGATGAATTTCTCGCGTTCGGTGCGATAGATCACGTCGGAGAATTCGTCCCGCCGCATCGGCCGGTTGGTGGGAACGGCGATCACGTCGAGCCCGTAGATTTTCAAGAATTCGCCGGCCTCCGTCATGGCGGTCCCGGTCATTCCGCACAGTTTTCCGTACAGTTTGAAAAAGTTCTGCAATGTGATCGTGGCCAGCGTTTGTGTCTCTTCCTTGATCTTCACGCCCTCTTTGGCCTCGACGGCTTGATGCAGACCGTCGCTCCATTGACGTCCTTCCATCAAACGTCCCGTGAACTCGTCAACAATGATGACGGATCCATTGCGAACGACGTAATTAACGTCCGAGACGTACAGATGATGCGCCTTCAAGGCGTTGTCAATCATGTGCGGCCATTCCATGTTGCCAGCGGTGTAGAAGCTCTCTACACCAGCCAACTTCTCGGCTCGCCGCACCCCATCGTCGGTCAGATTTGCATTGTGATCCTTTTCGTTGACGATGAAATCAACATCTTTCTTCAGTTGCCGGGCAATCTTGTCGGCTTCTGCATAACGACGAACGTCATGAAACGCCGGTCCGGAAATAATCAGCGGTGTGCGCGCTTCGTCGATCAAGATATTGTCAACTTCGTCAATGATGGCGAAGTTCAGACGTCCTTGAGACTGCTGCGACGGTTTGGCAAAGCGATCGTCGCCGCGAGCCGCTGGCCGCATGTTGTCACGCAAATAGTCAAAACCAAACTCGTTGTTCGTGCCGTAGGTGATATCGCAGGCGTACGCTTTCTGGCGATCACGAACTTCCATGTCGTTTTGAATTGTGCCGACCGTCAACCCAAGACCCATGTAAATCGGTGCCATCCACTCCATGTCACGGCGTGCCAAATAATCGTTGACCGTGACCACGTGGACACCCTTACCCTCTAGGGCGTTCAAATAGGCCGGCAAAGTTGCCACAAGGGTCTTGCCTTCACCGGTTACCATCTCTGCAATAGTACCACTGTGCAACACCATGCCGCCGATCAGCTGAACGTCATAGTGGCGCATTTCCAGCCACCGACGCCCGGCCTCACGACAAACCGCAAAGCACTCCACCAGAATGTCGTCCGTTGTCTCACCCGCCGCCAGACGATCACGGAATTTGTCGGTCTGTTCGCGCAGCTCGCCATCCGACATCGTTTCGTATTTGGGCTCCAACGCATTGATGGCATCGACGCGCCCTTGCAGTTTTCGGATAAACCGCGCGTTTGACGATCCGAACACAGTTGTCGCCGTGCGCTCAACTCCGCCGGTTAGGCTGGCGAAAAACAGCCCAATATATTCCCAGATGCGTTCTAACAATTCCATGTTCGGGAACCCGAAGGTGGCAATGAAGTCTGCAATTCCGCCATCAACGACGGTGGCGGTACTCATGTGAAAGCCAAGTGGACGGTGCCAAATGCGCGCAACGTCCTCGACTGCCGTAGCTTATAACGATCAGTCAGACTGGTCAACTGCGAACGGATGGTACGATTCCAGCGTTCAGGCCAGTCTGGACAGAAGTCTCAACAGGCGGCTCACTTAATAGACGACCCAGCCCGGCAATATCGCATGGTCCGGGTACCATCCGGACAAGATCTCACTAGAATCCGGACTGGCCGATCAAGGCGATCGAACGCCGGCACAAATAACAAGCATAGGCACTATAGTCAGACATTTGGTTCGCACACCTCTCACGACCGATATGCACGGCGAAATGGTCCTTTTAGGGACAGGAACGTCCGTTGGCGTGCCGTCGATTGGTTGCAGTTGCGACGTGTGCCGTAGCGACGATCTTCGTAACAAGCGGCTGCGGTGTGGTGCCGTGTTAGGATTGCCGGAGGGGAACCTCTTGATTGACACTCCGCCGGATCTTCGCACGCAATTGCTACGCGAACAGATTGGCGTAGTGCACGCCGTAGTTTTTACACACGAACACGCCGACCACATTTTCGGTTTGGACGACGTTCGCTTGATGCCTTTTTACCTCGGGCATCCCGTGCCCGTGTACTGCGAGGAGATCGTCGAACGACGAATTCGCACCTCCTTTGACTACGCTTTTGCGGACGTCGAGCAGACTCACACGGGCGCCATCCCGCAGCTTGATTTTCGACGCATCACCACCGCACCATTTGAGGCGCTCGGTCAGCGCATTCAGCCGATCCGCCTCAAGCATGGTCCGCGTTTTGATGTCTTGGGTTTTCGCGTCGGGAATGTGGCGTATTGCACCGATACGAATCAGATTCCGGCGGAAAGTTGGTCGTTATTGGAAGGGCTCGACGTTCTGGTACTCGACGCCCTGCGCGACCGACCGCACGTAACACATTTTTCGCTGGACGAAGCGATCGACGTGGTTCGCCACCTGAAACCCCAACGGGCCATCTTCACGCACATTTGCCACGAGCTGGAGCACGTAGCGACCAATGCGCGATTGCCCGTTGGTATCGAGTTAGGTTTCGACGGGATGCGATTCCCGCTCAGTTAACCGCAATCAACCAACAACGATCTCAATTGGCCTGCGCCACTCGATTGTCAGCCAGTTCGCGCAGGTAATCCAACGTGATGGCAGTAACTTCTTTGTTGTAGAAGTCGTCCGAGAAGACTTTATCATCCTTTTCCGACGACTCGTCGAACTGTTTTTCTTCTTCCTTCTCGGCATCACGGTCGGATTCGCGCCGCGCCAAGAATTCTTTTTCGTTCAGTGAGATTGACTTCTCGTCTTTGTACTTCTTATAGCGTTCGATTCTCTGAATCTGTTTCACAAACTCGTCCGATTTCTGGATTCGCTTGGAGGAATTCGCTTTCATCCGAAGCACAGCGTCCGCATTTACCATATTGTGAGAGGTGAAGCGTCCTGGTTGAATACGATCGAAGTCCAATGCGTGGTCCAAATCTGCTTCGCCCATGCCGATGTGGGTAGTGAGCGAAGGCAGCGTAACGTCTGGAATGACGCCACGCTTCTGGGTACTATCGCCATTGGGGCGGTAGAACTGCTGCATGGTGATTTTTAAGGCGCCCAGATTCGGTCTATTGGCGATTCGGAAAAGCTGGTCGCTCAGATCAAGCAGACTTTGGACGGTTCCTTTGCCATGCGTGGCAGCATCGCCAACAATCAAGCCACGTTGATAGTCCTGAATCGCACCAGCCAGAATCTCACTAGCGCTGGCGCTAAACTTACTTGTGAGAACGACAAGCGGCCCGTCCCAGGCCATTCCACGTTCCAGATCGTTATAAGCCTGAATTCGACCACCAGAGTCCTTGACTTGAACGACTGGTCCTTCGTCGATGAACAAGCCAGTCAAATTGATTGCCTCGGTCAGGCTGCCACCACCGTTGCGGCGCAGATCCAAGACCACGGCGTCGACCTTTTCCTCGTTGAATTTCTTGAGGATTTGTCGCACGTCGCGTGTTGTACTGCGAAATGAACCATCGCGGTTACTCTCGCGCGCCGCTTCCATGTCCATGTAAAAGCTAGGTAAGTCAATCACGCCGAGCTTAATGGACGTGCCGTCTGGTTTGGCGCCACGCTTGATAATCTCGCTGCGTGCCGCGCTATCAGCCAGTTCAATCTTGGCTCGAGTGATACTATAGATTTTGGATTCACCACCACCGGCAGGGGCGATCCCCAATCGAACGATCGATCCTGCGGGTCCGCGAATGAGTTGTACAACATCGTTCAGCTTCATATCGACGACGTCGACCATTTCGCCACTGGCCCCCTCGCCAACACTCACCACATTGTCTTCCGGCTTGAGTTTGCCATGTTTGTCAGCGGCACCACCGGGAATGATTTTCGTGATCTTTGTCGTGCCTTCTTCCGAAACCTGTAGCGCTGCACCAATCCCCTCCAAGTTGAGACGCATCAGGATGCGGAAGTTCTCCAAGGTACTGGGAGACATGTAGGTTGTATGAGGATCGTAGCTGGTGGTTACGGCACTCAAGTACCGCTCGAGCAATTCATCGCTGTCGCTTTGGTGCCAACGCCTTTGCAAACTCTTGTAGCGACGCAATATCTTCTCGCGCGCTTCCTGGTCTTCAATCTTGTCACTTTTGAACGTCAACAAGTTGTACTTGATCAGTTTTCGCCAACGTGCCTTAGCTTCTTCATCGGTCTTCGGGTACGTCAGTAGTTTGGCATCCGTAACAATGGACTCGTCGTTGTCAAAATCAAATGGCTGTTTCACAAGCTGCTCGACGGTCTCCACGCGCTGATCCAGCCTGGTTATGAACCGATCAAACACCTTGTAGGCGAAACTGGAATCCGCCTTATCAATGAAATCGTCAATTTCGTCTCGATGCTGCATAAACTCGTCGATGTCCGATTGCAGAAAATAGAGCTTGCGCGCATCAAATCCCTCTGTGAAGATCTTCATGGCACGTCCCGAGATTTCGTCATCCAACGGGTGCCGTGAGAGATGTTCCCGTTTCATCAGCGCCTTGACAATCAAGGTAACCTGTCGGTCATTCTTCCCAGGGCCCTCGAGCGGTGCCGCCGGCGAGAGCCAACCAGTCGAAAACGCGACCAGTAAGACAGCAGTGACAAGGCCGCCCAAACGAAGTTTAGGTGCCGCAAAGAAGTTCGACGAGAAAATGCGATATCCGCGCATACTCGATTCCTTTGTAAAGATAGAGAAGAGTAGGCATTCCGCAGCTTCGCTTAAGCCTGGAACTTATCTGATGTTAAGCTGAATTTGCCGATGAGGCAAGATCGATGACCACCGAGGGGGCGCGAATTTCACCGGTCCTTGGGGTGGGTACGTCGTTGAAGGTACTTACAGCGCCAGTGCTTGCATGAAACGATCGACCACCTCGCGGGCCAGCCAGGACGAGAGGCCTAAATGTTCCGATAGAAGCCACTCTTGGTCAGATGTCTCCCGATTGGCCCGCCCGACCCTGGCAACGATCTGAGCCATCGATCGGGTCGGCCCGCTGGAAAACGGACAACAGTCGCCAGGTCCCATCACCGGTTGACGCTGGTCCATCAAGCGAATACGCTGGCATGTTCGCTACTAATTCTGCGAGCACGTTGCATTCCTACTGCTTATCGGACATCGGCTTTCGATGCATTTAAAGATCCTCAGAGTATTCTGTGACGTTGTTGGCCAGCGATCGTTTTCTCTGGCCGCTGATGCCAACGGCATGACACAGTCGGGTGCCAGTCACATGATCCACCAACTCGAGGAGCATTTGAGGGTCCGATTGCTGGATCGATCGAAGCGTCCGTTCGTGCTAACTCAAGAGGGTCAAACGTATTACGACGGATGTCGTCAGATTGTCAAGCGCTACGATGCATTGGAAGAGTCGGTACGAACGTTGCATGACGAGGTGGCGGGGCGCGTCGCCGTGGCATCGATCTACTCAGTGGGGCTCAGCCATATGAGTCAGTTCGTCCAGCGGTTTATTGGGCAGTATCCCAAGGCCAATGTGCGGCTACAGTATCAGCATCCTGACAAAGTCTATGACTTGGTTCAGAACGACCGTGTTGATTTTGGGTTGGTCAGTTATCCGCGAGCGTCTCGGACGATCAAGTCGTTAACTTGGCGTGACGAACCGATGGTGTTTGTCTGTTCACCCGGTCATCGGCTTGCCGCCCATCGGCAGATCGCGATCGCGGATTTGGCGGGTGAAGCTTTCGTCAGTCTTGACTGCGGTTTGCAGATCCGGCACGAGATCGACAAGGCTCTGGCATCACGCCAGGTGCAAGTTGATGTGGTGATGGAATTTGACAATATCGAGACACTGAAACGGGCCGTCGAGATTGAGGCAGGTGTGACGCTGTTACCATTTCCGACGGTCGCCCGCGAACTGGCTGCTGGAAGTTTGGCAACCGCAGAACTTTCGGATCTTGAACTCGTCCGCCCCCTTGGAATTATCCATCGTCGTGGCGCCGAACTTGGTAAAACAGCGCAACGATTCGAGCAATTGTTGCGGGGCACAAGAGACGCAAGCGCGCCACAAGACAGTGCATCGACCGAAACGAATGGCCACTCGGTCCACCGGGTCGAATTGGAACGAGAAAAACAGATAACTGGGTAGCGTACGAAGTCGTAATTGCTTCGTGGCTGCCGATTCAGGTCAGGCTTTTCCTGACATTGTGAAATGGTGAAACAAATGAGCGTTCCTAAACAGATTGGTTTTCCAAAGAAGGTTGGGTTGTACGATCCGGCTCAAGAGCGCGACAGCTGTGGCGTAGGTTTCGTTGCGCATGTCAAAGGCAAGAGGACGCACAAGATCATTCAGGATGCTTACACGGTACTCAAAAGCATGGAACATCGTGGCGCGTGCGGTTGCGAGGCCAACACGGGCGATGGTGCCGGCATTATGACAGCTTTGCCGCACGAGTTTCTGGCGAAAGTCGCGCGTGTCGATCTGAAAACCGATTTACCCGAACCCGGCAAGTTTGGCGCCGGCGTGGTCTTTCTCCCGCAGGACACCGCCGAGCGAGCGCATTGCAAACAGGTCGTCAAGACCCTCATTGCCGAGCAAGGGCAGCGACTGGTCGGTTGGAGGCTCGTTCCGACCGATTCTGACGGTGCCGACGTTGGCCCCACGGCACGGCACGCGGCGCCGCACATGGAGCAGCTGTTTATCGCGGCCAGCGAAGGCTTGGAAGGCGATGACTTCGAGCGGCAGTTGTACTTGATTCGCAAGCGAGCTAGTCACCAGTTACGAAACGACGCTTCGTTGTCGCAGGGCAAGATGTTCTACGTCTGCAGCCTGTCCACAAAAGTCATCATCTACAAAGGAATGCTCCGAACTCTGCAGTTGATGACGTATTACCCAGACCTGCTCGATACAGACTACCGTTCGCATCTGGCCATGGTTCATTCGCGTTTTTCAACGAACACGTTTCCCAGTTGGGACCGCGCTCAGCCGAACCGGTTCATGAGCCACAATGGTGAAATCAATACCATGCGCGGCAACATCAACTGGATGCGCGCTCGCGAAGGCCAGGCGGTCAGCGACCGCTTTGGAACCGAATTGCAAAAAGTGTTCCCAGTGATGGAGCCGGATTGTAGCGACTCGGGGAGTTTTGATAACGCGCTCGAATTCCTGTTGATGTCAGGCCGTTCGCTGCAGGAAGCCATCATGATGATGATCCCTGAAGCCTGGCAGAAGCACGAGACTATGTCGGAAAACAAGCGGGCGTTTTACGAATATCATTCTTGCCTGATGGAGCCCTGGGATGGTCCTGCTTCCATCGTGTTTACCGACGGCCACTACATCGGCGCCGTGCTCGACCGCAACGGACTGCGGCCCAGTCGCTATTATCTAACGCACGATGACCACGTGATCATGGCCAGTGAAGTGGGGGTGCTTCCGGTCGAGCCAAGAAATGTCAAACAGAAAGGCCGTTTGCAGCCCGGCAAGATCTTCCTCGTCGACTTCGAACAAGGACGCCTCGTTCCGGATGAGGAATTAAAGCAGGAGCTTTCTGATCGGCGCCCCTACGGCCAATGGTTGCGTGAGCAACGGATGGAATTGGAAGACTTGCGTCCTCAAAAGGAGCCGCACGGATTTGATCCGGAGACACTACTGGCACGGATGCGTTCTTTCGGTTACACGATGGAGACGATGAAGTTCATGCTGGAGCCGTTGGTTCAGCAAAAGCGCGATCCCGTCGGCTCCATGGGCAACGATTCCGCGCTGGCTTGTTTGAGCGACAAGCCGCGGATGTTGTACGACTATTTCAAACAGCTTTTTGCGCAGGTCACCAATCCGGCGATCGATTCGATTCGCGAAGAGATCATCATGTCACTGGAGTGCTACATTGGCCCCGAGGCCAATCTGCTGGAGACGACGGCCAAACACGCGCATCGCCTGCGTTTGCATCAGCCGATTCTTACGAATGAGCAACTCAGCGCGATCAAGCACATGGACCATCGCGGCTGGAAGTCAAGGACTATCGACATTACGTTTCCACGATCCGATGGTGCCGCGGGCGTGGTTCCCGCTTTGGAACGGATTTGCGAGAAAACGGAGCAAGCGATCAAAGACGGTTACAGTCTTGTCGTTCTGTCGGACCGGGCCGTCAGCGCCGACCGCGTTCCGTTAAGCACCCTCTTGGCATGTGGCGGCGTGCACCATCATCTGGTCCGCAAGGCGTTACGGACACAGATTGGCATCTTGCTGGAAACGGGAGAAGCGCGCGAAGTTCATCATCATTGCTTGTTGATTGGCTACGGGGCCGATGCGATCAATCCCTATTTGGCTTTCGAAGCATTATGGCAGGCCCGTCACGAAGGACGGCTCGACCCCCAGGAATTCAGCAGCGACGGAAAACTCGTGGCCGCGTATTGTAAGGGCGTCGCCAAAGGCATGCTGAAGGTTATGGCCAAGATGGGGATCTCGACATTGCAGTCGTACAAGGCGGCGCAGATTTTTGAAGCGGTCGGCGTGAAAGAGGAGGTGATCGATCGCTGCTTCACGCACACACCGAGTCGCGTGCAGGGGGTCGATTTCAATGTATTGGCGACCGAAATGTTACGGCGGCACGAACTGGGCTACCCGGTGCACGATAACGAGGCAACGTCACTGCCCAACCCGGGAGAATTCCACTGGCGGGCCAAGGGAGAAAAGCACGGCTGGGAACCGCAGGCGATTGCCGACATTCAGATTGCGGCCCGCGCCAACGACGCAGAGGCCTACTGGCGATTTGCCAATTCAATCAACGAAGAATCACGGCAGCGATACACGCTACGCGGACTGATCGATTTCAAAGAAGGCGCAGGCGGTGGTCCGATTCCGATCGAGGAAGTTGAATCTGCCACGGAGATCGTGAAGCGTTTCTGCACGGGGGCGATGAGCTTTGGGTCGATCTCTGCGGAAGCGCATGAAACCCTGGCCGTGGCCATGAACCGCTTGGGTGGCAAGAGCAACACGGGCGAAGGGGGTGAAGATCCCGATCGGTTCAAGGCCTTGCCCAACGGCGATTCAAGACGCTCGGCGATCAAACAAGTTGCCTCGGGACGTTTCGGCGTGACTGCCTGGTATTTGACCAACGCGGACGAGTTGCAGATCAAGATCTCGCAAGGAGCCAAGCCGGGCGAAGGCGGCGAGTTGCCGGGTCGCAAGGTCGATGACAATATCGCTCGGATCCGCTATTCAACACCGGGTGTGGGGCTGATCAGTCCTCCGCCACACCATGATATCTATTCCATCGAAGACCTGGCGCAGCTGATCCACGATTTGAAGAATGCGAATCCATCGGCGCGAGTCAGCGTGAAGCTGGTCTCGGAAGTCGGTGTCGGAACGGTCGCCGCGGGCGTGGCGAAGGCGCACGCGGATCATATTTTGATTTCCGGCGACACCGGCGGCACCGGCGCGTCGCCGTTGACAAGTATCAAGCACGCGGGCTTGCCGTGGGAATTGGGGATCGCGGAAACGCACCAGACGTTGGTGATGAACGACCTCCGAAGTCGCGTGGTATTACAGACCGATGGCGGAATGAAGACCGGACGCGATGTCGTCATCGGCGCATTGTTGGGGGCCGAGGAGATTGGATTCTCGACGGCACCGCTGATCACGTTGGGTTGCATCATGATGCGAAAATGCCACCTGAATACCTGCCCCGTGGGGATTGCGACACAGGATCCCGTCTTGCGTAAGAAATTCATAGGCAAGCCGGACCACGTGGTCAACTATCTGTTCATGGTGGCTGAAGAAGCTCGGCAGTATATGGCGAAGTTGGGATTCCGAAAGTTCACCGATATGGTCGGACGTGTGGACGTACTGGACTCCGCCTCGGCAATCGACCACTGGAAAGCCGACGGCATCGATTTGACTCCGGTTCTTTCGCCCGCTCGCAAGCCACACGAAAACGTCAGCGTCGTACGCTCGATTGACCAAGATCATGGCCTCGACGAAGCACTGGACAATACGCATCTGCTGAAGATGTGCGTGCCTGCGTTGGAGAAGGGTGACAATGTTCAAATCGAATTGCCAATCCTCAACACCAATCGCACCGTCGGCACGATTCTAAGCCACAATGTGGTAAAGCGTTGGGGCGAGCAAGGACTGGACGACGACACAATCCAAATCAAATTCAATGGGTCGGCGGGCCAGAGCCTGGGCGCATGGTTGGCCAGTGGCGTGACGATCGAGTTGGAAGGCGATGCCAACGATTACGTTGGCAAAGGGCTGTCGGGTGGCCGAATCGTGATCTATCCGCCGAAGGAAAGTGGATTCGCACCGGAAGAAAACATCCTGGTAGGCAACGTCGTGCTATATGGGGCGACAGGTGGCCAGGCCTTCTTCCGTGGTCGCGCCGCGGAACGATTTTGTGTCAGAAACAGCGGTGCCTGGGCGATAATTGAAGGTGTTGGTGACCATGCCTGCGAGTACATGACAGGCGGGCGAGCAGTCATTCTGGGACCGACGGGAAGGAACTTTGCCGCGGGCATGTCGGGGGGTGTGGCCTATGTCCTGGCCCCGGATCGCGACGCATTTCGCATTAATTGCAACTTGGGCATGGTTGAATTGGAAAATGTCGTTGACGATGCAGATGTGGCCGAGCTTCTGGAAATGGTCGAATTGCACGAACAATACACAGGCTCGACCGTGGCTACCCGCGTGCTGTCGGAGTGGCCCAAGGTGCTCGACGATTTCGTCAAGGTGATGCCTGTCGACTACAAACGAGTGCTCATGGAAAGACAAGACCACGACGAAGAACAAGAGGCGACGTTGCATGACTAATGAGGCAGTGCCTCGAAGCGATGCGAGCTATCGTTCGATTGCAGCGCCCCGCTCCCCGACCAACTTGCGGTCGGTGCCCGTCACTGAACAACTGTGAAGAAAGACCTGATACGAGCATTCCAGTTGCATCTAACGATGCGCTGGTCCTGCGTGCGGAGCGGACAGCCACGACATAACTTCGACCAACTTTCGGTTCAGCGACTCTCACACGGACGGCGAACCATCGTGGTCCTCCACATCATTTTTACGATCAGAGTGAATTGAGAAATGGGAAAACCAACAGGCTTCAAAGAGTTCCCACGTCATCCGGTGCCGTATCGCCCGCCCCTGGTCCGCATTAGCGACTTTAAGGAGATCTATACCGAAGCGGACGAGGATCACTTGCAGACGCAATCCGCTCGCTGCATGGATTGCGGTGTTCCGTTTTGTCAGTCGAACAGTGGGTGTCCAATCGACAACCTGATTCCGGAATGGAACGATTTGGTTTATCAGAGACGCTGGCGCGAAGCGCTCGATCGCTTGCATCGGACCAACAACTTTCCCGAATTCACTGGTCGGGCCTGTCCCGCACCATGCGAAGGTGCCTGCGTGCTCGGGATCACGGACCCGGCCGTCACGATCAAGAACATCGAAAACGCAATCATCGACCGTGGGTTTGCCGAAGGCTGGGTCAAGCCTACTCCGCCGCAGAAGCGGACGGGCAAGAAGGTGGCAATTGTTGGTTCCGGGCCGGCAGGGCTGGCAGCCGCCGCTCAACTGAACAAAGCGGGCCACACCGTCACCGTTTACGAACGAGCGGATCGAATTGGCGGCCTGCTGATGTACGGCATTCCCAACATGAAACTGGGAAAGGGGGTCGTGCAGCGTCGCGTCGACTTGCTGACCGCCGAGGGAATCACGTTCGTCACCAACGCTCACATTGGCAAGGTGGAAGATCTTCCGCCGGGCCACGTGACGCGGATCATGCAGGAACGCGGCTGCCGGATGCAATATCTCGACCCCAACCAGCTGCTCGAAGAAAACGATGCGCTGCTGTTGGCCACCGGCGCGACGCGACCTCGCGATTTGCCGATTCAAGGACGTGAACTCGCTGGCATTCATTTCGCCATGGAATTCCTGACACGGAACACCAAGAGTTTGCTTGATTCTAAATTGGCTGACGTGGCAATGATCAACGCAAAGGGCAAACGTGTCATTGTGATTGGCGGCGGCGATACGGGCGCGGATTGCATTGGCACGTCCTTGCGGCACGGTTGTGCAAGTGTGATCAACTTTGAACTGCTAGACAAACCGCCGATGAAACGCGCTAGCAACAACCCCTGGCCCCAGTGGCCTCGAATCTCTCGTGTTGACTATTCGCATTCCGAAACCAGAGAGAAATTCGGCCAGGACCCGCGAACGTACTCGATCCTCTCGAAGCAGTACCTAGACGATGGAAAAGGAAATGTCGCCGGAATCAAGACGGTGAATATTGATTGGAAGAAGCCGACGGAGAAAGCGCCGTTTAGTGAGGTTCCCGGTTCCGAAAAGACCTGGGAGTGCGACCTCATTTTCTTGTCGATGGGTTTCTTGGGACCTGAGCAGACAGTGTCGAACATGCTGGGCATCGAGCACGACGGCCGCACCAATTACCAGGCCGAGCATGGGAAGTTCACGACCAGCATCAAGAAGGTCTTTGCCGCCGGCGACTGCCGCCGAGGCCAGTCGTTAGTCGTCTGGGCCATCAATGAAGGTCGCGGTGCGGCCCGAGCGATTGACCAGTCGCTGATGGGCAGTAGCAACCTCCCGGCACCGGGAATGTAGTCAAAAAATCCCCATCGCCATCAGGCTGTAACGAACAACCAGTCCCGCCACGACCACGCTGACCATGCTCATCAGCTTGATCAAGATATTCAGGCTGGGACCGCTGGTGTCCTTGAATGGATCGCCCACGGTATCGCCGACGACACCTGCCTTATGCGCATCGGAACCTTTGCCGCCGTGATGACCGGCTTCGATATACTTCTTGGCATTGTCCCAAGCGCCACCGGCGTTGGCCATGAAGATGGCGACGCAGAAGCCACAGGTGAGCGTTCCCACCAGCAGCCCGAGCACGCCCCCAACGCCCAACACAAGGCCCACGACAATTGGTGTTGCCAGACCCAACAGAGACGGAAGAACCATTTCTCGTTGGGCCGCCACCGTGCTAATAGCAACGGGTGCCGCATAATCAGGAGTTTCGGTGCCCTCCATGATTCCCGGTTTCTCACGGAATTGGCGGCGAACTTCTTCCACCATCCCCTTGGCAGCACGGCCCACTGCTTTCATCGTCATCGCACAAAAGACGAACGTGGCCATCGCACCAAGGAAGACGCCCACCAGGACTTTCGGATTCATCAAGGACGCGTCGTAGTAGGTGGTAAAGTCTGGCAAAGTCGCTTCTTTGACCGCCACCAGGCGGTCGCCAGTGCGAAAACTCAACTCGCCATCTTCATCACGCGGCCCAAACAATGACTCATCCAGTTTGGCCGGCCATTGATCGCGTCCGACGGCTTCCCAATCCGCCTTCACGTCAGGACGCCGCGTTTGGTTCGGCATCGCCAGGTACTTCGTGGATTCTCCGGCCTTCTTCTCGACGACGAAACCAGTGGAGAGTTTGTAGATTCCCTCCGCCGGAACCGACGCAACGACTTCGTCACCCCACCGCTCGAAGCCGACACGGACCTCTTCGACATAGGCGGCCAGTAATGCCAAGGCGGTCAGAGCCGCAGAACCGATGGCAAATCCTTTGCCCGTCGCAGCCGTCGTGTTGCCCAGCGAGTCCAACGCGTCGGTCCTTTCCCGGACAATCGGTTCCAGACCGGCCATTTCCGCGTTCCCGCCCGCATTATCGGCAATCGGGCCGTAGGCGTCGGTGGCCAGCGTAATGCCCAGCGTGCTGAGCATTCCGACTGCGGCGATGCCAACACCGTAGAGACCAATCGCAAAGTAATTGACATCGCCATAATTCCAGCCGGAGGCAAATCCAAAAGCCATCAACGTCGCCGCGCAAACGGTAATGACAGGGACCCAAACGCTCATCATGCCGTCCGCGACTCCGCCAATGATCAAGGTGGCGGGGCCGGTCACAGCTTGCTCGGCCAGGTTCTTAGTCGGCGTGAACTCGTCGCTCGTCGAATATTCCGTCCATTTGCCGATCACCCAGCCGGCAGCCAAGCCGACGATGATGCTGAAGGCGACTCCGGGGATGCCAAACGTTCGCGTCGCCTCGGTGGAAGGCATCAACAGGTAAGACAGCACCACGGCAGCAACGGCCACTAAGCCGGTCGACCAGTTGATGCCCCAGGCCAATGCGGCTAGGAGGTTCTTCTGCGTCGCATCTTCGCCCGTGCGGACCATGTAGATACCAAGAATCGACAGAAAGATCCCGACGCCGGCAATCGCCATTGGAAGGAACAGAGAATAGAGTTGTGCATTGACGGGAGGCATCCCAGCTGGCACTAGTTCGGGAGTGTGGAAAGCGGCCACACCCAACGCTGCCGTCGCCAAAATCGAGCCACAATAGGATTCGTAAAGGTCGGCCCCCATGCCGGCCACGTCACCCACATTGTCGCCCACGTTATCAGCAATCGTGGCGGGGTTGCGCGGGTCATCTTCGGGAATGCCCTGTTCGACCTTGCCGACTAAATCAGCGCCCACATCGGCAGCTTTGGTGAAAATACCGCCACCAACACGGGCGAACAGCGCCTGGGCACTTGCCCCCATGCCGAAGCAGAGCATGGTAACGGTAATGTCAGTCAAGGAAAGGTGTTCGAATCCCAGCTTCGGCCACACGTAGTACAGAAATCCAAACCAGACGGTGATGTCGAGCAGCCCTAAACCGACCACCGTCAACCCCATCACGGCACCTGATCGAAAGGCGACTTGCAATCCTTGGTTCAGCGACTTCTGAGCCCCCGCACACGTCCGGCTGCTGGCCCACGTGGCGGTCTTCATGCCGAACCAGCCTGCCAACCCAGAAAAGAAACCGCCGGTCAAGAAGGCAAACGGGACAAAGGGGCTCTGCACTTTTGCGAAGGCCGCAATCCCCAGCAGGATCACAATAACAACAAAAAAGCCGCCCACGACCTTGTACTGTTGCCGCAGGTACGCATTGGCACCTTCGCGCACATATCCTGCAATTTCGACCATCCGCGGTGTACCTTCATCGGCTGCCATCATGGTCTTGAAGAATAGAAACGCTTGCACTAACGCAATCAGTGAACCGATGAATGCGAGAAGCCAAATGGCGACAAAAATCATTTGTTTTGCTCTCCGTCTGTCGTTTGAATTACGGGATTTCTAAGTAGTCAATGGTGCAGGTTGATTGGCTTGGATTCGCGTTGAAACGAACCGATGTTGTGCCACAGGGTGTGGTGGCGCGCGGCGGTGTGATTGTGTGGCGTCGGATTGTTGTGGGCGACAATTTCGCCGGGTCGAAAACGGGCGCAAGGCGCAAAAGCGATCGCTCTTAGAGTGGCGGAGGTCCGCGACCAGCGACGAAGTTGTGGGAGCCGTTCCATGCCCTCCAACCAATTCCATGTTGGGCCGCCAACTGAATCAATGAGGCGGGTCTGGCTGTGATCAATCCATGAAAAATCGCAGCGAAGGGGTGAATCTGATCGAATCGCCCCAATGTTAATCGAACGAGTGTAATGACTCTGGGCGATTAGTGTCAACCGGAAGCGATACGCAATTCAGTGAAGACAGAACGCGCGCCGCGCGCCGTTGGTACGCGCGGGAACTGGGTGTGAGTGTCCGGCTGCATAGGGTGGAAGATCCGTTACCTTAATCGGTCGATTTCTCGGCATGACACGGTGCTCCAGACTTTGAAATGATGCGATCGTCACGATTCCCAAGCCAACGCCGCGAAGGAATCCAGGTAGGAACAACCGTGGCCAACCGCCGTGGCAGCAACCCGTGGCCAGCAACATGAGGCTTGAACGCGACACCGAGAAGGCCTGAGTTTTCGCAGATTCGGCGACAAAGTCCCTTCGCGGGCCGGTTTGAGCCAACTTCCCAATCGGCTCGGAAGGCTGGACATGGCGGCAGAAATGCCTCGCAATGTCCCTCGTTGGTGCCAGTTTCCCGACCGATTGGCGGAATCTGGCAAAGAAATCACTTGGCGGCTACAGACGGGCCGATTATGCTTAAGTGCAAGGTGTAAATCCCTAGAAGGCAAGGAGTGCTCGGCGGAGGCTGCTTTCCGTTCGAGTACAACGCGGCCAGTTTTTCGGACCCGCGTCTGGGACTACCCGTAAAGGCAGCCAGGAGGAAGATTCTGATGAAGTGTAAAATGGGTTTGAAGGTCGTGACATGCGTCGCCCTGCTAGTTGCCATGACGGCTGTCTCGACGAACGCCGCGAAGCGTTCACGCGCGAAGGCCGCTCCGAAAGACAGTAAGCAGGTTGAGTTATTTTCCGCGATCAAATCGGGAGACATCCAAGTCGACTTCATCCCCAAAGACGCCACCGTGGCGAATTTGCTGATCAAGAATAAGACCGACAAACCGTTGTCGATCAAGTTACCAGCAGCAGTTGCTGGCGTACCGGTGCTCGCCCAATTCGGCGGCGGTGGCTTCGGTGGCGGCGGCTTGGGCGGTGGTGGCGGCTTAGGCGGTGGTGGTGGCGGCCAAGGACTTGGTGGCGGAATGGGTGGTGGCGGTGGCGGTTTCGGTGGTGGTGGTGGCGGATTCGGTGGCGGTGGCGGACTTGGCGGTGGTGGTGGCGGCGGGTTCTTCAATGTCGCCCCCGAAAAAACTGGCAAGATCAAAGTTCCGTGTCTCTGCCTGGAACATGGCAAACCCGATCCTACACCCCGCATGAAATACAAAGTCGTTCCCATCGAGACGTTGGCCAAAGATCCAAAAGTTATCGAAGTCGTCAAGATGTTGGGACGCGGCGAAGTGCCTCAAAACGCGGCCCAAGCTGCGGCCTGGAATCTGGCCAACGGCATGAGTTGGAACGAGCTCGCCGCCAAGAATCGGATCGAATCTCGATTCACTGGCAATGTGCGTTTCTTTAATCCGCGTGAATTGGCTCTGGCCATGCAAATCACGTCGGAGGCTTCCAAGCGAGCCAAGAATGCAACTCCACTCACGAGCCCCGGCGAATCGAGTCCTGGTGACCAGCAGTCGCCCGATTCGAATCGCGTTGGTGTTCGCTGAGCAACCCCGCTCTTTGTCATGCGTCGCGCCGAGCGTGACCTGACCTACTGAATACACAAAAATCCCGCCACAGTGGCGGGATTTTTTTTGCTGGTAGGAGACCCGTCGTGCAGCTGAGGCAGATGACGCTGCAACGCTGCACCACCTGCAGAATAGATCGAACCGCCCCAGATATCACTCGGTCGGCGTTAATTCGACCTCCGTGTCGTAGGTTCGTTTCGTCGACTGGGTCGAATTTGACTTGGATGCCTTGAGCGCAACATCGTACAGCTCTTGGCCAGCTCGAGTGGGATATTCGCCCGTGATACAGGCCTGACACAGATTCGAGCTTTCAAAGCCGATGGCCCGAGCGATCGCATCGACAGGTAAGTACCGCAACGAATCGGCACGCAGTTTCCTGGCCATTGCGTCCTGCACTTTATCGGTCAACGGACCGCCATCGAGAAACCTCGGCGCAAACAGCTCGTTTACCGTCGACATATCAATCCCATAAAAACAGGGCGCGATGATCGGCGGGCAGGCCACGCGAACGTGAATTTCTTTGGCGCCGCCAATCTCGCGAATGCGATTGAGCAGCACTTTCATGGTGGTCGAGCGAACAACCGAATCTTCGACGAGGAAGACCCGTTTCCCTTCGAGAACTTCACGCAGTGGCGTGTACTTAGTTTGCGCTTTCTTGGCGCGGTCGCCGCTTTCGATGAAGGTCCGGCCGGCGTACCGGTTGCGGATCAGGCCTTCACGGGAGGGGATCGCCAATTCGAACGCCATCGAATCGGCCGCCGCTTTGCTTGTGTCTGGCACGGGCACCACGATCGTGTCCTTGTCCAGCGGCACACGGCCGTCTGCGGACTCCATCCGTGCCAGTTCGACCCCCAGTGCTGTACGTGATAGGTAGACACTGCGATTGTCAAGCGTGCTGGCAACATTCGCGAAGTAGATCCATTCGAAGAAACAATGTGCCGTTTGTGTGGAGTCCGAGTAGGCTTCCTTGGAAAACTGCCCGTCCACGATCGTGATGACGTGGCCGGGTTCCAGCGCCTTGATGGCATCGTTTTCAAAGCCCAAATTCAGCAACGCCACGCTTTCACTGGCAGCTGCAAACAGGGTACCATCAAACGCGTAACATAGTGGCTTGATTCCCAATGGATCTCGCGCGACCAGCATATCTCCTCGGGCGTTCAGGTAGACCAGGCTAAATGCTCCGTCGAACCGGCCGGCAATTTTGCGGATTAATTCCACGAGACTCGGACGCCGGTCACCAGATAATTCGCGACTGATCTCGTGCATCATGATTTCGGTGTCGGATTCACGCGCGAGATGGTGGTCGCCCTGGCTCAGCAAATTATCGCGCAAATGCTGAAAGTTGGCCAACTGCCCATTAAAACCGAAGCTGAACCATTTTCGTTTCTCCAAATGGTGCCGTTCGAAGGGCTGCGCGAAACTGCGGTCGTCCGCACCACAAGTGGCATATCTCACGTGACCGATCCCCGCCTGGCCGGCATATTCCCGCATCAAGCTTTCGCACTTGCGCCGGTGCGCCAAGCGAAAGACCTCCGTGACCGAGCCGATCTCCTTATAGGTGTCGATCAACTGGTTCCGCGCCGGATTGTACGTGGTAATCCCCGCCGCCAATTGGCCGCGATTCTGGATGTCCAGCATCATTCGCGGCAGAAGACGCGAGGCATTCTCGATGCCGGGTTCCGCACAAAGCGGGCTCTGAGGCCGATTTGGCAAGTGATAAACGGCGGCAACGCCGCACTCGTGGTGGATTTCGCTCATTCGTGAAAACTCATCCGAGAAAATGGTGCGACAGCTAAGCGGGGTTTGCTGGTGACAGTACAGTCAACTTCCGGAAGCAGGCCGATAAATCCAGAGATTCTGAATTGCAAACCGCGCATTCATGTCCAAGCATCGCTTAGTTCACCTTGGCTGAGCAAGAAAGTTGGCGATGTACCCATCCGTGCGCTCAACTCACCTTAGTCTATTCCCGAGGTCAGTAATCCACAAGGAAGCTCCGAGGTCGTGTTCCAAGTTCTTGACGTCTGGCACTCGCATATTGCGGAATTGTCGTTAACTTTGACCATTGGGCCGTTTCCCCAGTACCAGCCGAATCCGATTTCGACGAGGTTTTTGCCTGACCCTGCAGCTCTGTTGGCCATTTCTGCCGGCCCCAGAATCATGGCAGGCCGTGCCCCGTTGTGGCTGTCCGCGATTGTGATTAGTGTCAATCTTGGGGTGTCGCCGCATCTGTATTTGGATCCACGCCAGTAGACGATCTGTATTGAATGATGACTGACCTGTTACGCCAAGAGATTGCCGCCACGGCGACCACGATTGTGGTCAAGGTCGGTACGCGCGTCCTGACCCACGAGGAGGGGACGCTCAACGAGCAGCGGATCACTCAATTGGCGGAGGAATTGAGTTCAATCAACGAGACAGGCCGCCGAGTTGTGCTGGTCAGTTCCGGTGCAGTTGGTGCGGGCATGAGCCAACTGGGTTTGAAGACCCGACCAACTGGTTTGGCTCGGTTGCAGGCGGTGGCGGCGATTGGCCAAACCAATCTGATCGAAATGTACGATCGGACCTTCCGTCTCCATGGTCGGCGCGCGGCGCAGGTTTTGCTAACGGCCGAGGACTTGGAAGACCGGTCTCGCTACCTAAACGTGCGAAACACGCTGTTGACGCTGCTGGAATTCAATGCCATCCCGATTATCAACGAAAATGACACGGTTTCCGTTGACGAACTGATGACGACTTTCGGCGACAATGACCGCCTGGCAGCGCTGGTTACCAATCTGTTGCGTGCCCCGTTGTTGATCATTCTCTCGGATGTTGCCGGGTTGTATGACGGTGACCCAGGTGATCCAAAGTCGTCACTGATTCCAACCGTTCCAGTCGTCGATGAGACGATTTTGGCGAAGGCCTGCGACGGCGAGTCAGGCGTTTCCAGAGGGGGAATGTTCAGCAAGCTACAAGCCGCCCGAATCGTCAGCTCCGCAGGCGAAACTCTGATTATCGCCAGTGGGAAGCAGCCGTCGGTGCTACGAGACATCATGGCTGGAAGACCGGTCGGCACCCTGTTCCTACCGCAGGGGAGATCGGCCAGCCCGTGGAAACGCTGGTTGCGTTTCTCGACGCAACCCCGCGGCCGGATTCTGCTCGACCCCGGTGCCTGCAAAGCAATTTCGCATGACGGCAGCAGTTTGTTGGCGATTGGGATCACCGAAGCGAAAGGCGAATTCGCCAAAGGCGATGTGGTTTCGTTATGCGGCTCTGGCGGCGCTGAATTTGCCCGCGGCCTCACAAATTACGAATCCGGTGACATCGAACGCATTAAGGGGTTGAAATCAGATCGAATTGCCGAAATCCTCGGCCATTGCCCCTACGAAGAGGTGGTGCACCGGGACAACCTTGCTGTCTTTTAGAACTGACTTGACCGTGTAGAAAAGCCCACAGTATGCTCACGCCACAGACCGACAACGTCGCACGCACCGTTCCAGGTACTCGATTGCCCTGCTTTGTCTTCGAATCGGAAAAGCAGTTGGCTCGACAAGCCGCCGCGATCATCGCTAGTGTGATCAATGAGCGAAACGCGCTGGGGCAGAGCGCCGTGCTCGGATTGCCTACCGGGGCAACCGCGATGGGTTTGTACCGCGAATTGGTCCGACTCTATGAAGAAGACGGGCTGGATTTTTCCAACGTCGTGACATTCAACTTGGACGAGTACTTTGGGCTGCATTCTGCACAGCCACAAAGTTATGGCCATTGGATGCACAGCCAATTATTGGACCACATCAACATTCCACCCGAGCAGATCAACATCCCTGACGGAAGCGTGCCACTGGATCAAGTGGAAGCGCATTGTCGGGACTACGAGGCCAAGATTGACGCCGCTGGTGGCATCGACGTTGTCGTGTTGGGCGTAGGTGGGAACGGACATATTGGTTTTAACGAACCGTATTGTTCGCGCAACGGCCGCACACGGCTCGCCACGCTCGATCCATCCACGAGGACATCGGCGGCCGCAGATTTCTTTGGCCAGGAAAACGTGCCAACCCAGGCCATTACGATGGGAGTCGGGACAATCCTGGATGCACGGAAAGTGCTGCTACTGGCCCAAGGTGAACACAAAGCCAACGTCATTTGCGCGATCCTCGAGAAACCGGTTTCCGAGGAGGTGCCGGCGAGCTACCTGCAACAACACGACGACGCCACGGTGTTAGTGGATGCTGCCGCGGCCGCAACACTTGTCAGCGAAGCGACACCGTGGGCCATATCCGAAGTTAAATGGGCACCTCCCTTAATTAAGCGAGCCGTACTTTGGCTGTGTGAACGGACGGGCAAAGCATTGCTCAAGCTGGATGACGACGACTTTCGTCATCATCAGCTCGTTTCGTTGCTCCGTGAACATGGCCCAGCGCCCAAGCTCGCTCATCGCGTCTTCAAATGGATGATGGAGAGTATCGAGTACCATCCCGGCGGCCGCGAACCCCAACGTGTGATCTGCTTCAGCCCTCATCCCGATGACGATGTGATCAGCATGGGCGGCACCCTGATTCGACTGGTCGAAGACCGGCACGAAGTACATATCGCCTACATGACCAGCGGTAACATCGCGGTTTTCGATCACGATGCGCATCGCGTCGCCGACTTGGTGACCGAATACAATCGGATGTTCGGCATTGACGAGGAAAACTCGAAGCGCCTCGAATCCGATGTGCATCAATCCTTAACGAAAAAACGGCCGGGCGATTTCGATGCAGATTCTGTCCTAAAGATCAAGGGCTTGATTCGCTGGAGCGAAGCCAAGGCGGGAGCCCTCGAGGTTGGTTGTCGTGAAGAGCACCTGCATTTCCTCGATCTGCCGTTCTATCGCACAGGAACCGTCACCAAGCGTCCCGTGGGTTCAGACGACGTGCGGATGATTCGAGAGTTGATCGAGAACGTCGCGCCCGCACAGATTTACGTCGCTGGCGACTTGTCAGATCCGCACGGCACACATCGAGTTTGCGCCGAGGCAATCTTTCACGCATTGTCGGAAATCGAACAAGCCAGCGGGTCGCGCCCGGAAGTGCTGCTGTATCGAGGCGCTTGGCAAGAGTACGCGCTGGACGAAATTGAAATCGCAGTTCCGCTCAGTCCAAGCGATCTGGAACGAAAACGCAAGGCCGTCTTTATGCATGAAAGCCAAAAAGACGAGGCTCTGTTTCCCGGCACCGATTCGCGCGAGTTTTGGGAGCGTGCCGAGGATCGCAATTGCGGCACGGCCAACAAGTACAATCAGATCGGCCTGCCCGAATATTTTGCCCTCGAAGCGTTCGTCCGGTGGAAAGGCGTGCCGATCTAGTTCCCAAGGACAGACTCTAACTCTTGCCTATTGCTGCCCCACATATTGAAGGCCTCGCCCCCAGCAAGGGTAACCGAGCCGATGCAAACGATAATGATCAGCGCCAACATCACGGCGTACTCAACGGCCGTCGGTCCGTCCTCTTCACGAAGAAACTGTAAGATTCGCGTCATGGCAACGGGTCCGACTTCAGGTTCGCGTTCGCGCAATTGGCCCCAGACGTGAGGGCCAACAAAAATCTAGGTCACAAACCTGGGGCAGGCAAAGGCATTTCGTGCCAAAACCCGTGGCAGACGTGATGACGTGCCGAATCTGTGGCCTGGTGGTGTGTCACACCTTAAGTTTGGGGTTGGTGCTTCATTGGCGTAAAT
>JASLPZ010000490.1:0-4163 GCA_030744725.1 Pirellulaceae bacterium
GTAGGAGGCGCGCCGCCAGTGACATTGTGATACGGCGAGAGTTTTTCGGCCGGAACGCCCATGCGTTCGCGCAGATTACCGGCCTGTTTCGGATCGATCGGCGATCGGTCGTCGATACTGGCCAGCACCAACGCTGGATTGAACAACGCCATGGCGTTAGGCCGCGAACTGATCTTTGCGTCTTCACCGGATTCGTCGAAGCCGTTGATCACGCCGGTACACGCTGCGAGGTGTCCGCCCGCCGAACCGCCACCGGCGGCCACGCGTTGCGGATCGATTCCTAACTCGGCGGAATGGACTCGAATCCAACGCACCGCCGACTTGGCGTCCGTAACGCAGGAAACCGCCTTCGTTCCATGCCGTGCGAGTACGCGATAGTCGGCTGACATCGCAACCATCCCTCGCGATGCGAGATACTTGCAGTGTTCTAAGAACTGCGTCGGCGATCCTGATTTCCACCCGCCACCAAAAAAGAAGACGATCGCCGGGCGCTTGTCGGACGCCTTATGGTCATCGGGCGAGAAGATATACATGTTCAGTTTGACATCGCCGATCTTCTTGTAGACTTTCACGTCGGCACCCAGCAGCACGGCAGGGTAGCTGCGAACGCGCTTCTTCTGTTGCGCGCGTTTCGGTTTTCCGCTCTGCCGATCTTGCTGCGCCGAGGCGACGGACACCCAAAGTAATGCGAACGCCAGGCTGAGACAGCCGAAGAGGCGGTTGGAATTTCCTCTGCACATCATCCAATGCAAATTTTTCATGGTTGTGCCTTTTGGTAGGGCCTGTTTGCTTACCAAGTATAAGGACCAAGCATACGGCAACGTCAATGGCTTCAGTGTATTTTCCCAAGGTTTGCCTTGCCACCTGGCGTAGGGGCGGTGATCCCCGACCCCCCGGGGTCGTGCAGCTTTCAGGTCTTTCTCGCTTCTCGAGTTAAGATCCAGTCATCTCTCCCTCCGCAGACTTTTTCGCTGTGGAGGTTTGGGAGAGCCTTGAACATGTCTTTCTCCCTTCGGGAGAAGGTGGCCGAAGGCCGGATGAGGGGTGGCTGATTTCATCTGGCAGTTCGCCTCCTCATCCTATCCTTCTCCCCGAGCAGACTTTTTCGCTTTGGAGGTTTAGGAGACCCTTGAACATGTCCTTCTCCCTTCGGGAAAAGGTGGCCGAAGGCCGGATGAGGGGTTGGCTGATTTCATTTGGCAGTTCGCCTCCTCATCCTATCCTTCTCCCCGCGGGGGAAAGGACTTGCTGCCGGTTTTTTCTCGTAGTCAAAAGCGAAAAAGTCTGTCCGGGAGAGGCCGGACGCGGTAGCGGCCGGGAGAGGGCGACATGATGTGAAAACCGCTTCAAACCAACTACTCAATAGCTGCACAACCTCCCCCGGGGTGGAATCACTTACCGTGGCCGGTTGATTGCCCGCCACGGTGCCGCAATCTATGATAATGCGTGCACGCCAGAAGCTGGTAACGGGCATGGTTCGATGCCCACACACCCCAGCGTCGCCAACCCTCGTCGTTTTGTATTAAGGAATTCAACCATGACCAAGCACCCGTCTCGTCGACAGTTCTTGCAGTCGTCGACCACGTTGGCCGCTGGAGCCGCACTCGTATCATCATTGCATTCGCTCGCCCATGCAGTTCCAACAACGTCAGACTGGATCGAGTTATTCGACGGAAAGACGCTCGACGGATGGCACAAGAACCCTGCGAAGATCGGTCATGGCACGGGGGGTATCTGGCGTGTGGAAGACGGTGCGATCACTGGCCAGCAGGATCCGCCCGGTTCCGGTAACGGAGGAATTCTGTTAACTGATCGCGAATTCGGTGATTTCGAACTGATGATCGATATGAAGCCGGACTGGGGTGTTTGCTCGGGCTTGTTCTTGCGAGGCAACGACGCTGGGCAGTGCTTGCAGATGATGGTCGATTATCATGACGCCGGAAACGTCGGCCACCTGTATGGCGAAGGCACCGGAGGCTTCAGTACACGGGCCTTCGACATTGATGGTGTTTACGATGAAGACGAGAAACTGACTGGTATCAAAACGACGCAGCACAAATCGGCTGCCGATGTCGGTTTGATCCGTTCGTGCACGCCGAAACAGTGGGTCAAGGCCTGGAGGGTTAACGGCTGGAACACGGCTCGCGTGATCGTCAAGGGAAAACACCCCAGCATCACTACGTGGATCAATGGTCAAGAGATCTGCCATTTCGACGGCGCCACTTCTTCCGCCCAGCGTTATGACAGAGAAGACGTGCTGAAGAAATTGAGCACCCAAGGCAGGATTGCAGTGCAAGTTCATGGCGGAAAGGGGTGGCCCAACGGTGCCAAGTGCAGCTGGCGAAATATCAAGATTCGGGTCCTGTAATCCCAAATAACTTCAGACGATCGGTTGCCATGAATCAGCAGTTCATCCGCGTTGGTGGTATTGTCTGCTATCTGACTGCAATTGCTTCGATGGCCCTTGTTGCGACAACCCTTGTTGCCACAACATGGGCTGAAGTTGTGCGATTCGAAATCACGGATCGACAGCCGTTCGCCGACGGCCAGTCGTTTGGCGAAGTCGGTGCCTACGAACGAATTATCGGACGTGTCGACTACGCCATTGATCCCGGCCACCACGTCAACGGCCAGATTGTCGACTTGCCGTTGGCCCCCCATGATGAACAGGGGCGAGTAACATTTTCCTCGGATCTGTTCATCCTGGCACCGCAAGACTTGTCGAAAGGCAACGGTGCGGTGTTCTACGACGTGAACAACCGCGGCAATAAGTTGGCGATTCGATTTTTTAACGATGGTCCAGGTGGAAACGATCCGACCGATCCGGGCAATGGCTTTTTGATGCGCGAGGGCTACACGATTGTTTGGAGCGGATGGGATGGTGAGCTACTGGCGGGGGGCAGTCGGTTGCAATTGCGTGCTCCCATTGCAGAAAAGCCAACTGAAGAAAACGAAGCCCAGCCACTGACGGGATTGGTGCGCTACGAGATCTGTACAGACAAGGAAAGTCAGCGGGAATCGGTCAATGGCGGCAATCACGGAGCTTACCGCCCGACCACCCACGGCATCGACACCGCCACGCTGACTTGGCGATTGCGAGTTGCCGATAATCGCGTGCCGATCCCACGCGACCAGTTTCAATTAACGGTGCACGCCGACAAGGCGAAAGACCCAGGCCAGTTGCCGACGGTCGAGTTGGAACTCGCGGCGGGATTTCGCAGAGGCTATCTGTACGAACTGATCTACGAGGCACAAGATCCACTGGTCCACGGTGTCTGTTTCGCTTCGGTCCGCGACCTGATCACGGCGCTAAAGCACCGCGAAGGCGAAGGCAACCCGTTGACCGTTGGCGATGCCAGGCTGGAATTTGCCTATGGTTTTGGCGTTTCGCAAAGTGGCCGGTTTCTGCGCGAATATCTCCATCAGGGATTCAACGAAGACGAACGAGGTCGGACCGTCTTTGATGGGTTGATGCCCCACGTGGCCGGCGGTGGCTTGGGCAGCTTCAATCATCGGTTTGCTCAGCCGACGGCGTATTCGACGCAACACAATATGTCCGATTGGCCGCCGGACCGCTTTCCCTTCGCGTATGAAACGCAGACGGATCCGTTGAGCCAACAGACTGATGGGATCATGCAACGGGTGGCCAAGACAAACACTGCACCGAAGGTGATGCATACCCAGTCGGCAGCGGAATACTGGTCGCGGGCGGGGTCGTTGGTGCACACCGATCCGCTGGGGGGTCGCGATGCCCGTCCGCCGACCAATGTGAGAATCTACGCCTTTGGCGGAACTCAGCATGGCCCGTCAAGTTTTCCACCCAGCCAGGGCAAAGGGCAAGAACTTGCGAATCCAGGCGACTATCGACCCCTGTTGCGTGGCTTGTTGACGGCGTTGGATGCCTGGTGTCGCGACGACGTCACTCCGCCGGCAAGCTGTCATCCTAGGATTGACGACGGCACGTTGACTCCATGGCAGCAGGCATCGACTGGTTTTCCCGCGATCCCCGGTGTTCGATATCCCGAAGTGATTAACCAGCCGAATTTGCTGGACCTGGGTCCGCGCTGGCTGACTGCGCGTATCATCGATCATCAACCACCGCCACGGTTGGGGGCGTATCGCGTGCTGGCTGCAAAGTGTGATGCCGATGGCAATCCGCTCGG
>JASLPZ010000491.1:0-4158 GCA_030744725.1 Pirellulaceae bacterium
GAACGGCGCCTTTTTCTGGGAGGTCGGTCACCGGGACGTTCAAAACGGCGCCGTTGCCTGCCGAGGGTCCTATCGGATAGCGCGGCAGGTGCCTTGGCCGGATACGGATCGGGTGACACGAAATCAATTGTCTTGGCCGGCGGAAGGGCATTGCGATACTGCTTGTAAGAGGCGTCGACCCAGGGATCCCAAGTCCGGCCCTGCCGTTTCGCTCCGTCGATAATCAGGCCAGCGTGTTCTTTCAGGATCTTCACGTGCTCGCTGTCATCCTCAGTCATCCAGCGATCACAATAATCGCCAAAGGCATCGTGATTCCATATAGCTTCGGCGTGCATGATCCGGATCGACAGTGCGGTGGCGATCCAGGCATGGCTGGTGCAACAACGTCGGTACGCTTCGGCCGTCTTACCGGGATTTGAGAACTTCGTTCCTTTGCCATCATCCGGCCATTGGGACGGATGAACGGGTTCGGCGAAGAAACCGCGGGAATCCTGGTCAGGGTACAGACCCCAGCCACTCTTGCCGATGTGCCCGGCAAACAGTGCCGTGGCCCCAGTCCATCCCTTGCCGTAAACCGTCTGATCATCCTCCTGGAACACAATGTGCGGAAAGGTCTTTTCCGGCCTCGCCATTGCCTCGCTGCCAAACATAATGCCTGCGAACACGATCGGCCATTTGCGACCCTGGCCATGTCCTCCTAATGTCTCCCAGCCAGCCCAACCAGCTTCCAGAGTGCCATAGAGGTCGATCCCGTGTTGCACGAAGTTCACAAGGAGCTTCTCCTTCTCTTCGTCAGGGAAATCACACATCAAGATCAACGTTGCCATGCCTCCGGCTCGCGACGTCTCACGACCATATTGCGCCGCGTACTCGGCGGGAGCGCCCTTGTTCTGACGCATGACGTCTACCCAGCAGCGTTGAAAGTGTTTGGCGAATTCGGTGGGCGAGGGCGTGCCTTCGACGGGTTTCAGTTTAGGCAATAAGTCGCGACGCAAATTCCTCGCCAGGAAGATCCTATTTTCACGGTCGCAGAATGCGGGCCGGAAGGCATCAGACGGTTGAGCGGCGTCTATGCAAGTCAACACAGACACAGAGCGGACCCAACATCTGGCCATCCCGTTTTCAGGCTTAAACGGCCAAAGCATCTGAGGAAACTGTCGCTCCTTCTCCGCGCTGACCGACGAAAGTAACGAGTCGCCAGGTTTCATCGCGATCGGTGGCACCGAGCGCATGCCTGCATCGTAGCTGTTGCCCCTCGAGGCGCGGGAATCAAAGCCTGACTTCCCTCGCCTTGGATTGAGGTTTAACACCGAGCCGTTCATGCCATCCGCCGGCGCAGGGTCAATCTCGACAACTGTGACTGGACCCACCACATAATAATCGCCGTTGACGAACTGCCCGATTGGCACCTCCCTGTCAAACTTCCAGGTGACGCCGTGCTGGGAAACTTGTTGGGCCTTTGCCAAATCGGGCGAGGACTGTGCGATTGCGTCATGCCGGACGCCCATGATCGCGAAACAACAGAGAGCTGTTACCAAACGCAAATTGACCATTTCATTCATCTTCCGGCCTTTCCCATTCATGAGCTGTTTCGAGTTCTGTCATCACATCGATCCGGATGGTAATGACATGGAACGAGCACTGCTGTTTCTCACCACATTTTGGACTTCTCGGCACGAGTTCTCAACACCGCGTCTCCTGAATACCGCCATGTACCGACTTCGAGCCTCGCACGTCTCGCGCCCAAAAGTCCAGAATGTCGTGATTGACAGCAGCGTTGAGCTGCAAACATCGCGACCCAATATCTGCGGCCATGTTGTGGCGATATGGGCGTGATCTGTTTGCAGAGCACGGGTACAGCTTTTCAGTCGGATTCCTACGTCGTCCGATGTAACCGGCGGCTATACGTGAGTTGCCTTCGCGCCCTCGTTCGTGAACACCTCCGTGAGTTAGAAGCTCCGCTTGGCCGCTTCAGTATGATGTCCAACTTCCACCTGATTATTCCGTCCTAATCGTTCTGTCCCGGCTTCGGAGTAACATCGCCAAGTCGCCGTGTACCGACCGATCCGCCGCCAACGTGCAACCCGTGGCGGTTGCGGATATCCTGCGTAGGTGCTACGAATGCCGAAAACTAGTTTGTGAGAACGACCCCAACCCCTTTGGCTGCCATGCGAACGCTCATTGGTGTTCTGCTTTTGCTAACGATTGGAGTTCCGGCGTCGGCCGAGGTTCTCTGCCCTCGCGTCACCAGCGAGCATAACGCCGACCTTTCTGATCTTGGACGATTCCGCCAGTATCACAAATGGAAGAACAAGCAGGACCAGGAACTGGCTATCGCCATCTGGCAGTACCTGTGTGGTCAACAGACGGGCCTGTTCCACATGAAAACGGTTAACGACGGGCCAGATCCCTGGGGTGAATACTCGACCGTCCGCGATCCTGTGAAATTGATGAACATCCACAACGTGGGCTACTGTGGTATCTTTGGGCCGACACTGGACGGAGTTTTTCACGGCGCCGGATTCGAGCGCGGCCGGGCTTTCGGTGTCCCCGGATGGAACCATTGCACGACCGAGGTCTGGTACAACGGCGGCTGGCACTACTTCGATCTTGATGTCCGTGGGGCCTTGATGAAACCGGACGGGACCGTCGCCAGCGTGGCCGAGGCACAGGCAAACCGCCACCTGTGGGTGAATCCCCAGCGGAAGATCGAACCGTTCTTCCCCAACGACGAAAACAAAGCGAGGGTGTTTGAGATCTATCGAGATAGCCGCATCGACAATTACTACCGCTGGTTTCAGGCGGGCCATGTAATGGATTTTCGGTTGCGGCAAGGCGAGACATTCACCCGATGGTGGCGACCACAGGGCGGACGTTGGCATCACCTCGATGCATACAACACGGGTTTCATCCGCAAGCTGCTGGAAAAGGACCCCGTTGGATACAAGTCGAACCACCCCGATTTCTCCATCTGGACTCAAGGCAACGGGTTGTTCCGTTACGAGCCAAACCTGACCGATGCCAGTAGCGACTTCCGCGACGGCGTGCGGGCCGCGAAGAACCTCGAACCGGGCGGCGAAGGTCTGAAGTTCGAAACCACAGGCAACGGCGAAGCTGTGTTCGAAGTGTTTTCGCCTTGGATCATTGTTCCCAAGGTCGGTAAGTTGGACGACAAGACCGACGACAGCGAGGCGTCGATCGTCACGCTTGATGCGGCCAGATCCGTGACCGTGCTTGTCTCGCTTGATCAAGGCAAGACATGGAAACAAGTGGCCACGACCCAACGTGGCCAAACCTCTGTCGACTTGACCAAATGGGTCAAGGGAACCTACGGATTCTTGTTGAAACTCCAGGCTGCAGGTCAGGCGAACGAACCGCTGCTGCACGGCATGACCATCGAGACGTGGGTCCAGGTCGCACCGATCAGCCTCCCACGACTGAAGAGCGGCCAGAATCGATGCAGCTTCGAAATCGGCGATCGCTACGGCAAGTTGACCATGCCGATGTTTATTTTACCCAACGTCGCCGATCCCGATGACTTGAAGAAGTACGTGGTCGAGATGCCCAAAGACTACGATCTAAAGCGCAAGAGCGCTCGCATTCGTGGCGACGTGGTCCTGAAACTCGAAGCGCCTAAAGGCACAACGATTGACTGGTTCACAGCTGGCGCGTGCTTCAGGACTCACCAGAATCAGGGGGCGAAGAACACCGATAACCGTATTGCTTACGCCGTTGACAAACCGACAAACTTCACCGAGATCTACAAAGCCAACGTACCCGTTTGGGTTAACCACTGGCGCTATCAATGGGACGAAGATGTTCAACTCGACAAGCCGACAGAAGTTGTGTTGGTGAAATACACGGGCAATCCGGCGGTAAATGTGAT
Source organism: Pirellulaceae bacterium (assembly GCA_030744725.1). Taxonomy (GTDB): domain Bacteria; phylum Planctomycetota; class Planctomycetia; order Pirellulales; family Pirellulaceae; genus ARS98. The sequence goes on from JASLPZ010000491.1 coordinate 3,887, forward strand.
TCGAGCAACCGTTCACTTGAAGCCTGAAAAGACGCCCCAAAGGGCGATCAACATCACGCACGCCTACAAGATTGGCGACAGGCTGATTGAAAGGGTAGTCCCCATGCAGCAACCGGGCAACTACGTAATCAACGTAGAGGGCGAGCCGGAGAATGTATTCGTTCGGATGGCTGTGCCTTCGAAGACCGACTGAGAACGACACAAAGAAAAAAGGCAAACCATGCGAAACATGTATCACAGATCTCTGGGGCTAGTCGTTGCATTCGTTCTGC
>JASLPZ010000492.1:0-4150 GCA_030744725.1 Pirellulaceae bacterium
GTCTCGCTCGCCGATCTCTTCCAACGCCGTAATGAGCTTACCCACGATCTTGTCGGCGTACTCGACGTTCGACTGCCAGAGTTCCTTCGCGCGCTTGTTCTTCTGACGATCCGCTGGATTGTCGTCGGGCGTCGGCCAGTAGGGTGAATGGACCAACGCCATCGGGTAGTAGATCAGGAATGGTTTGTCTTTGTTGCGGCGCGCGAAATCGATGGCAAAGTCCGAGAAAATATCAGGGCCGTAGTCGTCGATTGTTGTCGGCAACTTCTTTCCGTTTTTCACGATCGAAGGATGCCAGTACCGCGCTGTCTTGGTGCCCTGTTTGTTTTCGTGCAATCCGTTGTGCGAGACGCCGGGTGGCAAGTTGTGGGTATAGGCCCACATGCAATACTCGTCGAACCCTGTCTCGACGATCAAGTCCGGATGCTCGCCGCTCAACTGCCATTTGCCGCATTGTGCGGTTGCATAGCCAGCCTGCTGAAAAACTTTCCCAATGGTGAGATGTGATGCGATGTCGTCGGCACCCGCGCCGCTCTTCGCCGGCCCGCCCGGGCGACCAGGAAACTGGTAGACGCCGTTATGATGACCGTACTGTCCGGTCATGATTTGGAATCGCGTGGAATGGCAGATCGGCGACGCGTAACCGGTTTGGAAGTAGATTCCCGATTTCGCGAGCCGATCGAGATGAGGCGTCTGGTGTTCTGGGTGACCGTAAACGCCAAGCTCGTGCGCTCCGATGTCGTCACACAGCAGCAAGACGATATTCGCACGATCGTCCGCCCTGGTGTGGGTACAAAATCCCATCACCAAGCTAAAGAGGATAAGATGTCTGCTGTTCATCACGATGGTTGCCTCTCGAGGTGTGGTGATTCTCTGCTTTCGCCGGAGACAAAAGGAACACTCCTGCGGTCACTTGGGGCTGCCAACAGAGCAGATCGCAGAATTGTTTAGCCCATGGTCCGTTGATGGCCACCGAACAACTCATTCGTGTGCAAAAAGTACACAGATTGCTGACGGGGCGAATACATTGCTGCGATTGTACGTAAGTTCGCCGGTATCTTGATTCACTTCGAAGGATGCCAATGTGTGTGAATCCTGCCCAGCCGCCAGAAGCCAATGGCCAGATGGGTCAAGATTGAAGTTCCTGGGGGTCGCCCCACGGACGTTTTCGCGTTCAATCACTGCTAGTTGCCCAGTGTCCTGATTGACTCGAAAGGCCGTGATCGTGTCGTGGCCACGATTGGCGGAATAGACGAAGCGACCGTTTGGATGTACACGGATTTCCGATGCACTCTTGAATTTCTCCTTCGCCAGTTGCTCCTTCGAAACGGTGGGAATCGTCTGCTTAGGTGTCATCGTGCCGGCTTTCGCGTTGTAGTCGAAAACGGTGACACTGAGATCGAGTTCATTCAGTACATAAGCCCATCTTCCGTTGGTATGGAATTTCATGTGACGCGGGCCTCCACCAGGCGGAACTTCGCCGAAACCATGTGGTGTGATTCTGGATGCCGCCACGTCGACCTTGTAAATCACGACTTTGTCCATGCCGAGGTCCGGGACGAACACGAACCGGTTGTCCGGCGAAAACCCGACCCAGTGTGCGTGTGGTTGATCCTGTCGACGCGAGACAACTTTTGAACCACCCTCGTGTTCAACCAGCTGCGTCCTCTCCTGAAGCGATCCATCTTGGTTGAGCGAGAACACAGCCACGGACCCGCCGCCATATTGCGCCGTAAGAAGCGTCTTGCCAGTAGGATCCACGGCGACATGGGCCGCTCCACCGTCACCGATCTCGATTGAATTAACAAATGCCAGCAACGAATTGTTTCGCTGTTTCCTGATGACGTAGGCAGCAATCGACGGTTTGCCCTCAACGGAACACACCGCGTAGAGATGATCGCCGCTGGGATGCATTGCCAGAAAGCCCGGACCGCCGACTTCGGCGGCAAGTTCTGGATTGGAGAGCTTGCCGCTATTGGTGTTCAAAGTGCAGTGGTAGATCCCCTTGCTCGGCTCGGCACGGCTCGTGCCAATCCAAACGTCGATCACCGTCGGCTGAGTCTTGCCGGCCTGAGAAGCCGGCTGCACCGCCCCTGAGATGTTGGGTAGACAGCTAAGCAAGACGATTGCAGTGTAGATTCGGATCGGCACGAGTTGTCTCCTTCAGATAGATGTCCATGAGTGTCAATCAAGTTCGAGACACTCAAGGTAATCGAACACGATTGCGATCACAAATATTCCAGCGAGGCGGTGCCTCGGACCGATGCGACAGCCCTGCGTCGTCACGTGCAAGATCTCATGGTTATGTGCCGTCCTGCTTGATCATCTTGAGCATGGCGTCTCCGAACGCCTGGCCCTTGAGGTAATACGTCTTTCCCGAACCAAGGTAGTGGTAAGGACGATCGTTGCCGACGGCACGCCACTGTGCTTTCTGCTCGTCGGTGCCCTTCCAGTAGCCCTTTTCATAGAGTTCGTGGGCCTTCGTGTCGTAATACTCGGCGGTCGGCACAAAGGCGACATTGCCCTTGAACCCTGGAAGGTCAGCCGCGGCGGCCTGCGCTGTTTGAAAGTCACCGCGGTTGGGAATGCCGCCGGTGCTTAGTTCACCGATCACAAAAGGCGCATTGGGCGCATTCAAGTCCTTACGAATGTCTTTGATGAACATGCCCAACCACTTGGTGTAGTCGGTGTACTTATTTGCTCTCAGGTCTCGGTTGATTACGTCGTTGAACCCCTGGTGCCAGACGATTCCAGCGATCTCGTAATCACTTCCCTTGAGCTCCGGAAAAGTCGTGCCGAGGTTGGCCAACGCGTTCTTGGTTTCTTCGATCAGTTGCCGATAGAAGAAACCGTACTTTGCTTTAACGTCATCCAGCGTAGTTTTTGGTTTCCTCTTTTTCAGTCGCTCTAGCATCGCATCGAGCGCTGCCTTGTCCGGCAGGCCCGCACTAGGTGGATGGAAATCGACAGCGAGACTCTTGCCTCCCCAGGCGATCTTGATCAGGACGACCGGTGCATCGACCGACTTGCCAATGGTGTGGCCGAACCCGAATTCAGGGCCGATGGAGTCTTCCCCCTTTGTGCCATAACCCACGGTGAGCCTGCCCGCCTGGGCGCTGCCTCTCTTGGTGGGGTAGGTAATCCACACGTCATCACGTACCACCCACTCGCCATTCTTTTTCAACGATGCATACGTATCCTTGATCAGGGGGTCTTCTTTGTAGGTGTCCAGATGTAATGCCAGTCCCTTACCCTCCATATTTGATTGGCCGGTGAGGATGAAGACCTTGACTGTGCCTTGCGGCGGGGCTGCCTCGACCGCCGAAGCCAGGAACAGGATGACGCACGTCAAGACCAGGTTCGTCATCTGCATCATTCGATTTTGCAACACGTTGAAATCTCCGTGGGGATCGAATAGGTGATCAAACAGGAGTGTACCGACTCCTGATAGCCGTGTCATGCCGTGTCTATGTCCGCCTTAATGCGGCCATTTGCAATTAACCGAACCAGGTCGAGCGTACTGACGAGCCCAAGAAGACGGTCGTCTTCAGTCACGAGCACGCGATGCACATGGTTATCGGCTAGTGTTTGGGCGACCATTTTCAGTGACTCATTTGGCGAGACCTTCACAAGGGTGTGGCTCATCACCTCTTTGACCTGAAGTCGCTCGATGCGTTCGCCAATTCGATCCGCAATCTGGTCGAATGTGACCAGCGGAATCTCGTGAAAACCCGCGTCATCGAAATAGAAGTCGGATGTTCTTTCCGCCACGTGATGTTCCAGGACGAGTTGGCGGACGATGTCCGAGCGTGAGACAATCCCGACAAGCTTCCCAGTGTCGACGACGGGAAGTCCGCCGACACCTTCCTTGATAAACTCCTTCTCCAGATCTGGCAGAGTCACGTTGGGGGCAATCGTGTGGACGTTGCGTTGCATGATCTGTCTGGCGACGAGATCCATATTCGAACTCCTTGTGCAAAGACGACGCGCCAACTGGCACGGTGTCAGTCATGAGATTTCGGGTGCGATGTGAAGAATAGCTTGTGACATGATCATAGTGCTGTGTCAATTTTTGATTTTAGGGTTGAAGAAGAATGGTCGCCTGGCGAGATAGTCGTTGATCGCTCCGCGATCAAAACGTTTGGTTCGC
>JASLPZ010000493.1:0-4130 GCA_030744725.1 Pirellulaceae bacterium
GTCGGAATAGAAAAGCGTAAACAAAACCCGAACGATCGCCCAGCTCAAGCAATACTAACTTTGGCGCAGCCTAGAGTGTGTCTGGGCATCAAGATTCGGCGGAGAGGACAGCTTGCGTTGTTTGAATCTGGACTTGTCGCAACAGTATGAATCGGCATTCCGGGGACATCACAATCGCAATGGACATCACAATCGCAATAACCCGAAAAAACTCGGCAGGCGATGTGCTCGCACTGCTAGCGATGCGCCCACGGTCGACCTCCCCGCCGGTAGTTGGTAGGTGCTCGGTTTTGGTACACTCGACGCCTGCCTATCCGCACTTTTTGTGCACGTCTTAACCACATTCTTTACCCAAACGCATGCCTCGGATCAGTCCGGATCAGCCGCCGCTGTTTGCAAAGGCTGTCGCCGAGCGCGACACGCGGACAGCGATTCGGATTGCGCGGACCGATCCTTCTGTGCACGGTCTGCAGCTACCGACCGGTTACGGGCACGAGCGGGCTCTTCACGCAGCTGTCCGACTGAAGTCCGTCGGCTTGGCCAGGGTATTGCTCGAACAAGGAATGGACGTAGATATCCCAGACAGTCGCGGTTACACGCCCCTGTTCCTCGCTCCCGAACTCTATTCACGATTGAGTGTTGTTGAACTACTCGTAGAGTGCGGAGCGGATATCCACTTTCACAACGACGGAGCGCTCTGGTCGGCAATCTGGCAGGCCTCGTACGGGTACGGAAACACGCTTCCGATGGTCCACTTCCTCGCCAAACGGGGATCTACTCCGCGCGGGCTATGCCATAGTGCCGAAGCGGGAAACCTAAAGGTGGCAAGAACCGTCCTTGCTTTTGGCGCAGACGTGAACGAAGTGGATACAGACGGTCATACGCCACTCTGCGGACTGCATTCGGTGGCGCACGCCGAGGCCATTTATCCGATTGACTTTTGACGCTTCAGAGGGAGCGATACAATGCGCGCAACCGGTCCGCTGATCTTTTCGAAAGATCGGTCGAGTGTCGTCTTAGAGACTCGAGCTGGAGGCGAACCGCGCGACAATCTGGTGGCGAAGCTCGTCCGGGCTCGGCGACCGGCCGAAATTGGATTCTGCGGGCCATTCATAACTTCAAGTTACATCAAAACTTGCGGTTCGGCTTGATATTCTGATCACACGCGCTTCAGAACGGGATGCCGCCAAAGAAGATGCGTAGCCTGTTGATGAACTGACGACGATGCATCGCAAACTCCTTTTGCGAATAAGCAACGGGGAGAGAACCGCCTTCGACGATGATCGCAAGGTAGGTTTGTAAGGGCCCACGACATTCACGCACTCTGCGAGAGGCTTACATGTTGTCTACTACAGAATCGTTGTATTCGGAAGTCAGCATTCTGGACGTACGCCGCTTCCCGAACGTTGACGCCCTTCGCAATGCGGCGGAAGCAACTTCGACGCCATCCTTGCTGCTTGTCGACACGATTGAACTAAACGAAGTACTGATGTGGCTTGATGACAAAGACGATGTGTGTCTCCGAGATAGTCCGGCCGAGTTGATTGCTCACAGGGTCAAGTGTTTGAGACTTGGAGTGGAATCCATGCTGGATCCATTGACGCGTGTTCTTTCGAGACAGCGGTTAGACCAATCCCTTTGCCGAGCCACGCTGGATGCCAGCAGCAACCAGCCGATTTCGTTGATACTCGGCGACTTGGACCACTTCAAGTCCATTAACGATCAATTCGGACATCAAGTGGGGGATGAGATCCTCTGTCTCGTTGCAGCCGCCTTAAGGCAACACTGCGATCGCTCGGCGTCAGTCGGGCGAATCGGCGGCGAGGAGTTTGCAGTTGTCTGCCATCGCGATGCTGGCGCAGCCATGATGTTGGCAGATGAGTTGTGTCAGAAGGTGAAAGGCTGCCAGACGGATGAAGGAGTATCCGCGACAATTAGCTTCGGTATCGCGACAACAAGACGACCAATGGACGGTCACAAACTGATGCAGTGTGCCGACCAAGCGTTGTATTCGGCGAAGGCGATCGGAAGAGACTGTTGTGTTAGCTACGGTGATATGGAAGCCAGTTGCCGCACCGCCGGTCATGATGTGGATGTTGTGGGGCTTGAGAACCAAGCGCGCGTACTTGCCGATCGAGTAGCCAGTTTCATCACGATGCGAAGTCGTAAGCTGATCAGCACAGTGCGTAAAGAGGCCGATATTGACGGGCTTACGCAGTGCTTCAATCGTCGCTACTTGGATCGTCGTCTTGGGGACGAATTTGACAGCCGCAACGATCGTCCATTAACCGTGGCGTTCCTAGATCTCGATCATTTCGGTCAAGTCAACAAGCAATTCGGTTGGCCAACGGGTGACAAGCTCTTAGTTGAAGTGTGCGACACGCTTCGCAGTCATATGCGAACGACTGACTGGATAGGTCGTTACGGCGGTGAAGAGTTCTGTGTGGTCATGCCGAACACCACGCAAGCTGAGGCAAAGGCGATCTTATCACGTGTGCGCAAAGCGGTTGAGATGACGGAGTTCACGTCGACAACGAACGAACCCGTACGAATGACGCTGAGCATCGGCGCAGCGACGGCAATTACCGCCGACACCAGCCATGTGGACCTACTTGATCGCGCCAGTGTGCAGGCGCTGAATGCCAAACGAAGCGGTCGCAACCAGCTTTGCCTTGCCGAATGAAAACGGAGTACAGAGAGGTCATTCTTCTCAAAGGCGCGGAGTAGTATACGATCAAACAGTCCACGATTGCCAGTCGCAGCCAGTTCGACCTACTTTTGCTTGTCCGATGTCTGTGCTGAGGCTGTGACGAGCCGCGTCTTTGTCGCTTCCGGTGGCTTGAGATGCGTGTCCATCCAGCCGTAAATCAGTTGACGCGATTCGTGCGCGACCGAATGGCCACGCCCATGCACGTAGAACCCGAAGTTCTGTGGGGCTCGTTCAAGCTCGTAGACATCCATGATCTTCATCAGCATCAACAGCCGCTGTCGTTGAGTCGATCCATGACCGTCGTTCAGACCGGAGAGATCCAGGAAGGCGCGCGGAGCAATCAGGGCGATAATCTCGTGGAAATCGATCGGTGGCATCTCGCCCTTGAGTAGATCTGCGCGGATCGGCTTAAAATAAATGTACCAGCGGTCGCGCGACCATGCTTGGACGCGCGGATTGTGTCGAAAGAAAGAAGCACCGCAGTTGCAAGCCGACGCTTTGATACGGTTGTCGTAGGCAGCGAGAAAGAATGTTCCGTGCCCACCTAGTGAATGACCAAGGGCACCAATTCGCTCGTCATCGACTTGATCGAGACTCTGCAACACGTCGATCGCAATGGAATGCTCATAGGTGAATTTGCCAACCGCAGTCCACTGCGGATGCTTTTCGTAGAATTGCCCGGTTTCATACGGACCCTCGGCCGGGATACGATGACCGGAAACGAAGTGCTCAGGCGCGATGACGACATAGCCTTGACGACACAGATGATCGAGGTAAGCCTTATCCGGATTGTCGATGAGCCCTGCGACTCGTTGTTTGCCGTGCGCATACGTGCCATGCAGCGCAACAATCGCCGGAGCTCGGCCGGCGAGCTTCAGAGGAATCCCAAGATAGGCGTGCGCCCGTTCGTCGGATTCGACGGCGTAGCTGATCAGTTGCCGGCTGTATTGACCGTTCACAACGATTTCTTCATGCACGCGCAAGTCCAACGGCGGCTTTTCCGGTTTGTGCTGATCGCGCAGCAGCGTAAGGTACCGCTGTTTGAGCACCGCTTGCCGTGTTCGCCAGTCATCTTTCGTCCGGATCCCGTCAGTGAGGTCGTCCCAGGACGAGCGGATTTCGGGATCTTCAAACAGTTCAGGTCGCTTGCGATTCTGGGCCTGTGCGACTGCCGTCAGCACAACAAAGATCAAAGCAATGTTCACGTATTTCATGGTGGTCCTCTTGTCTGTTTGGTCCCACAAATACTCCTGTTTTGCTCCGCCGCAGGTTGGTCGGGGAGCGGGTCGCCGCAACCGAGTGATAGCTCGCGTCGGTCCGAGGCACAGCCTCGCTAGTGCTGTGTCAATTTTTGATTTTAGGGTTGAAGAAGAACGGTCGCCTGGCGAGGTAGTCGTTGATCGCGATCAAAACGTTTGGT
>JASLPZ010000494.1:0-4058 GCA_030744725.1 Pirellulaceae bacterium
AGAACGGCAATGAACGACACCAATCCAAAGCCGCGTGCAGTGCCTCGGATCGTCGTTTTGGGGTCCATCAACATCTTCGTTAGTGATGGCCGCGTTCACCACGTTGATAGTTTTCCCGTCGATGTTGTGGATACGACCGGCGCTGGAGACGCTTTCGCCGCGGCGCTGACCATAGCTTTGATCGAAGGTCGAAGCCACCACGCAGCCATCCGGTTCGCATGCGCCGCCGGTGCAATCGCAACGTCACGCATGGGGGCACAACCTGCCATGCCCTCGCGTCAAGAGGTTGATTCGCTGAACTAAGCAAACAGGCCAACCAGCGCCGATCGACCGGGCCTGAGTGACTCACGGGAATCTAACGATGGATCACTCGGCGGTCGGCGGGAGCAGCAACAGGCCACCCGTCCACGTCCCTTGCGGGATGACGACGCGCTGGCCGGCTTTCAACTCGCGAACGAACACCTGCATCCGAGTGCGACCGCCATCGGTGTACCCAAACGTCTTCCCTTTGGCTGGCTTCCAGCCGGACAAGTCGACGCCTGCATGGCCGGCAGAAGTCGCCATTGTCACGATCATGCGACGTTTCGCGCGAACAGCTACGAACGCCGCTTCGCCGCCAAAGGTGCGTGTGAATCGCCAATCTTGCAGGCTGGCCGGCACGTCAAACCACGTATAGTCTCGATTCGAATAAGCACGCTCACCATTTCCTAGCAGCCCGTCTTCGGTGTGTCGCGACTCGATCACCAAGGCGGCAGTTTCCTGTTGTGTCGCTGCTTGCCAGGTATTGGGCTGATAGTAAAAATGACCGTCCTCGGCACCCGTCAGCAAGTCAGGGCGTCCGTCGTGGTCCCAATCAACGACGGTTGGGCTTGTCGTATGCCCCGCCAGATGACGCTCGTCCAAGGGGCCCTCGTCAGAGAACCGCCACTGGTCCGGCTTGGTCGAGACATTTCGCAACAGATTTACGCTGCGAGTGTTGACCAAGAGATCGATTTTCCCATCACCATCCCAATCGGCGAAACAGAACTTGCGGCGTCCGCTCTTGCCAGCCTCGCGCTGATTCAACCGCAGCGGCTTGCCGGCTGCATCGAAGAGCACGCGCCGGCCGGGGGCCAGCAGTAGCCTGCCGTTGCCGCGAGCACGGCGGAAGAACGCCAGGTATCCTTCGTGGTCCAACATCACCAAATCGTTAAGGCCGTCCTGATCCAGATCGATGACCGCCGGCGTCGTCCGCCACTGCGTCACGAGTTGGCTGCCCTGCGGGTCCCACCAATTCCACGCGGGCTTAGGGGCCTTCGTACCCGCAGGCCAATCCACTTCCACAGGCGCTGCCGCGGCTAGCTCTGGTTGGTTCTTTTTTCCCACGTTACGAAACCAAACCACCTTGCCCCAAATCGAGTTGACGACCAGATCAAGCCGACCATCGTGATCCCAATCAGCGACACTCAGCGTCGTGTAACCCCACTTGGCTTCGCACGGTCCCTGAATCGATCCGTTGTCCCCTGCTTGAATTCGCAGCGCCTCGCCACCGGCCTGGAGACGCACCGGCGGAGCCCAGCGTGGCGGCACGCCACCGTCGAGATTCTCGATCAGCGCAACGTAACCTGCCGAGTTGCCGCAGATCAGATCTTCGTCACCATCGCCATCCCAGTCCACACTGACGGGTGTCACGAGTGCGCCGAACTTCACTAGATCGGCCTGCTGCTGAAAATAGACCGGTGCGAGGAATCCAGGGATGCGGCCTGCCATTCGGCCCGTGTTCTCAATCAGTGCGACGCGGCCATCTTCGTCTCCACAAACAAGGTCGACATCGCCATCACGATCCCAGTCGATCGCCGTCGGCACAATCATCTGCAAGTCCATGTGCAACGTCTGACCGTTGTGGAGCAAACGACCGGCCATCGCGTAACGTGGTTCGGTCCTCGTGCCGGTGTTCTGAAAGTAGCTGAAGCCATCCAGAAATTCACCACAGAGCAGATCGAGGTCGCCGTCGCCATCGAAGTCGGCGAAGTTGGGAGAGGGCATACCATAGACATCGACCGGTTTGCCATCCGCGGTCACCTTCACGGGATCCGCATAGTCAGGCTGCTCGGTGGAACCTCGGTTCTGCAGCAAATAGACGTAGCCACGCAACGGGCCACGTTGCCACTGGCCGTTCTTGTTGTACGCGTTGTCCCACCCGTATTCCGTCCAATCTCCCACGCCAACGATCAGATCGAGCGCACCGTCTGCGTCGTAGTCCACATACCGCCACTGATTGGCACGGACCTTGTTGGGGTGAATGTTCGACTTGTCGAGGATCTTCTTTTGCTTCTCAAATTCATTACCAAGAAACTCCAGGTGCTCGATACCTGGCGACAAGACTCGCGGCACACCATCAACATAAGACAGCGTGGCGTTACTCAGACGTGGACCAACCGACACGGGAGGCTTGAACACCGGAAACTTCAACTGTTTTCCGTCCGTACTGGGATTCTCGAACAGATATGTTCCTCGAAATGGGACATCGGGACATGAGACAACGAGGTCATAGTCGCCGTCACCATCCCAGTCCATCGGCATCGGCCAGGCCCACAGTCCGACACCGAGGTCTGCCTGGGTGTTGGGGGCGCGGTATTTGAGGCGATGTGCCGCAACCCGCTCGCGGCGCGGGAAACTTGCGGCGAGCAGTTCTTTGGCCGTTTGCAATTCGTCCACACTAGGCGGCGACGCAATGACGTTGTGATTCTCGTCCGGATCTGTTTCGTGATCGTACAGTTCACTGGCAACGACGCGTCCGGTGGCGAAATCTCGCCACTCGGTGTAGCGCATTCGTGCCGTGCGAACCGAAACGCCCATCACCTGTGGCTTGTCTTTGTAATAAGCCGGCCGTGGATGTTGCGTAAACGCCGCTGGCTTTACGGTGGCTTGTGGGTTGTCTAGGACTGGTTTCAGGCTGACACCCTCAAGTCCCTTGGGCTGGGGCAAGCCACATAGGTCGACCAATGTGGGGTAGAGATCGAGCAACTCGACCAGCGCATTGGTTTTCGATCCGGCGTGGCGGCCGCCGGGTGGAACGATGATCATCGGCACGCGCGCATCAAGCTCGAAGTTCGAAGTCTTGCACCACAAACTGTGTTCGCCCAAATGAAATCCGTGGTCCGACCAGAACACGATCACAGTGTTCTCTTCGAGTTTCAGGCGTTTGAGTTCGGCCAGCACTTTGCCCACCTGCGCATCCAGATAGCTGATGCCGGCCAAATAGCCGTGACGCAGTTCGACAATCTCCTCGCGACTCAACCGTCGCGCCTTCTTGCCTTCGCCCAGCAATTCGCGGCTGTTATGCAGCGCGATCGCCGGCACGTCTTGTGGCGGCAGTGAATTAACGGCGGGCGCGAATGAGTCTCGTTCGTACAGGTCCCAGTACTTCTTCGGCGGGTTGAAAGGCAAATGCGGCTTCCAGAATCCGACGGCCAGGAAAAACGGTCCCTCGCGCTTCTCAAGTTCACTCAATGCCTCAACGGCCAGATTCGCGATGCGACCATCAAAATAGGACAGATCTGATACGTCGCGGCATTCGTTGCGTACGCCGATCGCATGATTTGGCGGCAGTTCGTTGGATTCGACACGCGGCTTATCGCTGCCATGCGTCGCATAATGCATGACAGCCGGAACACTCCAGGAAACCGGATCGCCTTCAATCTTCTGCCTCCAATTGTGAAAGATCTTGCCGATATTCTGAGTGAAGTAGCCATGCTGCTTGAAATGCTGAGGCAATGTCACCACGTCCGGCGCAACTTCGCGAAAATGGGTCGCCAGATTCCAAATGCCCAATGTATCGGGCCGTCGACCGGTCAGGAGTGAAGCCCGCGACGGATTGCAAACCGCCTGTTGGCAATACGCGCGATTGAACGTCACGCCGCGTGCGGAAAGTTGATCCAGATTAGGGGTTATGACCAACGGGTGATCGTAGCAGCCCAAGTCGTTCCGCAAGTCATCGGCGGCAATGAACAGGACGTTGAGGCGTTGAGTTTCTTCGGCCAGGAGGCGTGGAATACTCACGCTGGCGAAAGAAACCA
>JASLPZ010000495.1:0-4045 GCA_030744725.1 Pirellulaceae bacterium
AGGCTTTGATTTCGCGAGTCTTCAACCCGACGCTCAGGTTAGGCGCTAACGATGTGGCACGCTCAGATCGAAACACTCAACGATGGGCGAGTTCAGAAGTTCGCCGTTCTCCGAGACGATGTTCCGCTGCCGTACTTCGACGTTATTGCCTTTTGGCAAAGCGACGCAGAGTTTCGCTCGTTTTTCACCGCCTTACTTGCGGACTCGCCGTTCACAACATATCGCTGGGAAACTCCGCCCGTGACTTTGGCGAGCACCGATCAAGAGTTCGAGTTCGTGCTCTTGCGCAGTTCCGCCCTCGAACGTCCTGTTGATCGGGCGGCGTTTGCAAGCCACTTCGACGAAACGGATGTTGTCACGTTTCCGAATCTTGGCGGTGATGCCGTAATGGTCGTTCCGTGTCCAGTGATTGACGATTCTATCTACGGTCACCTCGCCTCGTTCATACGCTGCGCGCCGGACTCCCAAGTGCATCACTTGTGGCAGGCGGTTGGGACTGCGATGCAGAAACGTCTTTGCGATCGGCCGATCTGGCTTAGTACTGCTGGCATGGGAGTCTCATGGCTTCACGTGCGGTTGGATTCCCAACCTAAGTATTATGGATATGCGCCGTTCAAGCAGTTCGCCGACTCCTGAGTCGTGTTAGAATCGCAGCATGTCAGGAAGAACGATCGGGATTGGCGCTGCTATTTCTCACGACATTCTGGAGTTTTCCGCGCGAGTTCTCAGGCAATGGGCCGTGAGCTTCCCAAATGCCCTTGACTGTGGTGGTCCAACGAGTTTTGCGCCGGACAAGAGTTCATCAATATCGCCCAGATTAGTGCAATTCTGTTCACCTGAAAAATCGCTGGACTACTACTGCGCGTAGTATCGCTCGAGTTACCGATCCGTGTACTGTGGGTTCATGAACAGCAGGTGGCACTGCTGGCAACGATCAACCCGGCAACCGGCGGTATCTTGATCATAATGCTTGATGGCGGGCGATTCACAAAGCGGGCAGTACTTGAGCGAGCCGTCTAATTCCGATGGGAGATGGCCGGTGTTTCCACGCTCGCAATAGACATCCGCGGAAATGCTGGCTCCTCGGCTGCTGAATTGGGGACTGAGAAGCTAGAACATCTCGGCTTGAATGGCAATGGCACTTGACCTTGACCGCTGCTGGACTGCTGGACTATGTTACCGAGGCTCGGTCGAGCTCGGAACTCGCGAACGACTCGATTGCGTCAGACGGCCGCCAACGCTTGCTGCTCTTTGTCAAGGAATCTCGATTACGCCGATTGTTCTGGATGTAGCAGTTATTCCCTCACGGCCGGATGCGTTCAAGTCGATATAGTTGTCGCAGACGCTTCATTTGCTGAACAGGTCGCCCGCCGTTGGAGCTTGGACGCGTGAGAATCATCGAGAACCTTCTGCTACGCGCAGGACAAGTCCATTCGATCGACAACCCCTTCTGCCTCGACCCAGCCGTACTGACGCAATTCCTGGCTGCGCCGTATGATACGTTGCCCGACTTTGAGGGACCGCCAAATTACAGGTTGAAGCGCAATGGCCGCGGCAAAGACCATCCACGATTTGGACGTTTTGTCTACGCCTTAGCGCGACACTATCAACCCGACTACATCGTCGAGGTTGGTACGTTTGCTGGTGGCACCGCAGTCGGATTCGCCAAAGCGTTGGTCGACAACGGGCACGGCACGCTGATTTGTGTGGATCAGGATTCGTACAGCAGCGGAACATTCCCAGAAGTCGCTCAGCGGAACCTGCGCCGCGTTGGGCTTTCGGATTCCCAACTCGAACTATGTGGCGGCGACTCCAAGCAATGGTTGCTGAAGTTGGCGGAGCAACATCCGCACGAGGTGGGGATCGTGCTGGTCGACGGTGATCACACATATGAAGGCGCGCTGACCGATCTGACCAATGCGATACCGCTGGTCAAAGCCGGTGGCTGTCTCCTCGTACATGACGTCGATCGCCAGCGCCGGATGGACGAGGCGACCGACGAGCATCCTCATCCCGTCTACGAAGCATTTCACGACGTCGTTGCCGACAATCAGTTCGACTGGTGCATTCTCAAGTTCATTCGCAAGCATCTGGGCATCATCCAGATCGATTCCGCGGAAGGCCAAATAGTGAAATCCCCTGTTCGTTCCACCTCAAGCGCGGGAGTACGGTCGGCTGCGTGACCGGATTCGGCGAAGTGTGCATACGGAAACAGTGCAGGATCAAGAGTCAGAAGGAGGCGCAGCCATGATAAGCAAGGCAGATCCTGAAGACCTTGCCGGTCGAATCCGTGAGCTTCGCGCGGACCCTTCCAACGAGAGAATCGCTCGCGTCCCACTTGCTGGCCAGGTTGTCGATGGCTATCTGATCACTCACAACGGCTTGCGCGTTCTACCAAACGATCCGGCTAGCGGGGGGGTATTGTTGCACGCGTTGTCGACAACTCCTCGGCTGGAAGAGTTGGCAACTGAGGACGCGATCACCGCATGCACCAAGGAACCGCCGAGGTGCGTTTGTGACGACGCGCTGGCGGATGAATTCTGAGGGCCGCGAAAGTCAGATTGACGACGCGCACTTGTTGTACTAGCCCTCTCCAATGCAGATTCACGCAATCAGCACGTCGGCGTAACGCCGACCAACGTGGAGGTCCGCAACCACATTATGCCCCGCAAAGCGGACTTTACGTCGCCATAGACTCCGTGCCAATTGCGCCGTAGGATGGTAGCTGAAGCGCGTGGGAAGATTGCTCTCGGTTTCTTCTTTCTTCTAGCTGGTGCTTATCGCGCGGAGTGGCGGTTTCGTAGCTGCCGCATCGCGAGGAGCGAGACGGAACCCGGACCTCGGTCGGTTCCCCGCACGCGATGTCCGAATCGGCGTTCGACGCGAGTGTCGTCTGAAGATCTGTACGAAGTAGTTGTGCGAAACGAGTTGGCGAGCGCTGATGCGCTCGTGGTGTGAGGCCGTCGTGCGCTTGGCTGGAGGTGTCGGTGGATGAGTGAGAAGAAGCCTACTCCATTGTTATCGCAGCCGAGTGGCAAGGTGTGTCCCATATGCGGCACTCGAACGTACTCGCTGGGAGGCATTCACCCGCAATGTGCGGTTCACCAAGCTGACGCGGCTCGTACCGAGAAACTGAAGGCTGCCCGGAAACTGGAAGCAGCGGAAGCGAAACCTTCCACTTGGCGAAGCAAGATGTGCCCGAAGTGTAAGAAGGAGTCTCACGTCAGACGCAAAGTGTGCGATTGCGGTCACATCTTTTTCTGAGCATAACTGCCGAGGCCAAGATGGTATTGGCGACCGAGGGCAGTCAAGATGCGAGCCGACGAATCCGCCTGCTGTCATTGGAGTGACGGTGCGAGATCGCGGTTCTGGCTACTCCGACGAAAACGAACAGCTTCAGTGCGGCAGTGATCAATCTTGTCTTTTGCGTACTTTGTAGTTGCCGCGACTAGCGTCGTATTCAAGCTCGATCAAGCCTTTGGCCGCAATGTCCTTGAGCAACTGAGAGAGACTCGTGTAGCCGTAATACGCTTCGTTGAATCCGGGATGCACGCGGCGAACAGCCTGCTTTGATGCCGATCCCCAGACCGTATCGGAGTCCTGCTCGATCGACTGCAGCACTTCCAGTAGCTGGTCGACGGCTTCCTGGTTTCGTCGCGTCATGGATCAGTTCCTCCAAGTTATCCAGCTCTAGGACGCGATCATCGTAGATCCCATGGTAACGAGCATCAAAAGATCGCTCGGCATGTTCCTCATCAACGAACGCGTGTACGACGTCAGGATCCTCCCACTTTTCCAGCCGTTACGCGCAAAAGGTCGATGTGACCTGAGCAGGTTAGCTGAACGACGAATGTCAGGCTCAATCGGGCGCTCAAACCGAAAAGCTGCCCTTTGCTGGGGCTCCCGAAAACGGAAGACTTGATGGCTCATTTGCTGGAATGATAGTGTGAACAGACATGCATACCTAACCCAAGTTCCCCAGTAGTGGACCAAATCTGATTTTCTAGAAATATTTTCGGTGTTGATTCGACGTAAGTTGTTTCGC
>JASLPZ010000496.1:0-4043 GCA_030744725.1 Pirellulaceae bacterium
CAGGAAGATAGTGTCAAGGACTTTATGCATGTCTATCGTGAACTGCCCGCGGTGCCGTTCGAAACGATCGCGTCGTCAGCTTATGCAAGCGACTCAACGCCTGTGGTTGTCCGTCAGGCACACCATCGCCAGGCAACCTATCTATACGCATTGAACAACTCGGCGTGGCCAATCGCGCTGAACGTCGAACTGAATCGGCCAGTGAATCCACTACCACTAGGCGGCACTGCGCGCCTGTTGCTTCCGGCTAATGGGAACAGATGGGTCGTGACGTTGCAGCCTTACGACCTTCAAGCAGTGCTGATTAGAGGCGTCAATGCCAACGTGGTCGATTGGAGTGTTAAACCGGACGCGGAGATGCGCAGCGAAATGCTGAAACTCGTCCGAGACGTTGGCAACCGAATCCACGCTCTGCACGAGCCCGTTGCGCTGGCGAGGCTCGAGAATTCGGATTTCGAACAACCGACGGTTAACGGGATTACACCGGGTTGGGACTGCCGCAAGGATCCTGGCGTCGAAGTCCGCACGGACGCCACCAACGCTGCCCAAGGCAACCATTCGCTCTATATGAAAGTTGCCTCCAGCGATGCCCCTGTCTGTTGGGTGCGGAGCAAGAAATTCAGCATCCCCAAGACCGGCCGATTTTCCGTTCAAGCGCTGATTCGCACGCGCAATGCCGGTCAACAGCCGCCGTTTCGCATTGCCGTCGACCTTCTGATCGACGGAAAACCCTACCGTCATAGCTATATCCCCGTGCCACTTGGCGTTGATGTCGACGATCACACTCGACAACCCACTGGCGATCCAGTGCCGCCGTTGCCATCTCAATGGCAACCCCAACGACCGTTCGTCTATCAAATTGATGATCGGTTGTTAGAACGACCAAACGAAGTCTCGATCGGATTCGATCTGATGGGTCCTGGGGAAGTCTGGATTGACGAGGTACGGGTTTTCGACACATATTTTTCGCCTAATGAACAAAACGAATTGCAAAAAAACGTGGCCAATGTGAAATCGCGATTAGAGCGTGGTAAGCTGATGGAATGCCAGCTTTACCTGAACGGCTATTGGCCCCGTTTCCTGCTGGAACACGTTCCACCGCCGGAAGCCGCACGTGTCGCGGACTTGCCGCCGAAGCTACGAACGGGCGCAGCATCAGGGCAACCGGCTGCCGCGGATAAACCAACACTCTGGGATCGACTACCAAGGTTGCGTCTGCCCGACTCGCTTTTCAATCGCAGTCGGGAGTAGCGACGCTGGTTTGACGCACTACCCAGGCGGCCATGAGAGTGGCCGGCCACCCAATAAATGG
This sequence comes from Pirellulaceae bacterium, assembly GCA_030744725.1. Lineage (GTDB taxonomy): Bacteria > Planctomycetota > Planctomycetia > Pirellulales > Pirellulaceae > ARS98. Next base: position 1,313 of record JASLPZ010000496.1, read on the forward strand.
AAATGCAAATGGTCGACCGTTTGGCCGCCATTTTCACCACAGTTGACGACCACACGATAACCATCGCTCAGCCCCAGTTGTCGAGCCAGATCGCGGATCACTCGGTGTAAATGTCCGATCAACGGATCATCTTCGTCCGCCACGGCGTCCAGCGATCGAATCTCCTTCCTGGGAATCACCAACACGTGTGTCGGTGCCTGAGGATTGACATCGTGAAACGCCAGGCAGTGTTCGTCTTCGAAGACCAAGTCTGCTGGGATTTCGCCGTCAATGATCCGCTTGAAAATCGTCTTTTCGTTCATTGTCTATCCCGCGTTGGACCGACGGTCGCCCCGCCAATCAGATTCTCGACCGACGCGACCATTCACTATTTGGTCGCGTCATTAACTAGCTCCAGCTCAATCGCACTTTCGACCAACATACAAACGATGCCGTCCTGGATCGGGTACAGGTGCCGCCGATCGTCAGTAACCAGACCACCCTGGACGCGCTCATATCGTGGTTGACCGCCTCGTGTCGACAAACCTCGCCCTTCAATCAACCGGTTCACGCGGTCGATCAGTTCATCATCAGCCTGTGTCAATTTGCCGAGGTTGACCGGACAGCGTAGACGTCGAACAGAATCTTCGTCAAGCATGCCATCGCCAATCCACAAGAACAGCTACGAAGGAAACCCGATAAGAACGTCACCAACAGGCACGTCTTGACGCGCGAACACTTCATCAAGTGAGCGTCTGCGAAAATGCCGACCTTCCTGATGATCAGATTGTAACGGAATTGCCAAGAGCGGGGCACGGCACGCAGCAGATGCGGCGAGACTTCTCAATTAATCTAGTCAACGCCAGAATGCTCGCGCGCGGCAATAAAACAGATTCTCTTGCCTCTCCCCGGCACACCCCGTGTTGCGGGGAGAGGCGTTGGCCACCAGCATTCAGCGTTCGTCCGCGGGTCACGACGATATCGACACCCGCTTATGCGCCGTCGGAGCGATGTGGCTGGCTGACCGTATCCACATGTTGAATCGAAGTCGGTTTCTGCGTTCGACGACGGGTTCTGCGTGGCGTCTTGGCGACAGCCCATTCTTTGGTTAGCGATTCAAACACATCGGGCGTCTCGTAACGGACGACACCTTTTTCTTCCGGCATCGGGCCGATCAAACCTCGAAACACTGGCAGACCTCGCAACGCGAGGTCAGTACTACTATCATCAATTCCTACTTGCGTGTGCATTTTCAACAATGGTTCGTGGTTGTCGTAATCTCGAATTCTGATCGATCCATCCTTACCGCGCGTGACCACTCGAAAGGTGTTGTTGGGCATACTGTCGAATCCTCGTTGGGCGCACTGTAACGCTCCGCTGCTTGGAGACTCCTTCCAAACGTCGCGGCGTGAACCACACCTCCTCTTCGCTTGCGCGAAGCGCCGCAAAGAGAGACATCGGCCGCACTACGATTTTAAACGCACACATTTTGCCTCGGGGATTACATGACTGGCATTCGCACCAACCAACAAATCGGGCGCGACGGTGCTGCTCGCTACGAACGGCACGCAGAGACCGCTCTTTTTGCGGAATGCAAGGGTTGTCCGTTCCTTGGGGTCCTGGTGACGATTACGCGGCTTGGGTATCGACCGAAACCGCGCGGGCACACATCCGATATGGCCAGGGATTTCCCAATGGGTGTTGACGGCCAGAGTCTTCCAACCGGCAACAACGGCGAAGCTCGCTGGACGGCAATCCGCCGCTTCGGTGACCACGACCAGGTGCCCCGCCTGCGAAATGCCACCTTGCCTCAAACCTGTCAGACGAGTAAACATAGAAACTGCCTGGAGGGTAGGCGAATGGCTAGCAACCGCATTCGAAATGCGGCGCCCCGCAAGGGGTTGCGGGTTCGAGCCCCGTGCCCTCCGCTCTGAAAAGTCCGCCGTCGTAACGGGTGATTTCACAACCAGTTACGGCGGTGTTTTTGATTGACACAGTCAACTGTGACATAGCTGTGTCAATCAGGGCTGCCTACCCGTCGTGATCTCAGAAAATGGTGGCCCGATACCTCCGTTTTGAAACAGGGACTAATCTCGCGATCCGTCGTCGGATCGCGTCGAGTCAAAAAACTCATCCGCCCGAAAAGCTCTTTGACAATTTGAAGTTAGATTCCTTGCTCACGGAGACTCTCGGCCGGATGGCGGCGGGAGCCTGTTGCGGTTCCATGCTGCCTGAACGTGATTCGAGATGCCGTCCACGACTGGTGCGTTGAGGGTCAGAGCGTTGCGTATGTGATTGCTGTCTTGCGACTGGCCGAATGGACCGACTCAACAGCGTCGCGGTAATAGTATCGCAGCATGCCACGAAGACGTTCGCGGCACTGGATCTCGCCGTCGATTCGACCGACGTTGTTATCGGTGAGCGGGAGTCGTTTCTTCCCCTGTGCTTTCATCACTGTGTCGAGCTGAGTCTGGTAGAACTCGATGATCTCCTGCTGCTCGCGATGCACCCAGCCGACGAGAATCACGAAGAAGAACTGCCAGGGTTGAAGAACGAAGTGCATAGCGAGCCCTGAGGTGACGCGGAAAAACTTCACCATGGCGCCCAGTACACCAAGCGTCAACCGCGAACTACGACTGAAAAGTCGATTCTGGGATCATCGCAACTCGCGTAACCGGAAGCTGTTATGTTTCGGCTGAATATTTTGACCGGACGCGGAGCGATGCAAGCTTTGGCCGTCACGATGGAGTTC
>JASLPZ010000497.1:0-4006 GCA_030744725.1 Pirellulaceae bacterium
ACGATCGAAAATGGCTGGTTTAAAATGATCGGTCCCAGCGAACGAGTGTTGCAGGAGTTCCGCCGTGCTGCGACTCAGGCAGTTGACATGCGTTCACTACTTGGTAGAATGCCTTTTAGTTGAGCAAAGCGTTCATTTCTGGGGGAGGTCATCGAAATGCTGGAACCAATCTGCGATGAACGCCGTGATCCTAACCGAGTCCGGGGCCTGCAACACATCAGTGAGATTGTCCCGATTGTCTTGGCGAAGATCATAACCGTTAAGGCGCAACTGGCTACGGAGTGCCATCCGAAGGTGAAGCATTCGCCTTCGCACATAATGCCTACCCCCGGCGCCTTGACGGAAATGTGAACAATGCCCCGCCCGGCTAACACCGGGCGGGGCGGATCACCTTCAACAAAGGTGACGGTCAATCGTGGGGTCCAACATTTATAATTGGCGGCTCGACTGTGCGGCAGTTACGCTGAACCATCGTGCTTTTCAACCGTTGCTGTTCAAGACGGCCTGCGTTCGCGAAGGATTTAGTTGCGAACTCCGGAATTCGCTCATCCACATCGTCCAACCACTGGACGCTCTGGACGGCGATCCGCAGTTCTTCTGGCGACAATAAACACAAGCCGACGTGGCCAAATCCATCACACTTGGCAAACGAAGCCAGTGTCCGACCCTGTTTGAAAGCAATTCGCCACGACGTATCACCAAAGAACATCCGTAAAAGAGCGTCCGGAGCGTCCAACGCGTCCGCTTTCTACCAGCCGTCGGACGATCTGGACGCTCTGGACGACGAATTGCGAGCACTCTCATAGAGCTAGAAGTGTGCGTTCGCGGTCAAGGCTTGTCCGACCACTGGACGACCTGGACGCTCCGGACGACGTTTTACGGGCACTTCAAGAGTGCCAAGATGAAGGGCCGTCCCATCACGCTGGAAGAATTTGAGCGAATGTTGGCGAAGACGGAAGCGACACTCTGCAAGCCGGTGCCTCAGTCGGGCCCGAGCGGTGTTCGATGCGATGCTGGGCAGAGGCTTCGGGGGTTGCATATGCTGTACGGACGCATTGGTTCTAGGCTACGTCGAATGGGGGTGGTTGAACAATGAAAGACGGGGTTGAGAGGTTCCCACAAAGAACATTCGCTCACCGGTGCCAAGTCCGTGCGTCCGTTTGCGATTGAAGCCTTCGTCCGTCTGCTTCGTGTGGATCTTGTAGGTGGCGAACAACACCTCGTCGCACCATTCCTGCACGACCGCCGACGCCAGTTTGTGAAGGCGAGGGACGTAGCGGTCGTAGGTCTCGGTCTCGGGGTTTTCGAATCGCTCGATGCGAGCATGGGCGACCAAAACGACGGTCATGCCCTTGTCGCGGCGCAACGCGGACAGCCCTTCGAGAAAATCTCGCCACTGCGATAAGGCGAAGACATAGCCTTTGGCGTATCCGATGTCTTCAATGCTCTCCACGTTGCGTTTGCGACAAACGTCGGCCCAGATCAGTCGCTCCAGCCAATCCAGGGAATCGACGACGACCGTGCGATATGGGTGTTCGTGGCTGTACAGCTCAGTCAGCGCGGCGAGCGCTTCATCGAACGACTCGCTCAAGGGAAACTTGTCGCAGTCGATTTCGCCGAGTCCGTCCTCGGTTTGCACGAAGATCGGCTTGTCGCTCATCGACCCGAACGTGCTGTTGTGCGTCAGGATGAAGTCGTCCGTGACGTACAACGAGTCGAGGGCATCGATGCGAATGCACCGACACTCCTTCTGTCCAACATGTTCGACGCTGCGGATCGTGTGCAAAATCCGCCATTCTGGAGTTCCCCATCTGGCAAGGTGCTTGGCGGACGAGACCGGTGTGATCTCTTCCGGAAAGGACGCAAAAACGCGGTAGGCCGTCTGGCAGACGTGTTTCACTCCGTCCTTGGTGTACGCCCCACGTTTGGTCGAGACTTTGGCTGACCCGCCGAGCGATCGCACCAGAAAGCAGAAATCGTGCGACAGTTGCCGACTGACCGTGCAATACTCGACCGAACCGGGATTCGTGACGTAGCCGTCGCTGTCGATCAGACCGCGCAGCAGCTCTAGCCGCTGCTCCACCGAGCCGTACAAGTATTCGGGTGGGACGTATTTCTTTCCGGCGGCGTTCCCGGAAAGCTCAAGCTCATCGAGCGCCGCCTTGAATGCCGTTCCCCGACCATCGGGCGAAACGATCCGCAGGTGAATTTCGTTGAAGAGAACGACCTGATCGCCGTCGGATGCGACCGTACCGCGAATACGGTCTTGGATGTCCGGCTCGGAATTCGTAATCACGACGCTGGAATTGGAGTGCCCGTCACCCAGGTACATACCGAGAAGCCAAGGGTCGGCAGGCAATTCCTGGGACTCGAACTCGACAGGTTGCACTCGCGGCACAGCATGATTGAAGTGAGTCCCGTTCCGCAGGGATTCCCGGATGTCGCGGAGCGTCCTTACGGCTCCGCTCAAACCCTGCTTTCGCTCGTTGAACGTCGTCGTGAACCACAAATGGTCATCGCAACATTCCGTCGTGGATCCATCCCGGAACGTGACGCGGTAGACGTCCTTGATGCCTTGAGGATAGATCCCCAGGACTGTGCACGGTGTGCCGCCTGAGCCAATGACAAGATCACCGACTTCAAGTTCCCCCATCTCCACGAATCCGTGAGGCGTCAGCACCCAAGCGGTTAACGGTTGCGCTTTGCCGATGCCTTGCGTTCCGTAAAGCAACACTCGCCTCGGCGCGGGATTTCGGCCGCTGTGGATTTGGTCAAGTAATGTCATGTTCATCATCTCCTTGTTTCGATTGAGGAGGCAGCGAGACGGGCGGGCACAGGGAGTCCATTCCGCTGTGGCCCGTACAGCGGCACGCCATCCCGCCCGCTCGCCACCACGTTTAGAGGTAATCAAAAGTGCGGATACTCTCGTACCCAGTGGGCCATTGGTCCTTTTCCACGCAGCGATTGAGTCGCTCGATCGCGTCTTCGTTCTCCCGCTGCGCGATGTCGAGCACGTCGTCTCCGATCCGCCAGACACCGCAGCGATGCGGTTCGCGTTTTTCGATGGCGATGATGTGGACGGGGAATTGCTCGCCAGCGACTTCATTCAAAACGGCGCGGTAGAAGGCGAGTTGGTGGGCGTAGCCGTAACGGCGGGCGTCTGACTCGAACCAGGTCAGGTCGTCGCACGTCTTCAGGTCGACGAGTCCTCGATCAGCAGCGAACCAGTCCATGCGGATCTGACATGCCATATCCATGTAGCGACCACGGACGACACCTTCCGCAACGCCGCTCGAAAGAAATTCTGTGGCGATCGAGTTCATTGAAACGCCCGAGGCGAGCTGTTCGATCAGATAGACCTGGTCGTGGGTGAGAACGGGCCTGCCCTGCGCCGCGGCCCATTCCTGAAAGGCCTTCGTGGTCGAACCGAAGGGATTGCCGGTACGAGGGTTGATGGGGCCGCCGATCGCGTAGCCATCGTCGAACGCCCGACGTCCTTCCAGAATCAGGACGTGTGCGGCTCGACCGAGCACGTAGGCCGGCCGGTCTTCGTCCGCGATTAATCCGCCCTTCTTCTTTCGGAACAGCCAGGGCGACTTGCGGAAATCGCCGAGAGCGTGGCTACTTAGAAACTCGTTTGCCTTTTTGTGGTAAGTGTCGGCGGGCTCATGCTGAATGAAATCGGGTGTCAATGTCGCGATCATCGTGTCTCCTCCTTCTTTGTGGGATACCAGGTCATGCTGTTCCGACCGGTTACCAGGCAGACACGAACCTCGCCGTTGTAGACGAGCCCCCCGCTTCGCAACTCGGGAAGGCGTCGCGACGGCACGTGACGTTCCAGGTTGGTTGCAGCAGCGATTTCCGCTGCGGTCCTCCCCGGACGTTCGATGACATCGTTTAGACAGACGCGTCGCTGACCGTTTGCTCGTCCGCTGGATTCAGCTTCGAAGGCGGCTTGATGCGACGGGTAGGGGTCGGTCGTTCGAGATCGGGCCATGGTGCTTCT
>JASLPZ010000498.1:0-3999 GCA_030744725.1 Pirellulaceae bacterium
TCCCAGACTCATCGCATCGACTCCTTTCGCGTTGCGACAAGAATAGCGCCCTGCGGGAGAAAATCAACAGGCTGCTAAGGGACAAACAGAAACTCATTAGCATTCAACATGGCGCGGTAAAATGCCGGAAGGCCATGACTGTTAACAAACATGATGGAGGATCGCAACTCGTCCGCGGTCGCACGGCGGGAAAACGTTAATGCAAATGCGTGCTGCACCTGTTGCTCGACGCCGAGGGGAGCTTCGGATCGCAGCCGCACTTCCATGTGTCGACTCTGGCCCATCGAGAAAACACTGTTGAACAGGTTCAACGCTTGCAACGGCGTTGTGGACCGACTGCGTTTGGGAACCGTCTGGCTGGCGTCGGGGCAATCAAACACTCCGAAGACAGAATCCTGTTCCTGTCGAACTTTGGTCATGTAGATCATGCGCCGCCAATCCGAGGGTCCGTACGACTTCTTTGGGAAGTAGTGACGAACATTTTCTTTCTGAACTTCAAAAGCGCTGAATCCCGGGCCGCCCATCCGCAAATCCGGTACGTCGCTGACCAAGAGGATGTTGTCACGTATTGCCTCGGCTTCCATTCGGCGTGGAGGAAATCGCCACAGCAGTCGACTATCGCCATCGGCATCCAGCACATAGTTGGCATCACGCGTGTGAGTTTCCCAGCCGCAGCCCCAGGACAGCCAAACGCGGAACCGGCCTCGTGTTTGGGGGCGTTAGAATGCAACAGGCGTGCCGGACTCGCTTTTCCACCAACTGTATTTACCACCGCTCAGATTAGGCGAACGGCTCGGACCTTCCGGCGGCATCGCCAGATCTTCGTTCTCGCCGGAGATGACCTGGAACAGGAAACTCGATTTGCTGTCGCCTGGTACTACTGACGGCTCGCCGAAGTCTCCGCCTCACAGCAGCGCCGCACGGACATCCAATCGCAGTTCGCTTTCTTGCTTTTTCGGACCATGGCAGGAAATGCAGTGTCGGGCGAACATGGGTGCAATGTCGTCCGCATAGGAAACGGCCTCAGCTTCCGCTGCCGGTGGTTCAGCTTGGACACTAGGGTGTGTCATCGCCACACAGGCAAGTACAAAAACTGCAGCTGCGTGGTCGAATTGTCTTGGCGACATCAGTTTGCCAGTGTGGGACTCGAGGAAAACGCCTATTCTATCATGCACCCCGGTGGATGTGGCAAGGTAGCCGTTGACGGCCTTTGGCCATAACCGGCTGTTCTTAATCCTGTCCTTAGCGACGTTGCAGCAGGCGTGACGCGAGCGGAATAAAGATTACGATTAGGATTAAAAGAAGGATTCTGTATGCCGTATTTGATTGCGCAGGGTGCCACGCCGTCGCAGCGGTGGAAACGTCGCCTGGACATCGGCCGTCGAGTCTTATTGGGTCGCGCGGAAGATAGTTGGCAGGTGGCTTGGGATGATCGGATTTCTTCGCGTCATGCCGAACTGGAGTTCGAATCGGGTCGTCTGCATGTCACGAAAACTAGCAAAGCGAAGAACCCGGTCTTTTTTCAAGGTGAGGCGACGGATTCGTTTTCGATTGCCCCTGGAGAGCATTTCGTCATCGGCGCGACTTCGTTTTCCCTGGTTGAAGAACAGGTCGACGTGACCATCGACACGCCGCCTCCGGTCACGGAGCAGATCTTTTCGCGAGACTTTCTTAAGCAGGTCGAATACGAACATGCCGCCGAGTGGTTGGAAACGCTCAGCCGATTGCCGCAGATTATCTCACGTGCCAATGACGACGACGAATTATGCGCCCAGTTGGTCAACGTGCTGTTGACCTCCATTCGACAGGCCAGTTCGGTGGCTTTGGTCTCGGTTGTACGCCAGGCGGATGGCGACGGGCCCATTGCAATCCGACATTGGGACTTGCGTGATGTAGCTTCGGGACGTTTTGCCCCCAGCGAACGACTGATCCGAGCAGCGGTGTCAAGGCAAGAGAGCGTCGTTCACATTTGGGCTGGCACTGACCGCGCTGCCGATACATCGTTCACGCAGAGCGATGAAACGGACTGGGCCTATTGCACGCCCATCAGCGGCTTGGGTTGCGAAGGTTGGGTGATTTACATTGCGGGCCGACGACCGGCAGGCAGCGCCACCGATGCGGTAGTCACTCAACCCAACGATCTGCAGGACGACGTGAAGTTCACCGAGCTAGTTGCCAACACACTCGGCAGCCTGCGAGCGCTCCGGCAACTCGAACGGCAAAAAGCGTCGCTCAGCCAGTTCATCTCGCCGGTAGTGTTGGACACTGTCGCGAATTCGGATCCCGAACAGTCGTTGGCCCCTCGTCCCTGTGACGTGACGGTGTTGTTCTGTGACCTGCGCGGATTCGCACTGAAATCTGAACAGTCCTCGGAGAATCTCCTGGGGTTGTTGCAGCGCGTGAGCACGGCGCTGGGCGTGATGACGCGACACATTTTGCAGCAGGGCGGCGTGATTGGCGACTTTCACGGTGATGCAGCGATGGGTTTTTGGGGTTGGCCATTGGCGCAAGAAGATCGCGTGGCGCGGGCGTGTCGAGCAGCCCTGCTAATCCGCTGCGAATTCGCGGCCGCGGCGACGGACGAAGACCATCCACTACACGACTTTCGCGCTGGCATCGGCATCGCATCCGGTGCCGCCGTGGCGGGCAAGATCGGAACTGTCGATCAAGTGAAGGTCACGGTTTTCGGACCTGTCGTTAATCTCGCCTCGCGTTTGGAAGGCATGACCAAGCTGCTGCGTGCACCGATCCTGATCGACGAAGCGACGGCCACCGCCGCGCGCAATCAGTTGACCTCAGAAACGGCCCGCGTCCGCCGTGTGGCTCGGGTGATACCGCTGGGAATCGAAACACCGCTGGAAGTCAGCGAATTACTGCCACCGCAGGCCGAATACACGGACTTGTCCGATCAAGATATCGCGACCTATGAAGCGGCACTCGATGCCTTACAGGGGGAAGATTGGGAGAAAGCGTTTTCTCTGCTCCATCAAGTTCCAGCCGATGACCGCGTGAAGGATTTCCTGACTGTTTTCATCGCGCAAAACAATCGTCTGCCCCCAAAGAACTGGGACGGTGTGATTCGAATGACAGTCAAGTGATACGACGACACTGTCCATCTGGTTATGATTGGACCGTGGCGACAGAGTACGTCAAGCCGGCAAGGATCGGACCTTTGAGTTCGACCTGTCTCTCTGGGGATACCCCAGGGGATCGTGAATGGTTAGGATTTCGTCGCGTGAGTCGGAATGCGCTCCACGCATGATGACTCACGCTGGACCAGACTCGTTGAGGTACTCTGTCGCCCAATTCAAATGGACTCCTATGCAACCATTGCCGATGCACTTGCAATCGCCTTCTTGGCTGGTGACATTGAAACTGACGAATTGGTCGATCGCGGCAGCCTCCTGTTCAATCGGCGATGGCGTTGGATTCGACCGCTTGCTCGGCGCGTTGTCGAGACGTTTGCTGCGGGCGTTCGACCCAGGCAAACCTTCGTAGTCGAGTTCATTCTGGCCGACCGAGGCTTCTTTCGCGCTTGCCAGAAACACGACCTTCGCCTGGCCAACCGGCTTGTCGCGCCGCCGATGATGCGACCCGTTATTGCCGCCGCGTCATGGCGCGTCGCGTCGATCCGAACACCCCGAGAACTGGCTGACTGGTTAGGTGTCTCTTTCGGCGAATTGTCGTGGTTCGCAGATCTGCGTGGACTGGAACACAAGCGAAATCATGGCCGCCTGAGACATTACCATTATCGACCACTGGCGAAGCGTTTCGGCCAGATCCGGCTGATTGAATCGCCCAAACCACGTCTCAAACAGATACAACGCCGCGTTCTTACCGACATCCTTGACCACATCCCACTGCACGACGCGGTTCATGGATTCCGTCGCGGTCGGTCGATTAAGACTTTTGCTGCGCCCCATGTCGGCCGAAGGGTGGTTTTGAAAATCGACCTGCAGGACTTCTTTCCGTCGATCTCGGCGGCGCGAATACAAGCGA
>JASLPZ010000499.1:0-3997 GCA_030744725.1 Pirellulaceae bacterium
TATGAAATCGCTCTCTATCACAACCTCGGAGCACTTCCTCAACCTGACTTCACCCACAGATTCTTCTGAGGAGGCTTTTAATTATTGGTCTGCAGCGCTCTTCACATCATGTTACCTCTCCCGTGGAGGTCGTGCAGCTTTCAAATCTTTTTCGCTTCTCGAGTTAAGATCCAGTCGTCTCTCCCAAGTACGTGTTTAGCGTGCTCGCAAGATCCAACGCCGAAGGCGTTACACATCGTAGCCCAGGGTCAGCGGCGCAGCCGCACCACCCTGGGTAAATGGAATGGGAAACTTGCACGCTGAAGGCGTGCGACAATCGCGAGATGTGCAACGCCTTCAGCGTTGATTTGGTTCGTTCGGCATCGAACCCAGGGTGACGCGTCGCGGCTGCGCCGCGTCGCTTTCCCTGGGCTACGATGTACAACGCCGAAGGCGTTGTTCGTGTCTAATCTGGCTGCGGTGCTAGTGGAATGCGTGAAGCGAGGCAGTCGACAAAGTCGGTGGACAGGCCGTCACTGGTGGCGACGAGGTTGGTGAGGATCTACCAGCAGCGACGTCCGCCCTCAAGGGAGACGTGACATGATGTGAAAACCGTTGCAAACCAATAACCCAAAAGCTGCACGATCTCCAGAGGGAGAGATGGATTCTAACTCTTGAAGCAGGAGAGGCTTAAAAGCGAAAAAGTCTGCGCGAGGGGGAGGGGCAGTTGTTGTTTGGCCGAGTCCGAGCCGCAGCACATCGTCAACCGTGCGACCCTGATCTCGCTGGCTCGCTCAAGGGGCCACGCTACAATGAGGTCTTCGGTCGCCGGAGTCGTTTCGTCTATTGCGAGGTGGTTTTGTGCCGAAGCCCAGTTCGCCCAACCGCACCTTGGGAACGAGGAACCACCACAAACCCAATTTAGACCTTTTGAATTTGGACCCTGCTGTTCATGTTGATCACCGCCATCGAAACATTTCCGGTCAGGATCGCTTTAAAACCGAAATATCAGATGATCACTTCATTGGGTGTTCACGATGTTTCGAATTACGTGCTGGTTCGCGTCCTGACGGACGACGGCCTGGAAGGTGTTGGCGAGGCAACTGTTTCGGCGCTGTGGAGCGGTGAAACCGTCTGGGGCTGCTTGTCCTTGATTGACAGACTGCTCGCGCCCGCGGTCGTGGGTGCCGATCCGTTGGACATCGAAGATATCGATCGACGGCTGGATTCTATTTGCCGTCACAACTGGTTCGCCAAGTCGGCCATTGAAATGGCCTGCTGGGACTTGAGCGGAAAAGCTGCGGACAAGCCCGTCTACGAATTGCTCGGCGGTCCATTTCGCGAGCGGTCGATCCGGTGTCGGTTTTCAATGGGCGCGTATGACCCGGATCGCGCGCGGCAGCGGGCGATCGAATTGGTCGAGCAAGGATTCGATACCATCAAAGTCAAAGTCGGTACCAAACCGGACGACGACATTTCCCGCGTCCGCGCTGTCCGCGAAGCGATTGGTCCGGATCTCAAACTCATGGTTGACGCGAATTGCGGCTGGGATGTCGAAACGGCGATACGCTGCATTGGCGAACTCGAGGACTGCAACCTGTGGCTGGTCGAACAACCGACGCCAGACGGTGATTTTGCCGGGCTGGCCCGTGTTCGCCGCGAAACGCGACCACTGGTCATGGCGGACGATATCTGCTTCGACATGAGCCATGCAAGAGAATTGATCCGTCACGAATCTTGCGACGTTATCAGCCTGTACCCTGGTAAGAACGGTGGGATTCGAAAGTCGCAACAGATCGCCAAGTTCGCCGCCGAACACGGTGTTGCGTGTTCCATTGGGTCTAACCTGGAATATGACGTTGCCACGGCCGCTATGTGCCATTTGATCGTCGGGACCGAAAATCTCCAGATCGAAGCGTATCCAGGTGATGTGCTGGGCCCGGCCTACCATGTGGACAGCGTCGCAACGAATCCCATCTCAATCTCCGGACCGGTCACGACCATCACCGATGCACCGGGATTGGGGGTCGACGTCGACTGGGATTTCGTCCGCACCAATCCCCTGCCGGGCTGACAGCCGCCCTGGCTTACACCACATCCATTGCAAGCCGCTTCAGAACGCCAATCACAATCTTCCGGAGTCGCGGCTCAGCGTGCTCGGCGATATCGACCACGTCATTCGCGTCGACCAGCTGAGGCGCGTCCGGCTTGGCGACGTTGGTGATCGTGGATAAGGCCAACACAGACATGCCGCAGGCGGCCGCTGTCAGCGCTTCGGGCACCGTCGACATGCCAACGGCATCACCTATCTTTCGAAAGAAACGATATTCGGCGCGAGTTTCATAGTTTGGTCCACTGACCGCGACGTATACGCCCCGATGGCAAACAACATTTTCGCGCCGAGCGACTGATTGCGCCCAGTCGATCAAACTGGAATCGTAGGGCGAATCGTTGGTTCGTCCGCCGATCGGCTGGCCAACCGCGCGAGTGCGCGCGATGCCGTGCCGGCCCATCAAATTGACATGACCCTCGATGGCCATCAGATCGCCGCTCTTGAACTGTGGGTTCATGCCTCCGCTGGCATTCGAAACGATCAACGTCGTGGCACCCAACTCTCGCATGACACGCACCGGATGCGTCACTTGATCGTACGAGTAGCCTTCGTAGAGATGGCATCGACCGCGCATGGCAATGACGGGTACGCCGGCCAAGTGACCGCAGACGAATTGACCTTGGTGCCCGAGGGCAGTCGACAAAGGAAATGACTCCAACTGGTCATAGGGCAACACGAAGTCGGCGGCAATGTGATTCGCCAGATCACCCAAGCCGGTTCCCAACACGATGGCCACGCGAGGCCGGACGCAGCACTGCTGGCGGATTACGTTGGCGTGCTGTTTTTCCAACGACAATGTGGTCACGATGATGCTGGCAACGATTCCGCTTCGGAACGTAGGACGTCACGCACCAGAATCCGGAGTTTGGGCTCGGCGGTGTTGGCTGTCGCAATGATCTTTGCCACATCAGCCGGGTGCAGGGCGTCAGGTAAACAGAGGTCTGTGACGATGGAGAAGCCCACAACTCGCATTCCGCAATGGACGGCCACAATGACTTCCGGCACCGTCGACATTCCGACCGCGTCAGCGCCGATCGTTCGCAAGAACCGATACTCGGCGCGTGTCTCCAAGTTTGGCCCTGACACGGCGACGAATACACCTTTGTGTGCCACGATGTTCTCGCGGCGAGCGCACTCGAGCGCGCGATCAACCAATCCTTGATTATACGGTTCGCACATATCCGGAAACCGAGGTCCCAGGCGATCGTCGTTGATCCCAATCAGTGGATTATCGCCCATCAAGTTGATATGGTCTTCGATGACCATCAGGTCGCCTTCCTTGAAGTATGGGTTCATCCCACCGCACGCGTTGGAGACGACTAGTAGGTCCGCGCCCATCGCTTGCATGACGCGGACCGGCAGCGTGATTTGCTTTAGCGGGTAACCTTCGTACATGTGAAAGCGACCTTCCATCGCCATCACCGGCAGCCCTTCCAGTCTGCCGCAGACCAAACGCCCTCGGTGGCTGATAGCGGTCGAAGTGGGAAAACTCGGGATCTCTTCGTAGTCCAGCGAAGCCTCTTCTTCAATTTCTTCGACCAGGCCGCCGAGCCCTGTCCCCAGAATAATACCGGCTTTCGGCGTGCCATCCCATTTTGTCTTGATCGTCGCGACGGCTTCTTGGATTTGGTCGTATAGATTAAGCATGCGCCGTCCTTTAGCGGGTGATGCGTCGTGATCGTTGAGTATATCCAACAGCATACACAAATCTCTCAATGATCGAAAATCACTTCAGCCGGTCTTGTCGGGCGAAGGAATTCGCAGCGGAACCGAGAATGAACGCCAAATGCACGCGAACGGGCATGGGAGGAACCGACGGTGCATCGCGCTAAGGATCGTTCGAGGAATTACTGTCCGATAGTCGCCTTTCGCTCCGCGAAAGGAACGTGCTTTCGCGGAGCGAAA